>CAYJXK010000001.1:0-11747 GCA_964374115.1 uncultured Gammaproteobacteria bacterium
GCCTCGCCCAGCCAGTTCCGTTCGGATATTTTCAAACAGACACTGCATGAGTGGGACTCGTGCGTCATTTGGCATACGTGGCATAGGGCTCTACGGCTTCAACACGAACGTTGGATCACTTTTCGAATTTCACGCTCACCACTTTACTCACTCCCTCCCCACCCATCGTGACCCCGTAGAGCACGTCTGCCGCGTGCATGGTCGCTCGATTGTGGGTAATGAGGACAAACTGCGATTGCTTGGAAAGCTCTTGGATAATCGTGGTAAACCGAATCGTGTTCACCTCATCGAGCGCAGCCTCGACCTCATCGAGGACGACAAATGGCGGCGGATTCGTATGGAGAATCGCGCAGACCAGGGCAATAGCGGTAAGAGTGCGCTCGCCGCCAGAGAGCGCCTGAATATGTTTGATTTTTTTACCTGGTGGACTTGCCATGATGTCTATGCCTTTGAGAAGCAGCGCTTCCTTGCCTCTGAAAATAGGCTCCTCTTTTGTCATATCCCCTTCTTCTTTTTCCTCTTCGGCATACACCTCGAACAGATCGGCCTTCCCTCCGCCAAAGAGGAGCCCAAAATATGTTGCAAATTCTTTGCGGATTTCTTTGAATGCTTTTTGTCGCTTCTTGCGCATCATCTCGTCGAGCTCTGCGACAAGAACCTCAAGGTCAGCCGTTGCTTTGGTGAGATCTGTTAGTTCGCTCGACATCTGCTCGTGTCGTACTTTCGTCTCGGTATATTCTTGCATGATCTCTTCATCAATGCCGCCGATAAGACTGAGTTGGTATTTCAATTTTTGCATCTGCCTGAGCACTTCTTCGAGCTGTGTAGGGGAGAGAATTTCTATTGTTCGACGCTCCAAGAGTGACTGCATCGAAACCCGAAGTTCTTGATATAATTCATTTTCAATGTCTTCTTTTCTCGTCTCGAATTTGGCAAGCTCGATATTCAGGATATTTTTTTCTTCCATCATTTTCTGGAGACTCTGCTGATCCATGAGCATGTTTCTTTGAAGCGCGAAGAGACGCTCCTTCTTTTTTTCTGTCTCTTCATGGAAGGCGCGCATCTTTGCATCCAACGTTCCAATCGCGCCATCGATTGCTTCAATCTCTCGATCGAGTGATTCTTTGCTCTGTCGAATCGTTTCCATGGCCGTATCATATTCTTCGGCGTTCATAGAAAGAAGTCGCCGCTCTTGTTCGAGTGCCGCATGTTCTTTGATGATTTCATTTTTTCTTTGGAGGAGAAGGTTTTTCTTTTCTTCTAAAGCGAAGAGTGATGTCTCGCTTTTTCTCAATGTTTCTTGCGCCTTTTCATAGAGACGCTCCTGGTCCTCAAGCGCAATCTCGAGCGCGCGAATATCTTGTTCTGACACGGCGACAGGGCCCTCTGCGACTCCGATTCCTCGCCGAGAAAAACTGACCATACCTCGCTCTTTGCGCAATCGAAATCCTCCTTTCATCGTGCCACTCGTTTCGAGCACATCCCCGAGAAGGGTCACCATGCGGATCCGACCAATCCCCAGGCGTCGAGCCACCGCAATATCATCCACAATGATTGTGTTTCCAAGAATGTAGGAAAAAATATTAGAGAATTTGGCGTCCGTACGCACAAACGATACGGCAAGGCCTCGCACGCCTTTTTCGCGCAAAAGTTTTTCGATATCATGGGCCATGAATCGAGGTTTGATGGTATGTTGCGGCAAAAACGTCGCTACTCCCAATTGCTCTTGTCGCAAATACGCGATACACGCCTCAGCCGTTGTATCAGAATCCACAACAAGGGAAGAAAGATGATGCGATGCCGCGACATCAAGCGCTAACTGATAGGTCTCTTCCACGTCTCCAAGCTGGGCCACCATCCCATAAATCGTGCCAAAACGCTGTTTGTCGGTGAGTAGCGCTTGCACGGCGCGCATGCCGGTAAATTGAAACACAGATTCTTCTCCTTTTTTCTCCAGCGCCCGATACTGAAGAGTTTGGAGTTTGCTTTTGAGGACTGTTTTTTGCATCTGGGCATGTTCCACCAGTCTACGAGTTTCGGTGACTTGTTTCATGAGACGAACAATACTCTGATCAAGCGTTTTCTGATCTTGGTCAATGGCTTCTATATCACGAGAAAGCGTATCGAGCTTTTGCTCGAGCCACCCGTGTTTTTGCAAGCCAGCTTTGCTATAGGCGATCTGAAGCTTGCCATGGATCACCGCACGATCGCGCTCTCGTGTGGATTTGTCTCGAAGAAGTTTTTGAAATTCGGATTGGAGAGAAGCAAACACATCTCCTCCTCCCTTCTCTTCGGCAAGCATCTCTACATCGCGCTGCATTGTGTGAATTATGCTTTCTTTTTCTTCGAGTAGCGCAATCACCGTATCTCTTTTTTTGCCGAGTGTTTGCCATTCCCTCTCATGAAATCGCCATATACTTCCATAATAGAGCTCTTGCTTTTCTCGAAGTTGTATTTCCACTTCCTGGCGCTGTTCTACTTTTTTTACTTGGCGGGATAGGGATTTCAGCCGTGGTGTAATTTCCTCTAAGATCGCAGAAGCCTCATGCATATGGACTTGACTTCGCTCCAATTTGAGGAGCGCGTGATGCCGTTTGATTTGGAGTTCTTTTATGCCAGAGGCTTCATCAAAAAATGTTTTACGCTCTTCTGGTGTTTGGAGAAGCAACCGATCTATCATTCCTTGGCCAATAACGCCGTATGAATTTTGACCAAACTGCGCTTTGGCAAGAAGAAGATGAATGTCGAGAAGGCGCACTGGATTGCCATTGCACAGATATTCGCTCTCACCCGAGCGATATAGACGCCGTGTCAATACAATCTCTTCATATGGAAGATCACTCTCGCCATCTCGATTATTGATGGTAAGCGTCACACTTGCGAGCCCCATTTGCCCTTTGGTGTCTGATCCAGCAAAAATCACATCTTCGCTCTTTTTTCCACGAAGAGCTTTCATACTCTGCTCTCCCATCACCCATCGGATGGCATCCGCGATATTTGATTTTCCACTCCCGTTTGGGCCCACAATCGCTGTAATACTCTGCCTCCCGTGGGTCGGGGGCAGAAAGGCAATATGTGTTTTTTCGGCAAATGATTTGAAACCATGAAGTTCAAGCGACGTAAGATGCATACTGATGAGGAAAATATTTTTTCTGACGAAGCGTGTGAGAATCGGAATGGGCTAGTTGATCGCGTAGGAAGAAAACACATTTTCCTCATCATGATCAAACTGTATCTACAAAAGTATACCACCCTGTACATAGGCTTGACAAATGCTGAATTTCTGCCATACTTTGTTGTTATGATAGTATCGGAAAAGTATCTCTTTTTATCATTTTTCAGCTTTCATTTTAGCCAGTCTTTACTAAAGATAGGTTAAAAAGAAGGCTGGAAAAATCAGCACTTCCTTCTGGCCGTTGTGGCTGGGAGTACTGCTCTTCCTTCACACACATCATGCTCCCGTCTTTGTGGCGGGAGCTTCGTTTTTTAACAGCTGCAGCCATTTCTCCAGCGTCTTATCAGCAGTCGTTAGTTTTTGGGAGAGCTGTCCATACGTATTGGCGTCAATTCCTTTTGCATCCCACAGCAGAGTGATAAAAAATTTTAGATTATCCAGCTTGTGGCTTATTGTTTCCAAAAAGGCCAATTTTTCCGTTCGTCTGGCAGGAGTTTATAATTGGGAACAACGCTCCGCCACCCTTGACAGACAGTGACAATCGCGGTACAATCATTCATCCTATGCCAGAACGCACAGCCGAACTCATCTATCAGGCCATACAAAAAGCGGCCCACATCCTCCTCATTCCGCACCAAAATCCCGATGGAGATTCTTTGGGATCGGTGGCGGCGATGATGCAGTATCTTCGATCCATCAAAAAAAGCGCGGAGATCTTTTGTGCTACCCCGGCCTCCTCCGCCCTTTTGTATCTTCCCCATGCCACAGATATCAATACAGATGTGAAAATTTTTGAGGATAGTTCGATTGATCTCATTATGATTTTTGATGCCGGAGATCTGCGGTATGCGGGGGTCGAAGCTGTGCTTTCCGCTATGAAAAAACGTCCACCGATTGTGAACATTGATCATCACCTCACGAATGAAAATTATGGGGAATACAACATGGTAATTCCATCGGCATCCTCGACCACAGAAATCGTCTACCGATTTTTCCATGCCAATCGGATTCCTCTTGATAAACATATGGCGACCAGTCTTCTCACAGGCCTTATCACGGATACGGATCATTTTACCAATGCCGCAACCTCTTCTGCGTCAGTCCATATCGCAAGCGACCTCATCCTCCGGGGAGGAAATATTGATGAGATAAAAAAGACACTTTTGAAAAATAAAACAACCAATATTTTGAAACTCTGGGGTTTGGCATTTTCCCGGCTCGAACATAATAAAGAAACCGACATCACACACACATACCTGCTCAAAGACGACCTTGTCCTCTACCAGGTTGCTGAGTCGGAAACAGAAGGTATTGCAAATTTTTTGAATTCTTTGAGTGAAGGAAAAGCCACGCTTATTTTGAAAGAACGGGAGGATGGAATGGTGCGCGGTAGTTTCCGAACGACGCGGAATGATGTAGACGTTTCCGCTTTTGCCAAAGCCCTTGGCGGTGGAGGACACAAGAAGGCATCGGGGTTTACGATGGAGGGACCGATTGAGACGGCGCTTGGTAAAATTTTTTCTGTCATAATATCTTCATAATATGACATACTTGTCTTTTTGTTTTTCTCCCCGTATACTATCTTCCATATGACAACATTTCACACCCCTACCAATCAACACCTCATCCCCACTGTCATCGAAAAAACTTCGTACGGCGAGCGGGCGTATGATATTTATTCCCGGCTTCTCAAAGATAGAATTATTTTTCTCGGAAGCCCCATTGATGACGCGGTCGCAAACACTGTGATCGCGCAATTTCTTTTTCTCGAAAACCAAGCGCCAGACAAAGATATCAAGCTCTACATCAATTCTCCAGGAGGGTCGGTCACCTCTGGCATGGCGATCTATGACACGATGCAATATATTAAGCCGAATGTCTCGACTATCTGCATTGGCATTGCCGCAAGCATGGCAACAATCCTTCTCACAGCCGGAGAAAAAGGTAAACGGTTTTGTCTGCCGAATAGCGAAGTGATGATCCATCAAGTCATGGGCGGCACCGAGGGCCAAGCAAGTGATATCAAGATTCATGCCGAGAGAATTCTCAAACTCAAAGATCGACTCAATGGCATCTTGGCTGAGAGAACAGGAAAGACCAAAGAACAGATCGAAAAAGATTCAGACCGTGATTATTTCATGGAAGCCGCTGAGGCCGTCACGTACGGATTAGTGGACAAAGTGATCAAATAAAAAAAGAAACCCCGGTCATGCCGGGGATTTTCTTTTTTCAAATTATGGGATGAATCCCATACTGCACCCAAGAAGGTGTGTCAAAGGTCAACGGCGAGCCGAAGCCTGCTACAGCCTATAACACACCTCCATGCTTGTCGTGGATGCAGAGATGTACATACTTCAAATCGGAAATTCGGTCGTGAAGTCTGGACGATCTCTACACCCACGTTTTTCCCCGGCCGAGGCCGGAGTGACGCCTTTTGTACGAGCTCGTACAAAAGATGGATGAAGAGGATTTCTTCCTTCTTGGTAATCGCTTGAAAGAAAAGATCCTCAAGATCCATCTGTGAGACTATTGAGAAATCGAAAACAAATAATAGCACGGATAACAGGCAATGATAACAAAAAACCAGACTCTTGTCAAGAGCTCTGGTAGTCAACAGAGTCAAATATACTATTTTTTATCTAGAATAAGCCAAATTAATTCTCCACAGTCGGGGCAATATCTTGTATCTCTTCGATCGGGACGTCTTCTGATGAAGCGCCATCCTTCCCTTCTTCTTTGGATAGAACTCCAACAAGACAAATCTTCGGAAGAGACCGATAACTGCTCTTAAAAACCCTATCGATCTTTTCTCCATTTGGCAATATTCGGGAGTAGGTAAAAGAGGCAACCGCCCCTTTGTAGGCATTCTGACATTTTTCTTCCCCCAACGGCACATCCGTGGTTTCAATGATTTTTGTCTTTCCGACTGGAAGCCATGTATGAACAACCGGCGCGCTATAAAAACCTGAACGCCCGTCAGACGTGCCCCACAGAGTAAAAAAGAGTTCTCCGGTTTCTTCAATCATCTCAGTGGTAAGTAAAAGGTAATATCCGGTATCATTCAGGAACCGAAAATCTGGCGCTGGCTCATAGATCGTCGCATCTGTGCCGGGAAGGCCATTCCTGGAATCATTATAATAGCGCACGACAAGCGAATGATTTTGTCTCATCGTAATCGGCATCCCTGCATTCATGGCGGCACGAAACATAGTACTCCCTATTTGGCACAGTCCTCCTCCTATCTCTGGAATCACTTTGTCTCCTTTGATGACCAATTCCGGAAGATATCCATCTTCGAGTGTGAAGGGTTTGAGCGCTTTGATGAGTGAAAAGTCCTCGCCTGGTTTGATGAGCAATCCATCGAGTTTTTTTTTGGCCGCGTGTCGAATATTTTTTATTCTATTCGGTGGGCTTCCAGCAAAATTCGAATACCCAACACCAAGGATTTCTGTGATTCCGAGAGAGTTCACATCTGCTGTTTTTATTGTTGGTTCTATTTTTTCTATAACGACTGAAAGGGCGGAGGACGATAGTTGTCCTTCTGCCCGAGCGCGAATAATTGTATTCAACGCGCTCCTTGTTTTTTCTTCGTTGATTGTAATTCCCGGCCTTGCTCCTTGAAATTCGACTACTTTGCCGTTTGCTCCAACCCGAAATCGCGCGTCTTGTGTTTCGACATTGACACGGGGTGCGACGTTTTGTTCGAGAAAAGAAGAAAAAGCTGTCGAAGAAACGGCGAGCCATACACCGTCCTCGCTTTTCTCAGGTTCAATCCACTTGGCAATATTCTTTTTGTCAATGACCCAATCAAATGTTCGTTTTGTGTGCTCGTCTTTGTACGTCAATGTAATCGGTCCTTTCTCAAAAAGGAGGGGGAGTTTTGGCGCGAGGAATTCGAGATCTGCTACGCGGAGAGAGGGTTCAGTGATGGTAGCGGGGAGCGTGATTAAAGGCTTTTCAAAACGCGACCATGCCTCAAGAGAGAGAGTTGGGACAGACGACGTGGGAAAAGACACACCGATCGATGAGCTTGTAAATTTGAAAATAAGAGGGTCGAAATCGGTGATATTCATTGCCGGGGATATCGCAGATTTTTCAAATGGAGCAAGTTGCGTCCCTACTTCTTGGAAAAACACTTTTTCAAGAGATATTTCTTTGAGTGTTATTTTCGACGGAATCAGCCGATGTATCATCGCGAGAAATCCATCAACAAGCGGAGCGTTTGTTTTTCGATATGAGACAAGTCGTTCAGCTTCTTTGGCGCTATCAATACGAAAAAAGTCGGTCACGTGTTCTTCTGAAATAATTGGTGGCACCAATCGAATCGTCTCTGTTCTTCCTTGAGGAAGTTTTAGCGCGATTTTTACCCCCTCATCATTGAGCTTTTGTTGCATCCGATCCAAATATCTCTCTAATTCTTGTTTGGTCATGCCGCCGATGAATACGTCTCCCACAGAGACACCTGGAAGTACTCGACCCTCTATGGACTTGCCGTACGCATACATCCATGTGCCAGACGCCAAAAAAAGCGCCAAACAGATTGTACTGATCCCTATAATAAATCGCCAGTGGCGAGAAGACGATGGATTTGAGATGCCAAATTTCAGATTGATATGACTTAATCACCGTATCACCTTAATTATCACTTTTAGGATTTTCGCGTGTGCCTCTCTCAATATTCCCTACTCTTCTACCACGGTAATGGGCACACGGGCATCCCCCCGTGTCTTTGGAATCGTAAGGATCAAAACACCACTTCGGTACATTGCCTCTGCCTGTTCTCCTCGCACTTCAACCGGCAATACAATAGTACGAGAAAATGTACCCCAATAGCATTCTTGATGCAATGGCTTCAACTCACCGGACTCTGACACTGGAAATGGTCGTTGTCCTCGAACCGTCACGAGATCATTGTGAATATATACCTCAATTCGATCCCCGATCGCTCCAGCAATAGGAGCGAGAATGGTGAGCGCATCCCCGGTGTCAAACACATCCACCGAGAGCTGTCCTTCGATCACATGTTCTTTCCATTCAGGCATCGTCTTCTGTTTCATTTGCTCCGCGGCAACTTTAAAAAATGGTCCCTCGTGCTTGGTGGACTCGAGAATCATGGTGAAAATATCTTGAGATTTTTGTTTTGATTCCATAGGTATTCCGTGTCTGATGTGCGAGAGGAAAAAATCTAGCTCATGAGCGCTATTCCATAAAAAGCAATAATCCCATGAGTGTGACTCCAATCACGAAAGCAAACAGCTGAGCAATAGATCGCTTGATTGCGAGCTCTTTGTGCAATTCAGGAATAAGATCGGATCCTGCGATATACAAAAATGTGCCAATCGTAAAAGGAACCAGAATATCAGTGACCCCTTCGGCAAACCGAAAAAATACAAGTGTGATAATGACCCCAAGCACTGCGCCTATCGCACTCACCACATTATATCCTATGGCAGCTCGGCGGGAGAATCCACCATGCAAGAGGACCCCGATATCTCCCATTTCCTGCGGAATCTCGTGCACGATCACCGCGATGGTCGTCGCGATACCAACAGGAATACTTACCATGTAGCTTGTCGCGATAATCACTCCATCAAGAAAATTGTGAAACGCGTCGCCAATCAAATTCATGACAGCAAACGGATGGGGGTGATCTTCGGACGCGGGATAATGACAATGACGCCAATGGATTACTTTCTCGAGAATAAATAAAAAAATAATCCCTGAAATAATGCCAATCGAAGCCGCAATCGTAAACGCGCCATCTTTTACTACCTCGGGAAGTAAGTGAAAAAATACATCGCCGACAATTGTTCCGGCCGCAAATGCAACCAAAACAAACACGATATATTTTAGTTTCGCGGCAGTAAACGAGAGAGTAAGCACCCCGACGAGCGATATTGCGCTCACCGCGATAACACTGACGAGGGCATAAAGCGAGGCAGACATTTCAAAATTTCAGTTTATTTCAAATCCTTCTTATCGTACATAAAAAAAATCTTTCTGTCAAACAACGTGTTTGACAACAACGTGTTTGACAACAATCGCGCTTGACGCGATTGTTTTTCTCTGTTAGGGTAGAGTTGTCGTCGGGGAGTTTTGGAAAAGGAGAAACAGTATAATGGCCTGGTATAGCATCATCATCGTCATCCTCGCATTGGTGGTCGGCTGGCGTCTCGCGAACGCTCTCAGGCGGGTCTATCAGCGCTGTCTCATCCTGCGGTATTTCTACAAGAAAGGAGCCACGAGTATCCTCACTCTCACACATCCGGAGGCGCTCGGCCGCAAGATGCAGATCGAGGATATTCGACTCCGCGTCTCCGAACTGGTGCAACGAGGACGTCTCGCTCCCAAGAATTACTATGCTGACGGCGGTGGTCGTCAGAAGGTCTACCAGATCACTGATGCCGGTCGACGCCAAATCTGGCGCTGATATGCTTCGAAAATCTCTGGAGTTCTGCGCTCCCGTTGCGACCCCTCTGACTCTCTGTCGGAGCGACAAGGGTCGCGTTTCTTTTTTAGTCTCAGTTAATAAAGGAACGGCTATTACTGTCAGATATGGCTCACAGAGTTGCAGGCAAAAAAAAAGTGATGGGATGGCGCGGAGGAAAAAACTCGTTATGAGTTCTATTGAAGAGAACCATAAAGAGTTATCCACAAAATCGTTGACAATCGTAGATTTTGGTATTAAGATTACCTTTGGCTATAATCGAAATAAAGAACGCAGAACTATGAACCGATTTTGCGTATTATTCTCCCCAAAAAAGACCAAGATCTCGATTGATCGGGATAGTCTTTTGTTGTAAAGAGAGGAAGAGAATGCAGCAGAGAAGAAACAAAAGGACATCCCGTGAAGCGGGATTTTTTATTCAAAAAAATCAATTCGAGTGAGTGTGTTCCTCATGGTCAGCACATTCTCTCGAGGGGATTTGGGGGATCGAGTGTTCCCGGCACAAGGAGGTGCGTGTGGAGATTCGACGAGTGAAGTTTAACAACCAAACAAAGCTGGCATTCCATCTGGCGGGGGATCCCACTGCCTATGCTGTGGACAAGACACAGGTTGGATACGTCGAAGGTCAGGACACGGACATCTCAGGATTCTGGCTCTACAGGAACGAGAACGTCCACGCATGGAATGTGTGGATGTTCGTCCCGTGCGGCAAAGTGACGCATGGAATCATCCGTGCCGACGGAACCGGGAACTGTGAGTTCGAACGCTTCCAGCTCACTGATGGTCAGGAGCGCGGGAACATCCAACAGGCCTAAGGAGGAAGAGATGCTCGCAGATAGCACAGGGCAAGAGATCAAAGTGGGATCCCATGTCATGTGTCCGAAATGGTTTTTCTTCAGGCGGTGCGATGTGATCGTGACGGCGATTCTGGGCAACTCGTGGGTGCAGGTTAAGATCGAGGATGGCACAAGCAGCGCGCTCGTAAGAGCGGATCACGTCCGAGTCGTGAACCCTGCTGGCTAGGAATACAGAACGATCTTTCATTTCATCTGGAGGAAAAACACAACAGGAGGGAACGGATGATTCTGTTCATCCGTTCGACCTTTTTGGACATCTTATGAGGTGTTCAAAAAGGTCGCATAGGATCTGAAACCCGAGTACACGGAAACTGGCTATCTTGACAGTTTCTTTTTTCTTCCTTATACTCACCCCAGATTTCACCAGTCACGAGGTGGATGTTCTTTCCATCATGTTAGAGATATTCTATTTTAGACTTTACATTTTCGTATGCTCACTCTCCGACTTCAACGCATTGGAAAATTGAAACGCCCCAGTTTTCGTCTGGTTGTCTCTGATAAACACAAAGATACGCAGGCAATCACCAAAGAAATCCTTGGATACTTCGATCGCTCCAAAAAAGAGAAGCCAATAGATTTCAAAATAGATCGTGTGAAATACTGGCTCTCGGTCGGCGCCCAGCCGTCAAATACTGTGCATAATATACTGGTGAATGCCGGCATCATCTCGGGCGCGAAGAAACAATCTGTGTACCTCAGCACAAGACGAAAAGAAAAAATTGCCAAGAAAAAAGCAGTCACAGAATCCGTCTAAATTATGCACAGAGTTGATTGACAAATCAATAGAGAGACGATAGCATAGAGGTACTTCCAGAACTGGCTTTGATACTGTATCGAAGCGATGTCGACAGTTCGGTCATTCTAATCAGTATTGATGTGTATGGAGAAAGATCAAGAATTTCTTGAGTTTGTGGTGAAGGCGATTGTGAACAACCCGGATGACGTAAAGACCACCCGTATCATTGACGAGCGAGGCGTTCTCCTCACTCTCGATGTTGGCGCATCAGATATGGGATATGTGATTGGTCGTCAAGGTCAGACTGCGCGTTCTATTCGCACACTCCTCAAGATTGTTGGCGCGAAGCACAATGCTCGCGTGAATCTGAAAATCAACGAACCGGTGGGTGGCACTGGTGGGCGACCACGACCAAGTGTGGTCGATGTTGACACAAGCGCAGTAGACAGTTTGAATATATAATTTTACCAAAAATAATATATCCCTCGGCCGTTGCCGAGGGATATATTATTTTTGGTAAAAGTGGGCGTG
>CAYJXK010000001.1:11757-118827 GCA_964374115.1 uncultured Gammaproteobacteria bacterium
AGTATTATCTGGTGCGCGTGCCAGGACTCGAACTTGGGACCTCGTCATTATCGGTGACGCGCTCCCCGCCCGAACGACTGACATCCGTCAGGATCGTTCAGTCGGGCGGGTAACCAACTGAGATTATCTGAACAACGATTTAATTACGTCTCATTTTGAACACCGTGGGCGTGCCAAGAGTCGAACTTGGGACCTCGTCATTATCAGTGACGCGCTCTAACCAACTGAGCTACACGCCCGTATGAGAATTCAGATATCGGAGTTCAGATATCCGACTTCCACAATTCGATATCTGTAGACGGCAGAGGACTTGAACCTCTGACCCTCTGCATGTCATGCAGATGCTCTAACCAACTGAGCTAGCCGTCCAATATCACCAATGTGGTGGCACAATACCGTTTTTTTTAGGGGAAGTCAAGCGATTTGCTTTTTTTTTGTTGTTCCTTTATACTTCGTCCTTGACAAGAACGAAAATTCCTATGGAACACCGTGAACATTTTTTTCTTGATTCACAGGCAGGGGAGCCAGGGCACCCTGATTCGGGTGATCCAATGACAGCCGGCAAAGTAGGGCTTGCGCTTCTTGAATTTATCAAAATCGCATTGCTTGCCGGCATGACGATCGCGCTGGTGCGATATTTTTTGTTCAAACCATTTTACGTGAAAGGACAATCCATGGTGCCCACATTTTACGAGCGCGAATATTTGATTGTGGATGAAATCACCTATCGTTTCCGCGAACCAATGCGCGGTGAGGTCGTGGTATTTCGCGCGCCAATAAAACAAAAAGATTATTATCTCAAGCGCATCATTGGATTGCCGGGGGAGAGGGTGCGAATCGATGCCAACAAAGTAATTATTTATAATGATGAACATCCAAATGGGGTCGTGATGGAAGAAACATATATTCCCTCGCCAGAGCAGACCATAGGGTCGGTAACATTTATCTTGGAGACTACTCAATATTTTGTGATGGGCGACAACAGGGATCAGAGTTACGATTCTCGTATTTTTGGGCCTATTGATCGCGATGTTATTATCGGCCGAGCAGTTTTTCGCGGTTGGCCATTTTCTCGAATATCGACATTTGCCGCGCCGGCGTATAATTTGTGATCAATAACATTTCGTGTATGCCCAAAAAAAAAGGACACACTCCAAAAAAGTCGGGAAATAGAAAATCAAGCGATAAGACTCTTCCCCAAACAACAGGAGTGGGAGAAAAAGCAAAGCAGAAAAAGCTTTTCCAGCCAGTGCGTGGTATGAAAGACATTCTTCCAAAGGATGGAGCGTACTGGCAACATCTGTATAGAACGGCGGCAGGCATTGCGCATGCCTATAATTTTTCATATATTGAGACGCCTATCGTGGAGGAAGCCGCGCTTTTTATCCGCTCCATTGGGCGTGGGACTGATGTCGTTGACAAAGAAATGTATCTTTTTGAAGATTCGGATGGAAATAAATTGTGTTTGCGGCCAGAGGCGACTGCGTCTGTCGCTCGTGCCTTCATCCATCACGGACTTGTGACAGCCCCACAGCCGGTGAACATGTGGTACTGTGGGCCTATGTTTCGCCATGACCGGCCACAGGCAGGGCGGTATCGGCAGTTTCACCAATTTAGTTGTGAAAGCGTGGGGGTGCGAGATGCCGCGATTGACGCTGAGCTCATTGCGGTCGCGTACAATTTTTTGCGTGACCTTGGAATTCCGTCCACGGTCCACATGAACAGCATTGGAAGCACAGATGATCGAGCCCGATATGTGGTTGAGTTGGTTTCCTATTTACGCACCAAACGGAGTTATCTTTCCGAAGAATCAAAAAAGAAAATGCAACGCAATCCTTTGCGCGTCCTTGATTCTGTGATTGAGCAGGATCAGGCAGTGATCGAGGAAGCGCCACAGATTATTGACTGGCTTTCCGATGAGTCCAAAGCGCATTTCATGAAGGTGCTCGAATATCTCGACGAACTTTCGATTCCATATATGCTCCGATCCACTCTGGTTCGCGGTCTCGATTATTATACTGATACCGTGTTTGAGTTCTATAGCGATGAGGAACAACCAAGTGGTGGACAGCAACAAGCCCTTGGCGGAGGCGGGCGCTATGATCGGCTCATAGAGATATTGGGTGGGGTGCCCACACCAGCCTGCGGATTTTCCATCGGGTTAGAACGAGTGCTGTCCGTCCTCCGGAAGCAAGAAGAAGCAACAGGAGAGACAAAGATTCGGGATGACCGAAGTCCTCTCTTTTTTGCGCATCTTGGCGAGCAGGCTCGTCGCCGGGTGTTGTGGCTCATTGAATCATTGCGGCGCGATGGGATTGTTTTGCATCACAATATTGGCAAGGGATCACTGAAAGCCCAGCTAGAGCTCGCGAATAAATATGGAGTATCCCACACATTGATTCTAGGACAGAAAGAATTGCAAGATGGCACAGTTGTGATCCGAGATATGACTTCTGGCATTCAGGAAATTATTGATCAAAAGAAATTGAAACGAGAGGTAGAGAAAATACTTGCGAAATCCGGAGGGACGGTTGCGCCAGCAGCAAAAACGCCAGCAGCAAAAATTGACAGAAAACAGGGTCTGTGATAGCATGTGAGCGCCTCTTTGAGAGGCAAACGCGTACGTCCTAATTATACAAAAATTCACTATCAGTTTATGTCAGAAATAAAACGGAAAAAAGGGGAGTCATTTGAGGCGTTCATGCGGCGCGTGAAACAGACTTGGCAACGTTCAGGCAAGCTTTTACAAGCGCGGAAGGTGCAGTTTTTTGAATCCCCAAAAAGCAAAAATGAGCAGCGCAAGCACGCGGTGCGTCGGGCGCGGACACACGCAAAAATGGATTATTTACGAAAGATCGGCAAGCTTCCGCCAGAAGAAGAGGAGCGACGACAGAAACCACGCAGATGATTCATTAACAGAAGTGGTATACCCCGCTTCTTTTTTTTGGTATACTTCTTAGGACGTACACGTTTGTTATCAGCGTTCTACTTCTCTTTTTTCTCGCTGAGGAAACTCGCGTTTTTCTCGAACCGATGATACACCCCGCAACCGCACACGTCCGGGAACGGGCGTATCACCTCGCTCACACAATCTTCACGAGAAAAAAGAGAGGTAAAACGCCTCTTTGAGAGGCAAACGCGTATGTCCTACTTCTATTCGTGAACCATGATATATGACACTCCGTGATCAAATTTTAGAAGAAAAAGACGCGGCGATGAAAGCTCGTGACGAGAAAAAAACCGGGATCTTGCGCGTATTGTGGGCTGCGGTTCGAAATGAAGAAATCGAACTCAAGCGTTCGCTCGACGACGCTCTGCTTCGAAAAGTAATACAACGCCAAGTGAAACAACTCCAAGATGCCCGTATTGATTTTGAACGGGGAGGAAGGAGCGATCTGGTGGAAAAAACGCAATACGAAGTCGCGCTTCTCCAAGCGTATCTCCCTGCTCCGTTGAGAGATGAGGAAATAGAAACGATTGTGAAGAACGTTCTTGATGGACAGGCAGAGAAGCCGGCATTCGGGGTGGCGATGGGAATGGCGATGAAGGAGGTGGCAGGCCGAGCAGACGGAGAAAAGGTGAAGGAGATTGTCACACGGATACTAGGGACAGAAAAGTTTTTGTGATATACTTTTGATACAGCGAATCATACACGGAAACTCACTATCAGTTCAGCGATTCATGATTTCAATGGTGTGACACAGTCGTACAGAAAAACATATTTCATTTTGTCCGTAAAATGTGCGGCCTTATTCGCGTTCTGTTTCCTTTTTCTTTCTTTTTTCTTTCTTCTTTCCGAGCCAGGGAGCGCGCAAGTCATCGGCGAACAAGCGGCTCCGCAGGATTTTGGCGTGGAAGAAGTAGGGCAGACGATATCGCTTTCTGGCACAGACATTCGGATTATTATTGGCAAGATCATTCGCGCGATCCTTGGGCTTCTTGCGATCATTGTTCTTGGAATCACATTGTATGCCGGATTTCTCATCATGACATCCGGTGGAAATGAAGACTCGATTGCGCGAGGCAGAAAAATGCTTGGGAATGCTGTGGTCGGACTCATCATCATTTTTTCATCCCTTGCCATTGTTCAATTTTTTCTGAACGCTTTTTCTGGTCAAGGCGGTGGCGGGGGAGCGGGGCAAGATGGCGGGCCGATTATCAATAATTTTGGCGGCAGTGGCGCGCTTGGCAAGCTCATCAAAGATCATTATCCCTCTGTCGGCCAGATAGATGTGCCGCGCGATACGCAGATTGTGGTGAGTTTTAGCGAATCCATTGATCCGGCAAGTATCATTGATGATACAAATAAAAACAATATCATTGGCGATTGTACAGATTGGAAGACGAAGTATCCAGAACTGCCATTCAACGCAGTGGCATTTTGGAGTACATTATGTGATCAGATGAAACCTTCGGCAGTGGAATTGTACGCCACGCCTTCAGTTTCAGGCGCAATTCCTGTTCTTATTTCAGCCGCGGCGCTCACCAAACCCAATACCGCGGGCAATACATTTGACTTCGTGTTCAAGCCGCATCAACCTCTCGGCGACAACAATGAGAAAATCTGGTACACGGTCGTGATAAAAGCAGGAAAAAATGCCGAGGCAACAAGCCAAGAGGGGGTGATTCTCAAACATCCGATTACTGGAGAGCTTTCGAATGGGTATCTCGGTCCGTCTGGCTTTTATCTTTGGCAGTTTCAGACAGATACGATTTTTGATGATACGCCACCGATCGTGACATTGGTATCTCCTTCGCAAGGGCAAAAAGACAAAAGCAACAAAATCATTCGAGTTGATTTCAGCGAAGCCATGGATCCGCTCACGGCACAGGGCGTGGTTGATCAGCTCACGGTAACAAAAACCACACTCGATCATATTCTGTTTGCGGCGACAAACAAAGGAACCAAACAAAATTCGCTCATTCTTCCTGTCGGAGAGTGGCTTATGTCAAATAATTACAAAACGATTGAATTTATTCCAAACAATCCATGCGGGCAAAACGCGTGTGGCAATACGATCTATTGTATTCAGCTTGATTGCGCGTTTGGAGACACGAGCTGTACCAATGGGTATGAGACGCTTCTGAATACCGCGGATCTTATTGATACGTCCGCTGGCGCCACCTCATTCAAATCCTATCCATTCACCGGTATTACAGACATGGCAAATAACGCGCTGGATGGCGATGCGGATACCATTCCGGACGGAAAGCCGAGTGTTGGTGATATCGCAAAAATTGAGGCAACGGAGTGCGCGTCGGGTTCAAAGCAAGATAATTATTGCTGGGATTATATTATTCAAAATGAAAAAGATTTGGTCGCGCCATATATCAAAAAAGTGACGCCAGGGATTGATGATCAGGATGTGCTCGGGAACGCGCCCCTCACGCTTGATTTTAGCAAACTCATGTTGAGTAGCGGTCTTAGTCTCATTGATGTGCAGGAGTATCCTGGCACAGCGGAAACGGAGCAGGTCCTCGGGACAGATGCCACAGGAAATAATATCACACTACAAGATATTCTTGCACAGAACATTGGAGGATCACTTCCTCATACCGTCATCAACACGACCATCACTAGCTATGGCGGCAACACAACTCGAGCCATAGTAAAACCATATCGTGAATTTGGCCCATATGATACGGATCTTTTCTATTTCCCGACAGTGGCGAGCACGATCAAAGACGGGTATCAAAATTGTCTGTATCCAGGCCGTGGTCCGTGGAGCGCATCTGTGACGAATGAAGCATCGCCGATTTGTACTTATTCTGAAACAGGTGGATCAACTGATTGCGTGGATGTCACGTTTGACAGCGCTACAGACACCGGGTGTGTGGTGAGTGGAAAAACAACAAAAGATGACGCGTTTCTTACGAAAGAAAATATTGATAGTTGTGTTACGGATTTGAAGGGGGTGAGTGATCTGTGATTACTGATAAGGTAACCAGGTGATAAAGTGTCAAAGTATGAAAAAACCCTGGCAGAAGAAATACATAGCACTGTCTCTCGGCTTTCTCACCGTGTTGTCTTTTTTTGTTTTCAGCGCGACGCTTTTTGTCGACGTTTCATCCGCGCAACAACAGGATTTTGGCGTGGAAGAAGTGGGAGAAAATATCGGCTTGACCGGACAAGACATCCGCATTGTTATCGCGAAAATTATTCGCACGGCGCTTGGGCTTCTTGGCATTATCGCGCTTGGCATTATTCTGTATGCTGGATTTTTGTGGTTGACCTCTGCTGGCAATGAAGACAAAATCATACAAGCCAAACGGCTCATGATCAATGCCGCGATTGGGCTTGCTATCATTCTTTCTGCGTTTACGATTACACAGTTCCTTTTGAACGCGCTTGGAGGAGGCGGCGGGGGAGAGGATGTCAAGCCGCCTCCGTCCTGTAACCCATGTACGCTTGGATCCGCGTGCTACAATCAAACGCAATGCAACGCGTTTTGCTTGTTGGAAGAAAATATAACAAATTCTTTTTGTAAAGACGCGGCGTTTTATGTGAAAAGCATTACCCCGAGCACACCGAGCGGAGATACAAAGATGAATAACATTATTGTTCGCGCTCTGTTCAGTCATCCGATCGCTGGAGGCACTGATCTCTCAAAAGCGCTGACTCTTATGAGCGCGGGGGCTGGCAAACCCATACAATCGAACATCAAAGAAAATGGCTATCTCGTAGAAGCGGTGTATGATGGCGCGGACAAACAGTGCGTGAAAACGAGCGATGTTGCTAGTCTGCCATGGAAATCTCCGCTATCCCTATACATTCCTCCACAAACACTTCCGTACAGTATAAAAACACCGCAGGATAGTCTCCCATTCTTGTCTGTTCTTCCAAATAATTCATTCGTGAATCTCAAGGCGCCATATACCATTGATATCACTCTGACGCTCGACGCGATTCCGCCAAAGCCTGCTTCTCCGCCACCAGGCCAGACTGCGAGCGCGCAGCTCCTCTTCAAACAGAATTCTTTTTGGCTCACATATAATCTTTCGACAGAATCCTTTTGCCTCCTTGTCGCTCAAAAACTTCAGGGAACTGACGGGGCGCAATCAAATCAGATATGTCTTCCGGGAAAAGTGATTGTCGGAAAAAAGTATCATCTCTTTATCACCCAGGATAGTATCAAGGTGACGCTATTTGACGACACGACGAAATCATCCACAAACTCTGTTGATCTTCTTCAAAATATCAATCCATTATTTTTGGGGTATCCCACATCTCAGTACTTTGCTCAGTTTACGGTCTATGACTGGAAGATGTTGGAAGGGACGGCTTTGACACAGAGCCAGATCACCGCTCTTCTTGGGTCGAATGCCCTTTGTCTTCCAAGCGGCAGTTATACCACAAAGGTGGATACGAACATCAAAGACATATACAACAGCACACTGGTATCAGCCGACCCATCATTCGGCGGGAAAACATATCCGCTTGATGCCTTGTTCACCGCGAGTACGATTGGGATGATTGACACTGTTCCGCCAGTGATTGGTGATATTTTGGTGGATGGCGCGGCGAACGGCATGTTAAAAATAAATAATCCATATACGCTTTCGACCACGATCAAAGATGTGACCGCGGCGGCATTATTTGGTGGCGTGGCATACGCGCATCTTACGATCACAGGGCCTAGCGGAGGGAAAGTGATTGATTGGTATACAGGACCTTCAGTGGCAGATGGATCATCCAAAGATTTTGTGTTTCAGTTCAAGGATACGGCGTGGTCAGATCTTTTTGTCCCGGGGCAACAGTACAAAGCTACGATCGAGGCATTTGATATTGACAACAATAAAACAGTGAAATCAAAATTTATCACTGCCACAGGCCCAAACTGTGATCAATTCGGCGGGGGATCTGGACCAGGATGTATTCCCCTTGGCACAAATTGCAAGAGTGACGCGGCGTGTTCACTCGACGCGAAATGCATTGATGTGGAAGAGTCGGATCTGTGCGTTCCTGAGAGCGAGGAATGTATCTGCGTTGCCTGGCCCACGATTACGAGCATTGATCCGCTTAATGGAGCGAGCGGCAATTGGATCACGATCAAAGGTGCGCATTTTGGCGATACAGCGGGAGCGATTGATTGGGGAAAAGACACAAACAACGATGGCGATGTCACCGGAGTCGATCCCGAGGCGTATTTGATTGTCGGCGCGATTGCAGAGTGTACTGCCGATGTATGGAGAGACAATTGGATTATCGCGGAAGTGCCGAACGATACATCACTTGCACTGCAGTCAAAAAGCGCGATTCAAGTGACAATCGCGGATGCAGAAAAGCCAATCGATCTGAGCGCTCTCGTTATGAAAGACGCGAGCGTGGATGAGCATGGCCCGATTATTGATCTGTTTGAAAAAAACGATATCAAAAGACCGGGGCTCTGTGTGGTGCAGACCGCTGATCTTCAAACGGCCGCTCTTCCAGACACAGCGGTCACTGCGATCGGATCAGGATTTGGAGATACAGAAGGAGCAAGCACCATCAAGTTCGGCGGCGTGCAAGGGTCTGTTCAGACCGCAGATTGGACCAACACCGCGATTGAAACCAGTGTGCCGGGAACACTCGATCCCGGGGAAATCGGCGTGGTCGTAAACGTCGCGAATGAAAACAGCAATAGCGTCCCATTTACGGTATTGAAAGAGACAGGAGATCTCGATCCTGTGATCAGTCTTATTGACCCAGCGAATTCGACGCCGAAGAGCTATATCACAATATATGGAAAAGGATTTGGCACATCAGGACATGTGTATCTTGCGAATTCAAAGCAAGTTGCCGTGGATTGCGCGCAAACAAAAGCAGGAGGAGATGATCCAAATACGGCCGCGTGTTTTGAATTTGGACAATCGTTTCCCCTCCAGTGTACCAAAACGTGGACAGATACGCAGGTGATTGTCGAGGTTCCAGATCAGAGTGTAGCATCATATTCCCTCGTCCTCATCAATCAAGCCGGATTTTATACGGATGGCAACAATACTTTCGAGATTCAGACAGGAGGCCCGCGTCCAAGCATCTGTGAACTCAAGCCCGCATTTGGTCCCGCGCCTATTTTGAATACTTCCGGGAAACTTTCCATTTTCGGAAAAAATTTCAAACCGGCCGCGGCAGACCCCACGATTTATTTCTGGAAGCAGGGAGCAGAGGCCAACACACTTTCCACCTGGCTGTCCGCGACCTTCAATACATGGGTTCCTACCGATCCTACCGTCCTTAGCGATGTGGTGCCTGGATTTCAAGGTACCCAGGATCTTGCCCCATGGACCGATGGAGCGCTACAGACACTCATTCCGGTAGCGAGTTCTGCCAATGGAGGATATACAATGAAAAAAGGGCCGATCCGTGTAAAAGGCGCGAATGGACAGGAGAGCAATAGCTTGAATTACGAGGTAGGCGCATGTTCCAAGGCAAGTACTGCGGAGAAAAATCTGTATAATCAATCGTATCATTGCTGTACCGAAGGGGCAGACGCAGACCAATGGAAATTGAACGCGGTTGCCTGTGATGGCGAGGTGCGAGAAGCAGGATATGTGTGGCGGTTTACCACGGGCAAAATTCCCGTGTACCCGGCGGTGATAGAAAATTGTGATATAAAAAATTGGAATGTTGCGGGCCAAACCCCTCCGTATCCTTCTCCTATTCCATGGGAAGGGCATGATCCGAATACGCCTGCCTGTATCAACGGCACTGTGGCGGTGCGATTTACGAAAGGCATGGATCCAGACTCTTTAAAAAACAAAATAAAAGTTTATACCTGCGGCACAGGCGATGCGATTGATTGTAATACTCCGATAGAAATTTTATTAACTAATTCTGAAGGCGTGGATGAATGGGAATATGTGTCCAGTTTACAGCTTCTCAAAATCATGAAGGGTGATGTCACCACAAACATCCTTACGCCGAATACTTGGTATCGCGTCGAACTGCTCAACGGCATTCTGTCGGCAAAAGAAGATCTCGGGCCGGGCAAGGAAGCATATCAGGCGCCGCTCGTGAAAGCCGACCCACTGCACTGCGAAGATCCTGTGAATGGCAATAGCACTGTCTATTGTTATGAATTCAAGACAGGAGGACAAAGCTGTGTCTTGACGTCAGCCGGTATTCAGCCGCCCAATAAAACAGTGACGTATTTAGGGTATTTGTTGGAGCAAGCATACGAAAATGATCCGGTTCTGGAGCTCAAAGGCATATTTGACAAAACGCAGTTTATTGATCTCAACATGTTGTTTGTATATCTTATCATGGGTCAATCGGACAAAGCGTGCAATGTGCTTGAAGTAAGCGGGATGGGCTGGAATTGGGCAACAAATTCAACGATACAGGCGACTGCAGAAAAACTTTCTGATGCAGGCACGAAGAAAAATGATGACAAAGCCCATGTGATCGCGCTCGAAAATACAGCGCCCGGCTTTGTGCAAATTCAGGCCAGCGCGCCATTTAAACTTCAAGAAAATCAGAATGTGGATGGGGCAGATACTGCGTCGAAGAGCCAAACGATCAATGCGGCGCCGGCTGACTTGACGATTGACTTGTCGAATCCGGGTGTATCGTATTTTGAACCAAACTGTGCCGAGGCCTGCGTGAATGGCGGCATTCTGGTGACATTTGACACGTACATGGACCAGTCCACGTATTCGCTTGGTTTTTATGTATTTGCCTGCGAAGACGCGGTCTGTGATACGCTCACAGACGTCACCAATCTTTTTGAACTTCCGGAAAATCTTCAGACGCCATTTACGCTCCGTGCGCTTTTGAAAAATAGCAATTTTCTCGCATCTGGAACATATTACAAAGTGAGCTTGAATGGTGAAAACGTCACAAAGACTGAAGTAACAGTCGGTAAAAAGCCAGGGTCTATCAACGGACAATTGGGCATCATGTCTGCCGGATCAAAAAAAGATTTGACAAAAGTAGGCAAACAGCTTCCACCCAAAGAATGGGTGTTCAAAACACAAAATAGCGCGACCCCGTGCGCGGTCGGGTCCCTTGACGTGAAACCAAATCCTTTTACCGCGAATATCATTGGAGAAAAGACCCTTTACGAAGTCCTGCCCAAGGCAAATCCCGGTGTGTGTAGCAAAGACGGACAGATTCTCAATAAATGGGATTATGGCTATTCGTGGAGCACAGCAGATGGCACTGTCGCGACAGTCACCAATTTTGGCACTCCAGGAATTTCGAAATCATATTGTTCCAATAGCTGTCTCCTGAATGGAAGCGATATACCCACAACGATTGCATCATCTCTTTATCTTTGTGGGGATGGAAAACTCGATCCGGGTGAAGACTGCGACCCACCGGGAGAAAATAATTGTGAGGTGAATTGTGTGTATACTTCGGGGAAACTCACAACCGAAGAACTCACCGGATCGCAGCCATATAGCGCATTTGATCCGAATCTTGTTGGCGCGTCGTGGTGTGGCGATGGATTTGTGACCAAAGGCGAAGCTTGTGATAGCGCGATTTCACTTGCGCAAGCCGGGGGTCAGCCGGGAAAATCGAATATTGGCTGTTCAAATAATTGTTTACATACCGGAAGCGTGGTGCAATCATTCGCGTGCGAGGTTTTGGGAGATCCCGCTACCTTGTGTGCCAATGCTGTCAGTGTCTGCGGCAATAAAGAGCTCGAGATTGGAGAAGGATGTGAAGTAGTGTCAGATGGAGGAGCAGTCATATATCGGACGTTTACCGGACCGACAGATACTATCGGCGAAGAGGCTACAGTAACCGTGAGCAACGCAAACACACTCTGCAATGCGAGCTGTCTGCTCACAAATGTCTGCGGCACCGCACTCGCGGAATGCGTCAAAGATACTTCCGGATGTTCGTCGAGTTGTCGTTTCAATGGCTCTACTTTGCTTGCATCAGTTCCGTCCCTGTGTGGAGACACCATCGTCGGCATCGGCGAATATCCTGCCTGTGAAGTGGCGGAGAGTCCAACAGATCTACCAGGAAATAATCCGCTTCAGATTGTGACCGCAGAAGGCAATGGGATAGTGAATTCCGAGACAAAGAAGCAAAATACATTCATCAACGTGGCGCTTGATACGTGGTATACCAGCACGACCAAGGCAACGGTGCCGCCAGGGCAAGGGGCGTACGCGCTCCAATGCGGATATACCGAATTTGTGTCCCCCTCAGCCTCCACTGGAGAATACAACGATTGCCCAAACAATCCGGATAATGTGTTTGGCGTCGGCACGAATTCGTGTTGTCTCAATCGGCCGGTACGAACTGACGAATATCCAATGGATGGCGCGGGGTTTTCTGGAAGCGACTCTCCGAATCCTGTGTGTCGCAATACCGCGATCAAAGTGACATTCAATGGGGAGATTGATGAATCATCATTGACGCAACCAGGCAATTTTGTTGTGGTGGATGGCCACCCAAATGGGTTTGCGTGTGAGAGCATCGGAGAAAAAAATGTGTCGGATCTTGTTTCCTCGCTTCTTGCTTACCAAGGAGGACTCGAGGGAGACGCGGGATTCTTCGCGCGAGTCTGGCAATGGATCAAAGGGTTTTTTGTCCGCATTTTTGGCGGCAATGTGTTTGCTTCAGCGTACAAAACACAGGTAACAAGTCTTTCGGTCTGGTGCAGTGGCAGTGTGGCCGCTCTGCCAGAGATCACAAAAACAACAGATGCGTCTAACGCGGTGACTCAAACGACTGTGAGTATTGCTATAAACAAAACACTCGCCCCGAGTACGGTCTATGGAGTCGTATTGAATGGAGACATTGGCGGAATTGCCAATACGAGCGGTGTTCTTATCAAGAGTCCAGACAGTTCTTCGCGCGATGATATCTGGCTTTTTGAGACAGGGGATGATATTTGTAAAATCAAAGACGTGACCGTGGATCCATCGAGTTATCTCTTTACGAAACCAGACGCGATATCGAGCTTTTTTGCTGAAGTCCATTCACAAAATGAACAACTGATCCAATCAACCGCCGGATATAGTTGGGAATGGTCGTGGGGGCCACACAATGATCCACTCTTTACGATTCCTGACACGAGTAATCCATCATACCCGCTCGAATCGTCTGATCATATTATGATTAGTTCCAACAATCTCGAGGGACACGCGACAGGATTTGCCAATGCCACTGTGACGGAAGATATTGACGCGGTCAATAATCATAAAGGAAAAATTTTTTCTGGCACCACCGAACTGTACGCGCAATTTTGTGAAAAACCATGGCCAGCGCTCGAATCAGACGGGAGTTGGAGTCCATGGATTCAAGAGACATATCAGATGAGTATGTGGTATTGTTCGGATGCCGGAGTCGGGGGAGTGGTATCGGATGATCTGCCCTATCTTGTCGAAGTTCCGCCTGAGTCTATCGCCGATCCATTGTCTCTCAAAAAGTATTTATTTTTCAATCAACAAAATACCGATGTGATCGGGTTGCAAGTATTCGCGAATCCTGATCGGCTTTCGCCACTCGCGTGGTTGCAAAAAAAGAAAGGGTTTGCCGTCACCGGATTTCAATCGCTTGATATCGATGGCTATGAGGCGATCACTGATGGAGAAAATTATTATATCAACGCGCTGAATAAATCTGGCACTGTTTGGTTTACCAATATCTATCTCCTCAGTATCAATGATGGAGCGCAATCGTCCACGAAAACAGTATTTGACTCGCTCATCAATTCTTTGGAGTTTAATTTGAATATCCCCGAGGTGCCGTATTGCGGCGCTACCATGTTGGATCCGGATGTGACAGAAAGCAAAGGTTGTGAAAGCGATCTCGAGTGTGTGGGGAAGCAAAAAACAGAAACACTCAAGGAGCAAAAAAATGGCGTTTGTTCTGTGGGAAGCGATGGAACGTGGCAAGAAATACTTGTCGGGTCTAATGAGACCTTACAGGATATCCATATCATCGGCGACAAGATATGGATAGCGGGGGATGCGCTCACCATGATGTATTCTGGGGATAGTGGAAAAAATTGGACAAAGCAGTCTGTGCCTGGGGAAAATATCGCCGGACTTTCCGGGTTGGATTTTGTTGACGAAAATAATGGATGGGCGGTCGGAAGCAGCGGTTTTATTGTTCAGACAAAGAAGGGAGGCGCTGTCTGGGAAACACTCACGAAAATTCCACCCAATACGCCAACACTCAACGCGATTGATATGGCGAATGCGACAGAAGGATGGGCGGTGGGGTATACCGGAACCATCCTCAAGACGACTAATGGATCAACATGGAAAAAACAGACATCCGGCGTGACAAACCGGCTCAATGATGTCATATTTATCTCCCCGACGATTGGCTGGGTCGTGGGAGGAAGCGGAACAATTCTCAAGACCATCAATGGAGGGGCAGAGTGGAACAAACAAACAAGCGGCACGACAGAGAATATATATGGGATATTTTTCCTTGATGAAAATAACGGATGGGCCGTAGGAAGCAACGGTATGATTTTACAGACGACGAATGGAGGTACAGCGTGGTCGATAAAAAATACTCTCGAAGAAGGGAAAGTGAATTCGAATATGGTATTCAATGACGTTGTGTTCCAGAATGCGAATACTGGCTGGGTCGTGGGCGGATTTGGAAAAAATTCAATAGGGCTATCCACAAACAATGGCGGCCAAACGTGGAAACAATTTTCTCTTTCACCACCCAACACCACGAATAATGATCTGTTGGATATCGCGCTCACAACCGATGGCGTATGGACCGTGGGAGAATCAGGGCTCGTCTTTACCACGGCAAATCTTGTTTCATGTTCGTCGAACGCGGCCTGTGTCTCGCCCAACACCTGCGTGGACTATCAGACCGAAGAAAAGAAAACAACGGATTTGTCTGTCTGCGGCAACGCGCGGACAAAATTGAAACGAGATTGGAAACGTGTCAATCATATTCGTCTCACGCAACAGATCTTCGCGTCATATTTCGGACAGAACGATTCCTATCCAGATCTGAAATCCGGCACATTTATTCCTTTTTATACCAATTCACGCTGGCCATCATGGGGGTATCTTGGGACGCAGATCAAAACACCGTTGCCGCTCGACCCGCTCAATCATTGGTCTGATTGCGAGCCTTCGGATAAACAAACCTGTTGGGATGAAAAAACGAGTCTGTTTTACTGTCCGGCATACACGAGTATCTATGAATATACATACAATCAGCCTGATTCATCATATCTTCTTCATGTGCCGATGGAATTTTTTGTTCAAGCGGATCTTGATCAATTTTCTTCGTTTACCGGTGTCGGCGGCGGGAATTTTGATAGTGGATATGGAAATATAGACGGGAAAGTCGGGGTGACATCAGGCGATTCATCTTGTATGGCGCAAGTCATTTTGAGCCAATCGACCCCGTCAGCGCCGCCCGCATGTTTGAATGGATCAATCGCTAAAGCGGATCTTAATTGCGATGGGACTATAACCTCGGTAGATCAAGCGATCGTTGTCGCGCTTGCGACGAACATTCCTTTGAATCAAGCAGTTGACAAAAATACAAATAATGTCGCGGATGCCTGTGAAAAACAAAATTTTTATACGCTTATTCCGACTTGTCAAGGACAGACGCAGAGTCCTTTTGCCGGCAGTTGCGGAGATGGCAATGTGAATTTGGGAGAGAGTTGCGATCCGCCAAACAAAACACAGGTGTATGGATCTTGCGGCAAAGGGACATATACTATTGGCACCTGTAATACTGAGTGCAAAGAGACGATACAATGCACTTCTCTTGCCTCATGTGGCAATGCGAAAGTAGAAATAGGAGAAGATTGCGATTTTGGCTCGAAGAAGAATGGAACCTATGGCACCAATTGCTCTGCGTCATGCACGTATTCTGCGACAGTGGCATCGTGTGGCGATGGTGCAATCCAGGCGCCGATTGAGTATTGTGAAAAGGTCAGCGATATACAGGCGGTCGTGCAAGTGACAGACGCAAAGAACATACAGAAGTATGGGCATCTGAGCTGTACGCCGTTTTTGGCGACATTTGTGAATGAATATATATCCAAAGAGTTGTGTTCTGGAGACAATGCTTGTGTCCTTGGCACTGTGTTGAGTTTTGCTCCGCTTGTCAAAACAGCTTCTCTTTGCGCGAGCGCGACAGGTTATTGTTCCGGCAACAAACAACTGTTATGTGCTGAAGATGCCGACTGCTCGAAGGGTCCGATCTCTATAAATCCTGTGATAAAAATAACCAAGAACAACGTTGCGACGATCCTTGATGGAACTGTATTAACATCCTCCGTGAGCTCTTATGGCACATGTGTGAAGAACAAGGCATATGGCGCTTCGTATAATTTTTACAAGAAAAATACCTGTTCCTGGGATTGCACCACTAATGGCGGATATTGTGGCGATGGGATCGCGCAACCGCCGTCCGAGATCTGTGATGATGGGAATACGACTGATTTTGATGGGTGCTCGAGCGTCTGTCTCAAAGAAAATATCGCGTGCAAGAGTCTGAATCCCAACATAATCGTGGATGCAACGGCAAAAACAACACAAATCGTCCTTGGCAAAGGGAATTATAACACTTTGAATAATTTTCAAGGCGAACCTCTGGGCGCGTGCGTAACCAATACCACAGGCGATGATATCTGTCGCGCGTACGGATTGGCGTGTAAAACGATGATGAACGCAAATACAGCAAACGCATCAAACTGTAATCAAAATCTATCAGACAGTCCGTCAGCTCAAAATCAATCCACAAATGCCAAATCTGCTCTGTGTTATGGAATCTACAACGGCCCCATCGCGCTTCCTCCCTCAAGCGGGACATGCGGGAATAAGACTATTGATGCGGATAAAGGAGAAACATGCGATCTCGGGGATCAAAATGGCATCGCGTGTTCCCCGGAGTATGGCAAATCCTGCACGTATTGTGCCGACGATTGTTCGACAACGCTCACGGTGGATCCAATTGCCTATTGTGGAAATAAAATAGTAGAATCCGAAAGTGGGGAAAAATGTGATATTGATGGAACAAATGTGGTCATAAAAAAGCAACAAAATAGTCAAGTCCTGGACTACTCGTGCGCGGATGTCTTCCAAGAAGACGGCGATCAGACCACCGATCCACAATATGCCAAAGGAAAAACGAGCTGTGACAATCAGTGCACCCTGTTCAATAAGACACAATGTATTCTCTGCGGAGAAAAACAAGGGGGACATGTGCCGGAATTGGCGCTTATGAATGTGATGGTGGGGGACAATGTAGCAGGCGACGGTGGATGGAAGAATGATAAGAAAAAAATTCTGTATAAAGCAAACAACGCGGGGGTAACAGCTAACATTGCAGAAGACATGAGTATCGGAGACGCATTTATGAAGTATAGTCCATGGGTCGGGGATGACAATTGGAAGAAATACAAAGGCATCGAAAGCAATGCGGCATGTTTCGCGTCATATAAAGTACGTTTTTCCACTGCTGGATCAGAAACGTACGCCAGTGATTATTTCGACTACCCGCTTACCGTGTTTGGAAACACCGTGCGCAATGATTACGCGCTTTCTCCCGCCGTACCACCCGGATACGCGCGCGTTGTGCTCCGATGGGCCTCAACAGATGGCGACTACACCATGCTTGGAAATCTTTTCAATCCATTATTCCAAAATGAAGATGGTACTGTTCAGGGAGGGACAGCCCCACTTTCCTACTTAGAAGCGAAGAAAGATAACAAGATATGCGATGCAATCGAGACAGAAACAATCAGTGGTCATACCTTCTGGACACCGAAGAGTTGCGGATCTTACACATATGGCGTTAAGCCCAAGAGTGTTTATGTTCATCCATTTGGAAAAACGCCAAATCTACGCGCGCAAGCGTTTACAGTCAAAGTGGCTGATCTTGCCAACGGAGACAAAATCGCGTTTTTTGTGCAGGATCTCCAAAAACCAAAAGGGATTCAGGGTGATGTGTTGAGTCCTACGATCAAGGCCGATGTGTATCTGCCAAAAGGTAATTTTACTAATCAAACAGAAAATAGCACGAAATTGACCACGTATCTCCCCACAAAAACATTCGCCATCACAGAGTCAGCAGGAACAAGCTCGAACGCGAGCGCCTCATATTGGTATGCCTTTAATATTGTCAAAAAGAGTGATACCATCAGTATTGAACCAGTACAGAAGATTGTTACGGATTTTGAGGGGATACTCACAGAGTATGCAAATTAAAATCACGCAGAAGTCGGGACTCCATAATTTTAGACTGTACTGGTTTCATATGACTATCAACCGTGACTCTAAATTTTTCATTATATGTTTGACGATACCCCTCAAAAACCCGGAAACATTCCTGTGAATCTTCCATTCATAGAGCCAGAAGATATTTTTTCTTCTGTCGAAGAAGCATCCTCTCCTGTATTAGAAGCAGGACTGGAGCAGGCAGTTGTCTCACAGCAAGAAGAAGCGCCATCCGCGCTCGAGGCGGGGATCCTTCGACCAAAAGTGACGGCAGAAACAGCGCCTCCTCTCACCATGGATGCGCCATCTCGAGACCCTCGGCCATACACGCCTCCACCTACTGAAGATATGTTTCGAGAGACCGAACCCGCTCGCACGTTGGGAACACCCAAAATGAGAGGGCCGTTTCTTTCTCGTGGCCTTATTGGAATTGGGATCGGCGTTATTGCGTTCGCGATTATTGGAGTGGGAGGTTGGCTGGTCTATCGCAACATGACAGAAGGCGGCGGTGACTCCAAAGATTTCGATACTCCAAGTCTACCTCAAGAGACCAATAGTTTGAGCGCGCCCTCGACAGAAGCGGCGATTGACAACAAAGTATTGTTTGGCGATGTGGTTGATTCAGATGAAGATGGCATAGATGATGTGGAAGAGAAACAACGGGGGACTGACCCGCTCCACTGGGATAGTGATCGGGATGAACTTTCGGATGGTGATGAATTGCTCATTTGGAAGACCAATCCATTGAATCCAGATACAGATGGAGATACATTCAAAGATGGTCTCGAAGTGCGCTCTGGCTATAGTCCAAGCGGGCCAGGGAAGTTTTCTACTGTCCCGAAGAAACCGTAGTCAAACCCTCCAACCGCAAACCAACAAAACGGGTTTGACACCTTGCTCACACAGTCCTCACGAGAAAAAAGAGAAGTGAACGCCTCTTTGAGAGGCAAACGCGTACGTCCTACATATATGTTTTTCAAGAAAAAAGAAAAAAAATCTGATGCTTCTCTTTCAGATTCAGAGTCTCGAACGATTCAGACGATTCCGGACGCATTTTACGGTGGGCAAAATCCGGATGTGTATGGGGTGAAACATCTGGAACAGACAGAGCACAAAGCCTCGCTGATGAAACCGATTCATCTCTCGAGACCATCTGATAGCGCGTCACCCTTGTTTCATTCAAAGAAATTTATTCGTATCAGCATTGCAAGCGTGAGTTTTGTCATCATTGTGGGAGCGATCACGTGGTATTATATTGGACAAGCACAGCGGCAGCGCGCTCGAGAGACGAATCAGAGAGTGGCTCCATCAATTTCCTCTGTCCCGATTGTGAATACGACCGCTACAGAGACGCTCGCGCTCACAACATCATCTCCTCTCATTTTCTCACAGACGACGAATATGCCCACGGCGCCATCACTTGGTTCCGCGCCGATCCAGTTTCCTTCCCCGACCACACTTCTCGCCTCTGATCTTGATAATGATTCGCTCACTGATCTCGAAGAAGAAGTGTTTCTCACAGATTCAGGGGTGTGGGATACAGACACCGATGGATATTACGACGGACAAGAAGTCATCAATTTATATAACCCAAAAGGAATTGCTCCAGAAAAACTTTTGGATTCTGGTTTAGTCGGCGCGTATGTCAATCCGACATGGAAATATACGGTGTATTATCCGAGTACTTGGGAAATTGCTCCAGTAGATACAGAAGCCGACGAGGTGTTGGTGAGTGGGTTGCATGGAGATTTTATTGAAATACGCGCCATACCAAAAGGCCTCAATGAGTCCTTTGTCTCTTGGTTCGCGACACATGCGGCAGGACAACAATTTTCTGATTATTTTCCGAGAAAGAATCGGTTCGGACATGATATTTTTGTGCGAAAAGACGGGTTGGTGATAGTCGTCCCCGGGTCGGACGCCGTATTTGTGATTGTCTATCATACCGAAGGACAGGAGATCATTTTTCCACATATCATAGATATGATGACGCAAAGTTTCCAAGAAGGAACGATCAACGTATTTATTCCTTCGTCAGATGTATCTATTGTTACATCCTCTGCAACATCTTCTGTTTCCGATGAAGAGGAAATCCTATGACGTGTATTGTCTATCGGCAGGTGAAAGATGTTCCTCTCTCTTCGCGCATAATTCAGAAACTTGTACAGACACTTCTTTTGTCTTTTCCGCAATCAAAAAGAGGATCGCTGAATGTCCATCTGGTCGGACTTGATCGCATGAGAACGCTGAACAGAACGATGAGAGGGGTGGATCGGCCGACAGACGTGTTGTCGTTTGCTATAACAAAGGATCAGAACACGAGAAAGACAGAGAGAGATCTTGGAGACATTTTTTTATGCGTCCCGTATCTTGCGTCTCAAGCGAGGAGATTTGGCGTGTCTGTGCGAGAAGAATGCGCGCGGATGCTCATCCATGGGGTACTCCATATTGGTGGATTTGATCATACGACAAAAAAAGAAGCAGACCGCATGTTTTTTCTGCAGGAAAAGTTGCTTCGGAAACTGCACTTATAATACGTGTATGTCCATTCGTATATTCGCGCGCAGTATCCATTGTGCTATAAAAGGCCTTCGATTAATCTTCAAAGAAGAACAGAATTTTCGTTTGGAGATAGCGGGCGCTTTTGGCGTTCTTTTTCTTTCTTTCATGTTTCATGTCACCAGATCAGAATTTTTTATTCTTCTGGTCATGATTTTTTTTGTTCTCACTATCGAGATCATAAATACCATTGTTGAACGGTTGCTCGATATGTTGAAACCCAGACTGCATATGCATGTCGAGGTGATCAAAGATATGATGGCGGGCGCGGTATTATGCGTCTCGATGATTGCGGCGATTATTGGATTCATGATTTTTATTCCATATATTCTTGAATTTCTGTTCTCACAATGATACGATGAGGAAACGTGTATGATTTTACGACGCGCACAACAGAGCGAACTTATTACAGGACTCGAAATCGGATCGACAGCGATTCGTCTTGCTGTCGGCCACATGGTTCGGGGGATGAATGGCAAAGAGGATCTCCAGATCATCGGCATGGGAGAAGTACCGTCTGATGGCGTGCATCGGGGAGTCGTTTCGAGTATTGAAGAAACGGTTTCTTCGCTTTCCAATGGTTTGGAACAAATAGAACGGCTGATTGGAGTCCCAATAGAACATGCGTGGATAGGTATTTCTGGGATACATATTTTTGCCGAAGAATGCAAAGGAGTGGTCGCTGTCGCCAAAGCTGACGGAGAGATTTCTGAAGAGGATGTTGATCGAGCAATTGATGCCGCACGAACGGTTGCCGTGCCGCTCAATTATGAGATTCTTCACGTATTGCCACGTCGTTTCAATGTGGATGGTCAGACAGGAATCAAGGATCCTGTGGGGATGACAGGAACACGCCTTGAGGCGGATGCTCATATCATCTATGGAGTCGCGGCTCACATGAAAAATATTACCAAAGCCGTGCATCGGGCCGGTCTCGATATTGATGATCTTGTGCTGTCTATTCTTTCAGCTGGAGAAGTGGTCGTGACGTCTCGACAGAAAGATCTTGGCGTTGCGGTGGTCAATATTGGCGGATCAACAACGAGTATGGTCGTGTATGAAGAAGGGGATATCCTTCATACGGCGGTACTCCCATTGGGATCAGAACATATCACGAATGATATTGCCATCGGTCTTCGCACATCCATTGATATCGCCGAGCGCGTCAAAATTCAAATGGGGACTTGTCTTCTCGATGCAGTATCCAAAAAAGAAAAAATTAACTTGGCCGAGTACGGCGCGACGGATGAGGAAATAGTATCTCGGGCGTATCTTGCAGAGATCATTGAGGCGCGCGTCACAGAACTCATGGAAAAGGTGGATGAACAACTGGCGCGTATCGGGCGGCGCGCTCGACTTCCAGCTGGAGTTGTATTTCTTGGAGGTGGCGCCAAGATCCATGGCCTCAGAGATGTGGGGAAACAGATTCTTGGTGTTTCTGCGTCTCTCGGATATCCGCTGTTTATTACCAGTGGCCAGCCTCGAGTCAATGATATTGGGTTTACCTCGACCGTGGGACTGGTGCGCTGGGGGGCAGAAATGCGTCGCAGAGGAGTCCAACCCGGTCATGGTCCATTCGGCAACGTCGGAAAAGTGATCGACAAAGTACAACATTTTTTGAAATCATTGATGCCATAAGGAAGGAGAGGGTATTTTTTTTCCTTTAGTTATACACACAGAGAAAATAGCCTTACTTGACATCATTTATAGAAAAAAGATACACTACCTGCGACGTTTGTGTATTTTTTTCTTTTATTTTTCTGAACACTTTTATTGTTCAGGAGAATACCAACCATACGTATGCCGCATGTAAAGCCAGAAATTGAAACATTCGCGAAAATCAAAGTGATTGGTGTCGGCGGATCTGGCGGATCTGCTGTTGATCGCATGGTTCGGCAAGGAATTCGAGGAGTCGAATTCCTTGCCATGAATACCGATGTTCAGGCATTGCATCACAATAGCGCCCCGCACAAGCTGCATCTTGGCAAAACGGTCACTCGTGGACTTGGCGCAGGGATGGATCCAGAAGTCGGGAGACGTGGCGCGGAAGAAACCCAGAATGAAATTCGTGAAGTACTCAAAGATACCGACATGGTATTTATCACGTGCGGACTCGGCGGTGGCACTGGATCTGGCGCCAGTCCGATTATCGCGGAGATCGCGAGAGAAATGGGCGCGCTTACAGTGGGCGTTGTCACCAAACCATTTTCATTTGAAGGACCGCAAAGAAAAAGAATCGCAGAGGCCGCGTACGATGAATTATCTCGGCACGTGGATACCGTGATTACGATCCCGAACGATCGGGTACTTCAAATTATTGATAAAAAAACATCTCTTCTCGACGCGTTCAAAATTGTTGATGATGTCCTGCGACAAGGAGTCCAGGGGATTTCTGAACTCATTACTGTTCCGGGGCTTATTAATGTTGATTTTGCCGATGTGAAGACCATCATGCGCGATCAAGGATCAGCGCTCATGGGAATTGGCATAGGCTCTGGCGATACACGAGCGACAGACGCGGCACACATGGCTATTTCAAGTCCACTGCTGGAAATTTCTATTGATGGAGCGCGAGGCATTCTCTTTACGATCACGGGCGGAACCAGCTTGGGTATGCAAGAGGTCGCAGAAGCGGCCAAGGTGATTACCACCTCAGCTGACGATGATGCAAAAGTGATTTTTGGGGCGGTGATTGATGAGAGTATGGGAGAGGATATCCGGATCACCGTGATTGCGACTGGATTTGAAGATCGAGAACGGGAAAGAACATTGCGGCAAACGGAAGAAGATCTCATTGGTTCTCTTCCAAAGAAAAAACCATTGTATTCGACCGCGCTTTTCACCAAAAAGAAACCGGTGTTTGACGTGGAGGAAAAAAATATCCCGTTGTCTCTTGACCAAGACCACGATCAAGAAGAGAGCCGGAAGAATATATTTACCAAAAAATCTCTCCAAGATCCCAAAGATACGCTCCGTCCCTTTTTGTCAGGGACGAAGAAAGAGAAAGAACTCGACGATGTTGATGATCTCGAAATTCCCACCTTTATTCGTCGGAAGATGGGTATGTAGTGTTATATGTATTGTCCCGTATGCCGATCGAAAGAGACAAAAGTGATAGATTCACGGATGACGCAGGATGGAGATGCGATTCGTCGGCGGAGAGAATGTGAACAATGCGGGTATCGGTTTTCTACCATCGAAGAGAGCGAGCTCCTCGATATTGTTGTCGTGAAACGTGATGGACATCGAGAAGCGTATGTGCGAAAGAAAATAGAGGCAGGCGTTACCCAATCACTTATCAAGCGGCCGTACACCGAAGAATCATTCGATCGCTTGGTGCACGCGATTGAAAAAGATATACAAAAAAAGAGACGGCGTGAAATCACGAGCAAGGAAATCGGAGAAATCGTGATGAAGCATCTTCGACGTTTCGACAAAGTCGCCTATATTCGATTTGCTTCGATTTATCGGGCGTTTGAAGATGTGGACACATTTCGAGACGAGATTGATTCTCTTGAGAAACGAAAAAAAACATAATTGTCCTTCTTGCCAGGAAAAGCTTCATTATGGTATTGTACCAATCAATAAATTCATATCGAGTTTTTTCCTCTCGCGCCATCCCATCATTTTTTCTTTGTCTCCAAAACCCGCGTGTTGCAGACAGGAAAGATATTGCATTCATTCTCGACCTCGCTATACGTTCAGATATGGCCTACAGAGTTGCAGGCAAAGAAAAAGTGACTGAATGGCGCTTGGGAGAGCGCGTCAGACACCGAAACTCGCTATGAGTCCAATGATTTCATTCTATGATAGATTCTTCAGGAGGCCGTTTGAACCTCATGGCCATCGGAAATTTTCTTCGTTTTCTTCTCATCATCATTCCTCTTGTATTAGTGCTACTGTATCTTCCGCCCATTTTTCGCCAGTGGTATCAACAATTGCAACCTGTATTCGCTCTGACAAATTCTTTCTCTCCAAAAGAATTGCAAAAATTTTTACAAGAATAACATGGCGTTCGCGTTTGCCAGAGGTGAACGCCTCTGTGAGAGGCACACGCGAAAATTCTACATAAGAATATATGGCATCTCATGAATCACCCGAGATAGCATCATACACACGCCGCGCTCTTGCGACCGCGCTTGTTGTGGGTGTTCTCGCGGGCGGTGGCGGGGGAATTCTTGCCGGCATGCTGGTGTCCCAAGGCAAACTTTCTTTGAAAATTCCTCAATCAGAATCAACAGGAACATTACAACAAACCCAGTATTCTGATGAAGAAACAGCCACGATTGATGTCGTCGCGAAAGCCAACCCCGCGGTGGTGAGTGTGGTCATTTCCAAAGAACAAGGAAACGTTCCACAGGGCGTGGAATTTTTTCCGTTCGATGATTTTTTCAGTCCAGGATTTCCATTTCGTATTCAAGTTCCAGAACAGTCGAAGCCAAAGGACAAAGATGATCAGAAATCGGCACTTCAGCGTATTGGTGGAGGAAGCGGTTTCATTATTGAGTCTGACGGTCTTATTGTTACCAACAAACATGTCGTTGATGATGAAGAGGCGGTGTATACCATTGTCCTCTCGGGAGGAGAGGAATATGAAGCGCAGGTCATTGCCAAAGACCCGATCCTCGATATTGGCTTGCTCAAAATTGAAGCAAAGAATTTACCCACGCTCCCGCTTGGAGATTCCGATAGCATCGCTCTTGGCCAATCAGTGATCGCGATAGGCAACGCGCTCGCAGAGCTTGGCAACACGGTTACCCGAGGAGTCGTGAGCGGCATCAATCGGCGGGTAGAGGCAGGCGATGGACGCGGGCAGACCGAAGTACTCGAAGAGGCCATTCAGACAGACGCCGCGATCAATCAAGGAAATTCTGGTGGGCCGCTCTTAAATCTCGCGGGGCAGGTCATTGGCATTAATACAGCCGTTTCAAGTCGCGGACAGCTGATTGGATTTGCGATCCCGATCAATAGCGTGAAACAGACGATCAATAGCGTTCGAGAATACGGAAAAATAATCCGGCCATGGCTTGGAGTACGGTATCAACCAGTGACACCGCGTCTCTCTGAACTCAACAATCTTTCTGTCACATATGGAGCTTTGGTGGTGCGTGGAAATAGTCCGGAAGAGCTTGCAGTGATTCCGGGTTCTCCTGCAGACAAAGCAGGATTGGTAGAAAACGATATTATTTTGGAAATCAATGGGCACAGGCTCGAAGACAAAGACTCACTTGGAAAACTGATCGCAACATTTGCTGTTGGCGAGACTATCCCATTGAAAATTCTTCGTAAAGGAAATGAAAAAATTGTGGAGGTGACGCTCGCGGAGTTTCCTGTGGATGATTGAGCATGACGAATCTATGAATAAACGAACCAAAATTGTTGCAACGCTTGGCCCTTCATCAGAGACATCTGATGTCATAAAACAGATGGTCGAGGGAGGAATGAACATCGCGCGGCTCAATTTTTCTCACGGAACATACGACAATCATTTACTTCTTATTGAGAGAATTCGTGACGTAGAAAAAACGTCTGGCCAGTGCATTGGCATTCTTCAAGATATCCAAGGTCCAAAGATTCGGATTGGAGCGCTAGAAAGCCCTCGTGTCCTTGAAAAAGGAGACGACGTCATTTTTGATACTTCTTCGGAAGTGCAGGGTTCCCACATTCCTCTGGATTTTTCCGATCTTCATCAGTATGTACACTCTGGCGATCGATTGTTTCTCTGTGATGGCAACATCGAAACGCGGATTACTCGTGTTGAGGGGACGAACATATATGCCGAGGTGCGTGTGGGCGGCGAGATTATCTCCCACAAAGGCATCAATGTGCCGGATACATCACTTCCTGTTCGAGTGCTTACAGAAAAAGACAAACAAGATATTCGTTTTGGAGTAAAAAATGGCGTTGATATGATCGCGCTTTCTTTTGTGCGGAATGCGAAAGATATTTCTGATGCGCGCGCATGGATAGAGAGTATAGAAAAAGAAGAAAACATTTCAGGACAGCCTCCCATTCGATTGATCGCAAAGATTGAACGCAAGGAAGCAGTCGAAAACATGACAGAGATTCTTGAAGTCGCCGATGGCATCATGATCGCGCGAGGAGATCTGGGGATTGAAATTCCTGACGCAGAAGTCCCTATTGCGCAAAGGAATCTCATCGATGTAGCGCTTCGGGCAGCGAAACCTGTGATTGTCGCGACTCAGATGCTCGATTCCATGCAAGCAAATCCTCGGCCCACACGCGCCGAAGTATCTGACGTTGCGCACGCTGTTATGGATCACACGGACGCAGTAATGCTCTCGAATGAAACAGCAACAGGCACCTACCCGGTCGACGCTGTGCGTATCATGGGAGAAATTATTGAACAAACAGAAAAATCAGTATATGACAATTTGCCTCTTCGCGATATACATAGCCATGGAGAGATTTTAGGAGACGTGATGAGCGAGTTGACGCGGCTCCTCGGAGATGATATCAAGGCAAAGGCGATTATCACAGCGTCTTTCTCTGGAGATATCGCACGACATATCAGCCGATATCGGCCAGAGATGCCGATTGTGGCGGGGACAGAGACGCTTCGGGTTTGTCATCAGCTCAATCTTTCTTGGGGAGTGGTGCCCGTGCAACTTCTTCCATGTGATACCGTCGAAGTATTAAAAAAAGGAGCAATATCGTATATAAAAAATCACCAGCTTGGGAAGAGCGGTGATCAGGTGATTGTTGTGTCAGGAAATCCGGTCGGTGATGAAAAGCATGTGAATGTTCTTGAGGTTGTGCATGTGACATGATGGGAGCCGGACGGGACATCGGCTATGGTAGAGACGCATTGCAATGCGTCTCTACCTGCCCTGCCCCGGTCCGGTCTAGCCTTGGATAGCGATTTTTCTCAGGACGGCGGCGACCGCGATGAAAGCGATCACCAAGACGAGTATGAGGACGATCAGACATCCACAGCCGCCTGTGCCCTTCGCACTCCATCGCCCGAGAAAGAACCCAATCAGAAATTCCCACATGTGCGCTCCTTACGCATGAGGAAACACCTGTCCGTACAGTTCACGGAACGATATAATATAGCACAAAAAAAGGGATTGTCAAACTACGACTATGCCTATCTTCATCGCCGATCTCTCTTCTCACGTCGAGAAACAAGTTACTCTCAAAGGATGGCTTTATAACAAGCGTTCGTCTGGATCGATCGCATTTTTGGAAATTCGAGATGGCACAGGGTTTGTGCAAGCAGTCGTCGACAAGTCCACCGCCCCAGAGTCTACATGGGCTGTCGCAGAAACGATTACGCAGGAATCATCTTTGTCTGTGTCTGGAAATGTGTCTGAACACCCAAAAAAACCTGGCGTGTTTGAATTGCACGTGACAGAACTTATCCTTATTCATATCGCCGAAGAATTTCCTATTGCCCTGAAAGACCATGGGCCAGAGTTTCTTCTTGATAATCGGCATCTGTGGCTGAGGAGTAAAAGGCAATGGGCAATTCTGCGGATTCGAGATGTGATTGAGAGCGCGATCCAAGAATACATGCATCAAGAGCGATTTGTCCGCGTGGATTCACCAATCTTTACACCGAATGCCTGCGAGGGAACCACCACGCTTTTTCCCGTCGAATATTTTGATGAAGGCACGGCCTATCTTGCGCAAACAGGACAGCTCTACATCGAGGCCGCGATTGCCTCGGTCGGGCGGTGCTATGATTTCGGGCCAGTATTCCGCAACGAAAAATCCAAGACCAAACGGCATCTCGCCGAGTTTTGGATGATGGATGCTGAGGCCGCATTTGTGGAGCATGAAGATAATATGAAAATTCAGGAAGGCCTTGTGAAATATATTACGAAAGATTGTCTTGAACGGTGCGTGGAAGAATTTCGTATTCTCGAGCGAGATCCGGCGCCGCTTCTTCCTGTCGTCGAAAAACCATTTCTTCGATATACATATGATGAAACAATAAAAAAATTGCATGAATTAGGATCTGACATCCGTCATGGTGAGGATTTAGGAAACGATGACGAGGGCATGCTCACAGAGCATTCAGACGTCCCGATTTTTATTGAAAAATGGCCCAAACAAATTAAACCATTTTATATGCCAGATTCGGAGCAGAGCGGATATGTCCTCAACAATGATCTTATCGCGATCGAAGGCGCCGGTGAAATTATTGGTGGTTCACAGCGCATTGATAGACTTGATGAGCTGGTTCGACGTATCCATGAGGACAATCTTCCACAAAAAGAATATGAATGGTATCTTGATTTACGCCGCTACGGCAGCGTACCTCACTCGGGATTCGGCATGGGGCTCGAGCGTATGGTGCGTTGGATGAGTGGCGTAGAACATATCCGAGAGTGCATTCCGTTTCCACGGACGATTACCCGATTGAGACCGTAGAGCCCATCTCAAAAACATAAAAATAAGTCCGAAGAAAGTATTACAAGACTATGTCTGAATTCAAATTTGAAAATAGAAGAAATAATGTATTGAATCCAGAGAAATTGAGTGTGGATGAACTTAAAGCCATGAGAAAACGCATTCTTTTTTTTGTGCATCCAGATCGGGGAGGGTCGGAGGAATTGGTGCATGAGGTGAATGTCGCGTGTGAAAAAGCAGAACAAGGAGATATGAGAGATTGTGTTGCGTTGTATGAGAAATATGTGAAGAATAAAAGTGACGAAGGGGAAAAAGATACACACGCTGTCGAGGAGAAACAAGAGTTCGAGTTTTTTCAAATCTATCACTTTGTCGAAGGGCATATTGAGGATTTTATCGATCCTCAATCGGAAACGAATACTGCTCTTATTCAAGAACTCAAGACGTATCTCGAGCAGGCCGAAGAGGGGAGTAAAAAATGGGGAGTGGGGTTTTTGGGAGCGTTGGAACATTTGCACACAGAAATTGAAACCTTTGATCGGCTTGATTTGTGGGAGAATACAGAGGCGCGAGTGACAATGATTTCCGAGATCGAAGAAAAAATAGCTTTGGTTCTTCATGGAGAGAGTGTTGATGACGAGAATAAAAAAGAAGAAGAAGAGATAGCGCTTGTTGTGCAAGAAAAAAATATTATGGAGGTTTTTTTGGTTTCCGTGTTTGCCAAAGTCATTGAAGTGATTTCGGCATTCACAAAAAAATTTCTTGAAAAAAGAATTCATATCGCACCAGAATTTTCCGAGGCGCCATCTCCCGATGAGCGGGGGAGCATTGAAGACGAAGAAGAATTGTTTGATGCCCAAGAAGGAAACCAGAAAGAAAAAACAGGGGGAGTGCCAAAAGACGGGGGTGGTGGCCAACAACAGGCTCAGGCTGTCATTATTGGGCAAGACGAAGAATGGTCGGAAGATTTGCTTGCGTCTCCTTTTATTGTGATGACAGATAATGTCGAGCGCAAAGACATTTGGCAAAACATGATTCATAAAGGATTTATGCAAGGAGTTATCCGGCGTGATGAAGGAGGACAATTTGTGCTCACCATGAATCTTCGCGTATTACCATGGTGCGCTGATGAGCTACAGAGTTTTTTCAAAAAAAATATTGCGTATCATTCCCAATTTCCTGACCGACTGAAGCAGATTAAAAATCCGCAGACAGGCGACTATTTCCCCGAGGCAGTATTTTTGGACAAAACAGGCAAAGCGCTTCGTTTTTATTTCCAAGATCGTTGGGAGGAATATCTGAAATCCCCAGAATATGATTGGTACAAAGAGCGCTTTGAAGATACCTATGGCATGGCAGCATAAAGAGAAATTTTTTGAGCGACTTCACGATAGTATTCCATCTTCTTTTTTTTCTGATGTTGAAAAAACATTTCTCGATCGACCGCCCACATTCCGTGTCAACACACTGCGATCCAGAAGGGAGGATGTTCTCGAACTCTTGCGAGAACATGGCTTTATCTTGAGACAAGTGCCGTGGTATCAAGATGCGTTTATTCTCACCAAAAAAACAAAACGTGACCTCATGAAGCTCGATCTCTATACGAGCGGGGCGGTGTATCTGCAAAGTCTTGCAAGTATGGCGCCACCATTGGTGTTGGATCCAAAACGAGAGGAACGTGTCCTCGATTTGGCCGCTGCTCCGGGAAGTAAAACAAGCCAGATCGCGGCGCTCATGAAGCGGGAGGGAATATTGATTGCGAATGATAGAAATAAAGTACGGTTTTTCAAACTCAAGCACAACATGGAGTTGTTGGGAGTGACAGCGGACTACCCGGATTGGCAGTTTACTCTTCGCATGGAAGACGGCGTGAAACTTTCTCGAGAATTTCCTCTCTTTTTCGATCGCATCCTTCTCGACGCGCCGTGCACCGCAGAAGCGCGATTTGTTCTCAGCGAGCCGAAAACATTTGGCTATTGGAGCGAGCGCAAGATCAAGGACATGGTCTACGCACAGTGGCGATTGCTCCTCGCCGCATGGGCCATGCTCAAGCCTGGGGGAATACTGGTCTACTCCACATGCACATTTGCTCCAGAAGAAAATGAAGTGCAGGTGTCTCGATTTATTGAGAGAAATAAAGATGCCGAGATTCTGGAGAGCGGCATTTCCGGTCTCAAAGGATTGCCTGTGGTAAAAACATGGAAAGGAAAATCGCTCCATTCCCATATTTCTCGATGTTTTCGTATTTTCCCGACGGAAGAGATTGAAGGGTTTTTTGTGGCGAAGATACAGAAAAGTGAGTATATGACTTGACGTCTGTTACGTCGAAATGAGATAATGCGGGTATTAAAATTATGAATGTGGGTCGTCTAGAAGACGACATGAAGAAAGTGAAGTCACTGGTTGGATTGGCATAATGATACGTGGATGGAGAAAGCGTATGCATCATACGCCACGATGGTTGCGTGTATCTGTTTTTTTTTGTATTATTGTCGCTCTTTTGGTGGGCGGTTTCTTTTTTATAAATAAAAATCAATCAAACAATTCGTCCGCAGAAAATTTTCTTTCGAATATTTTTCAAAAGCAGACTTCTCTTGTCCTTCCTTCAGTCATTACTCGCATTGACCGTCTTCTTTTTCATTCGGAAACCCAAGAACTATTTTTTGTCGCGGAAAAATCGAATGGTAATCATGGGGTGTGGAGTTATGACGGAAAGATTTTTGAAGAACGATTGAACGTGACAGGAAAATTTTATGCCGGACATCTATTCGAAGACAACAAAGGAAATCTCTATTATAGTTCCAACAGTCCTTCAAAACTGTTTCGCTCGTCCGACCATGGAAAAACATGGGATGTCGTGCTTGAATATGTTGATGTATTTTGGGCAATGACGGATGCGGGAAACGGCGTGTTGTACGGAAGTTTGTGGTCGCATAATCTTCCTGCAGTATACCAAAGCACAGATCAAGGTAAGAGTTGGCATCTGTGGAAAAATTTTCATGACGTGTTTCCAGAGGATGCAGTCGTATACGCTGAGGGAGATAACCGATTTCGCATGCGTCATTTACATGATGTTGTCGCAATTGGAGAGAGCCTCTTTGTCGGTACGGGAGATATGGCGCGTGCTACTCTGCGATCTGGCGATGGAGGAGAAAGTTGGGAAAAAATTTGGGACGAGGGATTTACGGCGCATATATATGATAGAGAAAATAAACGTCTTTTTGTTGGCGCTGATCTGCGTGAAGGCAAAGGCATAGCGTTGTATGAATTTGGAAATCAAAGAGCAGAAGACGTGTGGGTTCCTTCTCAAGATTGGATGGGCTATATCTACAGCATGATCGAGAAGAAGCCATTCCTTCTCGCCGCAACGCATATTGAGAATAATGAAAGCGCCGCGCAAAGGTTATATGGTATTCTTTTTTCAAAAAATGGAACCAGATGGGAGGAAGGGTTGGTCTTTGAAAGCAATGAGCCATATACGACGCTATTTCTTGCCGACGGGCCGGGGAATGTGGTATATATGAGTCGAGAGGGGGAGTTGTTTGAGGTGGAAGTGAATGGAGAGTTGTGAGTGAAGATGGGTCTTAATGGAACTACCACGTATGCTTGATCAAAAAAATGAAGGCCTTACTCTTGACCTCGTACAGGATGGTTGGAAATCATCTCGCGGATTTGTGAAACGCGAAATTCCAATGCCTATTCTTGACGAAAAGAATAGGACAAAGGATGCCATGTGTGTGATCGTCAAAGTCCTCTATGCGGGCATGTGCGGATCAGATCGCGGGATGTGGTTTCGGCAGGCGTTTACTGATATGTTTCGTGAAGCCCTCCAAAAAGAGGGGAAAAGTTTACGCGTTGTAGGGCATGAATTTGTGGGAGAGGTGGTGGAAGCTGGCTCACTTGTTGAATCAACCTATTTTGAAATCAAAAAAGGCGCGATGGTTTCCGGTGATTCGCATGTTACCTGTGGCAAATGTTATCAATGTCGGCTCGGCGAACAAGAAGTCTGTCAGGAACAGGCGATCCTTGGGATTACCATTGATGGTATTTTCGCGAACTATGTGAAAGTGTCGGCAAAAAATCTTTGGGCAGTGGATCTCTCTCGCGTGCGGCCGGAAATTTGCGCGATGTATGATCCATTTGGCAACGCGGTACACGCGCTCACCAAAGTGGATATACGAGGGGCGCGGGTCGCTATTTTTGGCTGTGGACAAATAGGGCTGTTTGCTATTCTGCTCGCGCGTCATTTTGGCTCTGCGAAAGTCATTGGGATTGATGTCAATCCACGCCATCTCAGTCTTGCCAAACAACTTGGCGCGCACGAGGTGATTGTCATTGATCCATCGATTCAAAAAAATCATCCGTATGACGCGGATAAAGAAGTGGTTCATCGAATCAAAGAGCTCACATACAGCAAAGGGGTAGATGTGAGTCTTGAAATGGCAGGATTTAACTCGTCTGTGAACAATTGTATTGAAGCAACGCGTTATGGCGGACATATTATTTTGTTTGGCATTAAAGACGGCGATTTTACCATTCCCAATTTTTCCAGTTTGATTGTCAAAGGATTCACGATTCATAATGTCATTGGTCGGCAAATTTTTAAAACTTGGCAGATTGCCCAGCGCGTTCTCTCGGATCGATCCAATGGCATTCAAGACGCAATGTGGAACCTTATTTTGAATCAAGGCAATGGAACAATGATTAAATTTTCAGAGTATTCAAAAGATTTGGTGGAGGAGAAGATGAATAAGCATCCGAAGTTGGTGTTCTGTATGGAGATGTAAGTTTTTTTCAAAACATTCAGCTCCTTTTTGTCAATTTTCGTTTTCTTACAACTATGTATGCCGCTCTTGAAAAAGCACAAACACGAAATGAATACGATGGACTTGAGGAATTTGTTGGCAATGCCATTTTAGCTGGATTTAAAATTGTAGAAAGAGTATGAACCCCCAACTTTCCACCATTGCAAAAACCATTGTTGATAAAATAAAATCCTCGGGTTTCTATAAACAGCAGCGGATTATTTCGACGCGTCAAGACACCACGATTACTGCAGATGGTAGGACCGTCCTCAATTTTTGCGCGAATAATTATTTGGGGCTTTCTGGACGGCAGGAACTTGTGAATGCGGCAAAAGAGGCGATCGAAATATATGGGTATGGACTCTCTTCCGTTCGATTTATTTGCGGCACGCAAACTATTCACAAGGAACTTGAAAAAAAAATCGCGGTGTTTCTCCACAAAGACGGCGCGATTCTTTTTACATCGTGTTGGGATGCCAATGAAGCAGTGTTTGCGACACTTCTTACAGATGAGGATGCTGTTATTTCAGATGAATTGAATCATGCGAGCCTTATTGATGGGATTCGCCTCTGCAAGGCTGAACGCCATGTGTTCCGTCACATGGATATGAGTGATCTCGAAGAGAAATTGAAAACGACAAAAGGGAAACGGCAGCGATGTGTCGTTACTGATGGGGTCTTTAGCATGGATGGCGATATCGCGCCGATTAAAACAATTTGTGATCTCGCTGATCGCTACAATGCGTTTGTGGTTGTTGACGATTCGCACGCGACTGGATGTTTGGGTGGAACCGGCAGAGGAGCTGCCGAAGCAGAGGGCGCGCTCGATCGCGTGGATCTTATCACTACCACATTTGGGAAAGCATTGGGTGGCGCAAATGGCGGATGTATCGCAGGTTCAAAAGAAGTCATTGAGCTTTTGCATCAACGCGCGCGAACCGCGCTTTTCACGAATACACTTCCGCCAGTTGTCGTTGCGACCACGATGTATGTTCTTGATTTTATCGAAGCGCATCCGGAACTTCGGGAAACATTGTGGAAAAACACCAAATATTTCCGATCCAAAATGACAGAGACAGGATTTACAGTTCCACAGTCAGTCCATCCGATTGTTCCCGTCATGCTCGGAGACGGAAAACTCGCGAGTGATATGGCCCGTGATATGCTCGACGAGGGGATTTACGTGATCGGATTTAGCTATCCGGTGGTCCCAATGGGAAAAGCGCGCATTCGGGTGCAGATTTCTGCTGCCCATACGCGCGAAGAGATCGACCGCATTGTGACTGCGTTTGTGAAGTTGGGGAAGAAGTACGGGATACTATAGCTCAGGTTATCACCTTCACCTTGCAAAGACAATCTTCTGTGCTACAATAGATGGACTATGCATTATCGCACACATACCTGTGGAGAGCTTCGAACGAGTCACGCGGGGGAAGAGGTAAAGCTCGCTGGCTGGGTGGATCGGCGCCGGAAACTCGGTGGCCTTATTTTTATTGATCTTCGGGACCGATACGGCATCACGCAAGTCGTGTTTCATCCAGAAACGGTGAATGATTTTTCTTTGGCTGACGAATTGAAATATGAGTATATCATTTCTGTTTCTGGGAAGGTTGTCGCGCGAGAAGAGGAGGCTACCAATCATGAGCTTCCCACAGGTGAGATAGAGCTTCACGCCATATCATTTGAAATACTTTCGAAAGCGAAGACGATGCCATTTGAGATTTTTGACGCGCATAAAGAAGAGGAAGATGAAGAATTGCGTTTGAAGTTTCGATTTTTGGAATTGCGCCGTAAGAAATTGAAAGAAACTATATTGTTTCGAGCGCGGATGATTCAGTATATCAGGACATACATGGAAGAGAGGGGATTTGTGGATATTCCGACACCCATTCTTACCGTGAGCTCTCCCGAAGGTGCGAGAGATTATCTCGTGCCAAGCCGTTTACATCCGGGCTCATTCTATGCGCTTCCGCAGGCGCCACAGCAATATAAACAGCTTCTTATGGTTGGTGGATTTGATCGCTATTATCAAATTGCCCCGTGCATGCGCGATGAAGATCCTCGGGCTGATCGCGCGCCAGGGGAATTTTATCAACTCGATTGTGAAACGAGTTTTCTCAGTCGAGATGAGTTTTTTGATCTCATGGAGCCGTTGTTTATCGGGCTCACCGAAGAAGTGGCACACAAAAAAGTACTCATGAAACCGTTTCCACGTTTGCCATATCGTGAGGCCATGGAAACATACGGAAGCGATCGGCCAGATCTTCGGTATGATCTGCGACTCATGGATGTCTCTCCATGGGCAAACAAAACAGATTTTAAGGTATTTCAGACGCCTCGATTTGTTCGTGTGTTGGTTGTTCCAAACGGCGCATCTTTTTCTCGCAAAGAAATTGAAGACGAATTCGAAGACGCCGCGAAAAGACATCATGCCAAAGGTCTTGCGTGGATGAAATATGCGGATGGAAAATTTGATGGTCCGATCGTGAAATTTTTCACTCAGACGCAATTGGATCAATTAGTCCGCCAGCTGGCGGAAGATCAATTAGAACAATCCCCGAATGCCATTCTTTTTTTCGTCGCCGATGATTCTTGGGACATCTCATGCAAGGGGCTTGGCGCTGTACGAGATCTCGTCGCAAAAAAGTTGCATCTCGCAGATACAGATACGATTGGATGGGCCTGGATTATTGATTTTCCCATGTATGAGTGGAATGAAGAGCAGAAAAAAATAGATTTCGGCCACAATCCGTTTTCTATGCCACAAGGCGGGCTTGAAGCGCTTGAGACCAAAAATCCGCTTGACATTCTCGCCTTTCAATATGACATTATCGCGAATGGGTACGAAATTTCTTCTGGCGCTGTGAGAAATAAAGATCCAGAGATCATGTATAAAGCGTTTGCAATTGCGGGATATTCTTCTGACGTCGTGAACAAAAAATTCGGTCACATGATCCGGGCATTTGAATATGGCGCGCCGCCTCATTGCGGGTTTGCTCCGGGAATTGAGCGATTGGCGATGGTTCTCACCGGAGAGACAAATATCCGCACCGTGATCCCATTTCCAAAAAATCAAAAAGCAGAAGAGCCAATGACCGGTGCACCGGGCGTGGTCGATCCCGAGCAATTGAAGGAATTGCATATTCAAGTGCAGGCAGAGTAAAGAATAAAGAATCATGAATCATACGTTAAGAATGAGCAAAAAAATTCCTACGGTATATGCCCGATGAAATTCATAATTTATCCGAAGCCGAGATGGCGGAGAGGAGGATGAAAATTGATGCCACTGGCTCTACAGCAGAACCAGAACAGGCAGAATCATTGCCGTCGGATTTGGAAGGAAAATCTTGGCTGATTTTGGAATTTATCAATAAAGATCCGGATTATTTTTTTGAACGATGCAAAAAATTTCATAAAAAAATAGCGATGGAACTGCTGGAGTCAGTTGCAGATGGTTCATCCAGTGATACAATTGAAGAATTTTTATTATTACACCTTGATCGTTTTACTGGCCTAGACAAAGAAGTCGCGCTGATGTTTTTCAACTTTCATAATTTTGACGAACTTAGAAAACAACTCATCGAATATGTTTTTGCCCACCCGGAACATTTTTTTGGTTTTGCTTTGGATAAAGAATTGGCAATATACCTGTTGAATCAGCACATGTATCACTTTGAGTTAGCCGGTGATTCACTTTTAATTGCACATATTGATCGTTTTACCGGATTAGACAAAGAGATAGCTTTGCTATTGGTGCGTCAGAAAGAAAAAAAAAGCGTAGAGTACGTTTTGACACACCCGGAGTACTTTTTTGGATTCTCACTTGATAAAGAAGTAGTCTTAGGATTGTTGGGGAATAAGCTTTCTTTTTCAAAGGGAAAATTATTACTCAAGTTTTTTGATCATTTCAACAATCTGGACAGAGACGTTGCTTTAGCGATTTTAAAAAATACGACGGGCACAGAACAGATGAATTGCGCCGAGTTTATTCTTTCTCATCCCGAACATTTTGCCGGGCTAACATTTGATCAAGAATTCCTCTTGCTGATTCATGGTTTAGGTAAGGAAATGGACGTGTTGTGTGATTATATTGATAAATTTTCTGGCCTTGACAGAGAGGCTGCCATAAACTGTCTGTGGCGGGGCGGCAAAAAATTAGTCACCTATGTTTTTTCTCATCCGGACCATTTCACTGGTTTTGCCCTTGATAAAAAACTGGCGCTCGAAATCACCTGCCGGTTTGAATATCTTGAACCCTTTGTTGATAATTTTTTGGGATTGGATAAAGACGTTGCGATGAATTGGCTTGGGTGGCGTTCTCAAAGAGATGATTATAATAAGACATACGCTGAATATGTCTTATCCCATCCTGAACGTTTTGCTGGGTTCGTTTTAGATGCCAATGTAGGGGATTTAGCGATTTCGTACGACGATATAATCTGTAGAACAGAAAAAGTTACACAGCGTATTTTCAAATTTCTTGGTCATTTGGCTGGAGTAAAGCTGAGTAAAGATTTAGCCAAAAAATTTATTAATAATCATGACACTCTTCAGTATGTTTTAGATCATCCTGAACAATTTGGGGGGTTGGACAAAGAGTGGGCATTTGAACTAATCAAAAAAAGTCGAGTGAAGATTAGTAACGGTAAGGAAGAGGGTATAGACGGTGCAGAGTATGTTCTATCACACCCTGAATTGTTTAACGGGTTTAGTTTTAATAGTGAGTTGGCGTTGGCGCTACTCGCCGACGATATAGGTGCAATTGCCCTAGCTAAACATATCGACAAATTCATTGGTTTGAGTAAGGATGTTGCGCTTGGATTGTCAAAATATAGATCATATAGAGTCGGATTTAAATGGCAGGATTTAATAATTGCCCATGTTGATAGTTTTGTAGGTTTAGACCAAGAGATCGCGGTTGCTTTAATTAGTGACTTTATAGATAATAAAAAGGAAGGTGAAAAATATTTTGCGTATCTCTTTTTGAATCCGCAACACTTTGGCGGTTTAGGCAAGTCCATGGCAATGAAATTGTTAGCCGATCGAAGGAGTGATTTACTTCTAAAGTATATTGATAATTTCACCGAATTGGACAAAGAAGTGGCACTAGGGTTGCTTCGTACCCGTAAAGAAGGGACTCTATATGTCCTTTCCCATCCAGAACATTTTTCCGGTTTTGTTTTTGATAAAGAGGTCGCTTTAATTTTAGCTGAGGTAGGCGAGGGTGTGGCCCACATAACCGAAGATCAGCTAGCGCAATTTGTTGGCCTAGACAGAGAAGTAGCTGAAGGCTGGCTTTCGGTGCGCACCTCGTTGCCACTGGCTGAGTATTCCATCTCTCACTCCGAGCGATTTGTTGGCTTTAAGTTGGATAAAAAAACAGCGGACATTGCCTTCTCGGCAGGGCATTGGCAATTAGTCAGGAAATACATCGATCAATTTAGTGATCTGGATCAACAGACAGCGGAGAAATTTTTTAAGCATGGTGATGACGAGGTAGCCCGGTATGTCCTTGCTCATCCGGATAATTTTGTCGGACTGAATTTGAATAGGGAGTTAGCTTTGGTTCTTCTTGATACCAAACATGCGGGCGCACTTTCCGATTTTATCCCCCAGTTTACCGGTTTAGACCATGGGATAGCCATAAAGTTATTTGAAACAAAAAAGGCTATCGAAAATACCATCAAGAATGCTGATTGTTTTTCCGATTTTGTATTAGGGGAAAGCACTGCTCAGGTGTTACTGGATTTAGGCCAGCCAGAATTGTTGATAAAATATATGAGCCAGTTCACCGATTTGAATGCTAAATATCTTCACCTTGATCAGCCATTTCGTGAATATTTTTTGAGTATTTTATCCAGTGGGCAGATTCCAGTGCTTACGCAAGAGGATTATCATTGTCAAGAAGAGTATCATTACATACCAAAGGAGATTGACGATACCGAAGATGAAGGGGGCGGAGCTATGAGGGAAAATTTTTTGGAAGAAATTTTTCAAGCCAACCGGGTAGCGGCATTTAATCATACTAAAGATTTAAAACTCCCTTCCAAACAATTGTTTTCGGTTGCCCATACATATAATTCAAAAGATGATTTCGAGATATACAAAATGCTCATGACCAACGGATATCTTGTCAAGGATATTCTTGAATACAGTTGGGTTTTAAAAAATAAAGAAATAGCCACATTCCCTTCAGAAGATAAATTTCCGTGTGATAAACCTCGCGGTGCTCAAGAATCTTGGCTTGCGCGCCACGCCTTCCATATCCCCGAAGGTTGGCAGACAAAACGTTTGGGCAGTATTATTTACAATCGTCTTCATACGGGAATCGACACTAACCTTCACGACGCCACGTATTGGCTCAAAGATTTCGACGTTCCTGGTTCTGCCCATGGCACAACATACAAAGATGAGAACGCGGAATTACTTCTTTTATTGTCGACAATGGATACGCCCGAGAAGATGCGCGCCCGTTTGCCGTCAAATCCCAATCGTTACCGTGAGTTATTTGCGTCGTCAGCCGGCGAGTTAGTCTATCAAGCCCTATTGCCCTTGGCAAAAGAAGGCCCGGTGGCGATAGAACAGTTGAAATCGAGCATGCGTGACATTCTAAGCCAGTTGGATTCTTCAGAAGATCAGCAACGACAACTCAAAATCCCTCTACCTAATCTTCTGGAAGAAGTAGAGAACCTGTTAACTAATCTGGCCGCCCGTGCAGAAGAAGAACATAATGATATACCAGGGCTCCTCCAACACTTAAAAATTGTCAGCCAAAATCGTACCAGATATATTGATGAAGCTCAGACGTGGGTGCAAACCCATCAATCCACGCCTCGTTCCCTTCTTCAGGTTGCTTGGACTAATCGGCCTCTCGCTTTATCTGACGGTTGTGCCGATAATCCGCGAGCAATTAAACAGTGGGCTGATATAAATACCCTAAAATTTTCGGTTGCCGAAATGGAGAAAAATGGACGTTTACCAAAAAATTTTTCTATTTCTGATGTGAAAGCTTATACCCCCTGGCTCAACGAATTGGTTCGCTGTTACTCCGGTGAAACCGCCGTTCAAACTGTAGCACTTCTCAAAGAGGAGTTTAACCCTGAATATTATATTCCACCCGCAAAAATTGATCTCGACCACGGTTGGGTCGGGGAAGTTCTCCCCAAGAATGATCCGCGTGGTTTTACGATTGGGTATGATACTGGTTGTTGTATGACGCTGGGTGGAGCGTCCGAGAGCTGTATTCATGCCGGCTACACTGATCCCTCGTACGGTTTTTTCGTCCTTTACCGCGATGGTCGGCTGTGCGCACAATCTTTTCTGTATACCAACACGGGAAAGTCACCCGGAACGATTATCTGCGACAATATTGAAGCTAACGAAGGACGTGATCAGGAAGAGGTTTTAAGACGCTATCAGGAATTTTTTCGAAAATATATTCGCCAAGAGCTGCAACGTGACCCGAGTAGTCCTTTTGTTGAGATCAACGTAGGAATCGGTTACACTGAAGTTGGGCTTGATTCGCTTGAGTCTGCTGATCAGATCCCTATGCCGCTAAAGGAAGGCGAACATATTTATTCGGATGCTAGCGTACAGAAAAAATTATTTAAGCTGGACAATGAAGAAATTGAAAAAATAAAAGCCGAACATGCCGCCGCTCCGAAAAAACGTCCTCGTCTGCAGAAATTTGAAAACGCCCAACCAATTGAACACCTAAAGCCCAAGACATTTGTTGATTATCCGGTACCTGAACAGGCCCCCATACTAGCCGAAATCGAAGCGGCGACGTATCCCGAAAACCAGCGTCGCGGCATTACGTTCTTTCAAGAGGAACTGGCGCAGTCAGTGGGGAAAAATCTTTTGGTTATTGAACAGCGCGAAGGAAATGAAATTCCGGTCGGGTATGCGCTCGTGAAGGAAATAGACTCGCCCGATTCTGGAAAGGTTATACAGATCTCTGAAATTGCCATTGTCGCCGATGCCCAGAAACAAGGATTTGGCAAAGCGTTATTAGGAAGCATTTTAGCAGGAAATAGAAGAGGGCCGAGTAATTTTATTGATTTTCACATTAGGGACCAAACGTTTTTCAATGCGTTAAGGCGCAATGAAAAACTAATCACTGAACAGGGATTTCATGTTATGAGTGACACTATCCAAGGCGACGAACATCTATTACGGCTAAAGAGAAATATCCGACCTGCTACGGGAGAAGTGGATGATGAGTAATCATTAAATTTAAAAGAGTATACTAATAGTAATACTATGGATACGGAACAAAAATTTTTACAAAATGTAATAGAAACAGGGAAAGACCGTCGTGATAAACTATCAGTCATTTTTTCTCCTCTCACCCAAGATGATATTCCACTTGTCACAGAAATAGAAAGACGCATCTACCCCGAGGCCGTCCGTACCGAAGATTTTGAAGAAGAACTTGGAGATGCTCTTGAAGATCCGGAGCATAATGCGAGTTTTGTCATGAAAAATCGTGAAAACAATATTGATGTCCCAATAGGTTACGCGATCGCATATGGCGAAGAATCTGAACTCGACGGAGAAGACGGACCGGTTTTATATGTGTCTGACCTCGCGCTCCTGCCCGAATACCAACGCAAAGGCGCTGGCCGGGCTATGCTGTACCATCTCCTGGAAATTGCCGAACAACACCGCTTACCGATCGAATTCCACGCCCGGGAAGGTACTTCGTATCAAGCACTTAAGCATGCTGAAGGGGAGTTAGCAAGCCATGGTTATAGGATTACTCACGATGAATTCCTGCCCGATTTTTATAATAATGATGATAGGCCAGAAGCTGAAAATGCCCATTTTGTTCGGTTAGAGAAGAATCTGGAATAATGTTCTTATGTTGTATTTTTATTCAGTATGCCTCACACCGTGACACTCCCTCACTTCACCGGTCCTCTCGATCTTCTTCTCAATCTTCTTCATGAGCGCAAGATGAACATTGGCGAGGTCGCTCTTTCTCAAGTTACGGAGCAATATCTTGCATACATGGACAAACTCGAAAAGGAAGATGCCGATGAGCTCGCGGATTTTCTTGTGATTGCCGCAAAACTTCTTCTTATGAAAGCACGAGCGCTGTTGCCACAAGAATTTGCCGAAGAAGATGAAGGGCCCAGTCTGGCCGAACAGCTCCGACTCTACCAGGCATATGTGAAGGTGAGTAAGGTGATTCAAAAACGATGGGCGAGTGATGCTGTATCATTTTTCCGCGCTGAGCCAGCTCGAAAAATCGAGAAGTTTATTCTTCCTAAAAATGTATCAGCGTCAATTCTTCACGAAGCCATGATGCGAGTAGTGGCGCGCTTGACGCCTCGTGTGGCGCTTCCCACGAGCATGATTGATCGGACGATTAGTTTACAAGAGAAAATGAATATTCTGCGCGACCTGTTGCGGAAGGCAAAAAAAATTGTCTTTTCAGATCTTCTTTCATCTGCAAACAAAACAGATATGATCGTGAGTTTCCTCGCTCTCCTGGAACTCATGAAGCAACATCATATTTTTCTTTCGCAGAATCGCGTGTTTGAAGAGATTGTGATTGAACGGGTTTGATTGGGTGATGAGGTGAAAAAATATACATATGTCCAAACGTCGCCTGGCGCTTTCATCAGTTCTTGCATTAGCCATACTCTTCGCCTTCACCCCCTCTCTCCGCTCTTCTTTCGTGAGCGACGATTATGATTGGCTTCGTCTCACGCGAGATTCTCGCCCAATTCAAACCTATTTCACGACGAATTATTTCGGCACACGTGATGGCGGGAGCTATACGCCGATGCTCAGCCTCTTGTTTACGTTTGAACAATGGGCTTTTGGTCTGCACCCGCTGCCATTTCATATCTTTGGGGTTCTCCTTCATCTGCTGAATACGGGGATGATCTTTGTATTGATGTTTCAGTTTGTAAAAAAACGATCGGTGGCTTTCGCGTCGGCCATGATCTTCGGACTCCTCCCGAGTCATAGTGAAGCTGTCACATGGATTGCGGCAGTGCCACATGTGCTTGTGACGAGTTGGTATCTGGGCGCATTACTTTGCTTCACACGGTTTTTTTCTTCTCACAAATGGTCGTGGTATGTGGGCGTGCTTCTCTGTACGATAGGAGCGCTTCTTACGAAAGAGAGCGCCATCACGCTCCCTATCACTCTTATTCTCCTGGGAATTATTTTTCCTGCAGAAGAGAAACAGACATTCACTCTTCGCCGAGCGGTCTTACCCGCCCTATTGCCGATTGTTTTTGTCCTTGTGTATCTCCTCCTTCGGGCATGGACCACGGGAGTACTCTTCGGATATTATGGACGCGCAAGTCTGGATATTGATATCACAGCCATGTTCAAGATGTATGTCGAGTCTACCATCGGAATTCTTTTTTCTCATCCGTGGCGTGTCACTCTCACATCGTTTGTCTTTGAGTATAGATGGTTTTTTCTCCTCCTCCTTTTTTTGTTTCTATGGGTCCTCGCGCGAACGAAAGAATATAGACGGTTTTTCTTCTTTTTTGGTGGAGGATATGTGGTGTCGCTTCTCCCTTTTCTGCAATTATTGTGGAATCAACACAATACCGAAGGCGAACGATATACCTATCTTGCGTCTGTTTTTTTTGTTCCTATCTTGATGGTATGTTGTTTCACTCTTTTTAAGAAATTTCGTCATGCGGCGGTGCTCCTGTCTTTGGGAGGTATTGTCGTGGTTGGCTTCATGGGTCTCTCTCTCTTTCAAAAAAATAAAATTTGGCAAGAAGCAGGAACCATTGCCGACAGAATCCTCGAGTCGTATTCCACTCTCGCGATTGAACCGGATGATGCATTGCTTTTCATCGGCATTCCTGATAATCTATATGGTGCGCAAGTTTTTCGAAACGCTCTCAAAGAGGCTCTTGTCCTTTATGGTTTGGTTTCTCGAGACGCGCAGACAGAGCGGCTCGGAGCATATACGATGTTGGACAGAGAGAATTCTCATGCACATATTGTGGACGTAGAGAAGACAAGTAGCACGAGCATTGCCCTTATCCCCAAACAAGAGGGAGTTCGAATTTTTACTGGGTTCCCCAAAGGCACGCATCCATTTGGCACATTTTTTCTCGAAAATTTTCAACGTGATCATACGGGTTCGGACATTCGAGTGGAGTTTGAAGAGGAAAAATTGGAAGCATTGAGAGCGCAGGGGCGGAGATTGTTGATTGTGTATTTTGATGAAGGGAAGTTGCGGATGTACGCGGTACAATAGAGATAAACTTTTTCGCAGAAATGTATCTCGTATCGTACAAACACGGAAAACAAATAAAAGAGACGTCGAAACTATGAACCAAGAACCAAGAACCAAGAATCGACTCACTACGATTCTCGAATCCATCCTTTTTGTCGCGTCAAAGCCGCTTGCGATACGAGACATTGCCAAATCGACAGGAGAGAAAGAGGCGAGTATTCGAGAAGCGCTTGACACGGTAAAAGAACGATATAATAGAAAAGATTCGGGTATCCAGATTTTGGAAATAGGGGATACGGTCCAAATGGGGACGAATCCAGCGTGCGCGCAAGGAATCAGCGCATTTATCACAGATGAAATCTCGGAAGAACTCACCAGAGCCCAGCTCGAGACCCTCACGATTGTGAGTTATCGAGGGCCGATCACGCGAGCAGAACTCGAGCAAATCCGAGGCGTGAATTGCGCGGTGATTATCCGAAATCTGTTGATGCGAGGACTCATCGAAGAAAAAGAACGCGAGCATGAAATGTTTCCAGTGTATATGTTGTCAATGGAAGCAATCCAACATCTTGACATTCGTTCTCCAAAAGAATTACCAGAATATGAAATACTTTCTGTGCATGAACACATTGAGGCACTTCTGCAAGAAAAAGATAGCACGTCTCCTCAAGCACGAAAGGAATCTTTCGTCGAAGAAGAATGATATGACGATCAATCTGATATCAGGCCAGGAGATCCACAAGGAAAATGCATGGAGGAATGCTTTTTGTGTCAGTCTTTTTTTCATCGGAGTGATTGTCTGGAGTGTGTGGACGTATCAGGAGAAAAAAGTTTCAGTGACACAGGCAGCCGAGAGTGAAGGAGCGCTCGATAGTGGCATGCCAATTCCTTCCACACCATCAGAACCAGCGCCGCCGATGCTCATAGGAGTAGATCGTATTCAAGAAGAGATATTTTCGGCAGAAGCGATACTTGTCAAAGATGTTGAGAGCGACGCGATTTTATATCAGAAACAACCTGAAATCATACGGCCGGGAGCGAGCATTGTGAAGCTCATGAGCGCTCTTGTGTTTCTCGAGGACGACGTGTCGTGGCAGAGTACGACAACAGTGACACACGATGCGGTCGTTGACACACACATGTATGAAGGCGATACATATACGATCGAAGAGCTCTGGAATGCGGCGCTTGTTGCTTCATCGAACAAAGCGATTTTGACTCTTGTTGACACCCTTCCGTGGGGTCGAGATGCATTTGTAGAGCGTATGAACCAAAAGGCTATGGAAATTGGGATGACACACAGCACCTTTGTTGATCCTGCTGGTCTTGCGACGGAAAATCAGGTGACTGCATCTGACGTGGTTATTCTCTTTGGGGAAGCGATGGAACAAGAAAAAATTCGCTCCACACTACTCATCAAAGAAGGAACACTTTTTTCAAAAGAAAGGAATAAAAAACATCATTTTTGGAATACGAATTGGCTGCTTCTTGGCTGGATTCCCCATGGGTTTTCTGTATTTCATGGAGGGAAAACAGGCTACACAGAGGCAGCCGGGTACAATTTTGTGATGCGCGTCGAGGACAGCCGTGGCAAAGTTCTCGATGTCGCGATTCTTGGCGCAGATGCCAACGAGGCGCGATTTATCGAGGCACGCGATATTGCCAATTGGGTTTTTTCACAGTATGAGTGGGTGGGTGCGGTGACATCCACAGGCGAATAAAAAAAGAACGTCCACGTTCTTTTTTTGTTGGTGCCGCGGGAGAGAATCGAACTCTCATGACCTTGCGGTCGCGGGATTTTGAGTCCCGTGCGTCTGCCAATTCCGCCACCGCGGCCTTTATTACGATCATAGCGTATATTGTATTGATCATTCTGTCAATATGGTGTATACTTTTTTTGAGAATGAATTCATGATCCATGTTTTATCTTGGCATCATCTCATTCCTTTTTTCTTTCCGCCAATAGGCGGAACATAATTCATAATTCACGATTCATCAGGTGTGTCCCGTGTCATCACTATCGTCAACCAAAAAGGCGGTGTGGGAAAAACCACAACTGCGATCAATCTTGCCGCGTATCTTGCAGAGTTTGGTAAATTTGTGTTGCTTGTTGACATGGATCCCCAGGGCAACGCGACAAGTGGACTTGGGGTTCTCCGACACGAGCTTCCCTATGGGATTTATCAGGCACTCGCAAAACAAAAAAGGATTCATGATGTTGTTAAGAATACTGCCCATGAGGGACTGCGACTCGTTCCAGCGACGCCAGATTTGGCAGGAGCAAATATAGAGCTTGTGGACGTGGAACGGCGAGAATTTCAGCTTTCTGATCTTCTCGAAGAAACCAAACATGCGTATGATTATATTCTTATTGATTGCCCGCCATCGCTCGGACTTCTCACCATCAACAGTTTGGTCGCGGCGGATGAACTTCTTATCCCGGTCCAGGCAGAGTATTACGCGCTCGAAGGGTTGGGACAACTATTGCAAACCATTGATTTGATCCGACAGCATGTGAAATCAGACTTACGGATCCTTGGCGCTGTGCTTACGATGTTTGACTCTCGGACACGACTTTCTGAAGAAATCATGAAAGATTTGTATCAATATTTTCCCGACACTATTTTTCGATCCGTGATTCCTCGCACCGTTCGTCTCGCAGAAGCGCCGAGTTTTGGCAAAACCATTCTCCATTACGAACCGAGTGGGAAAGGCGCTAAAGCATATGAGCGGCTCGCGAAAGAGATTTTGGAGAAACACGGGTGGACAAATTAATTTTTCACTATGGCATTAGGCAAAGGACTCAGCTCTCTTCTTCCACAACAAAAAGGCATGCGGATGACCTTGCATAAAGAAACCGGACATGCGAAGGACGGAGATCGCATTTGGAATATCCCTATTTCGGAGATTGTCCCGAATGCGGACCAACCACGAAAAGTATTTTCTCACCAGGAGCTTGAAGATCTTGTTGGTTCGATCAAGTTGCACGGCATTCTTCAACCAATTCTTGTCACAGAAAAAGATGATGGCGGATACGAGCTTATCGCAGGCGAGCGCCGGCTTCGGGCTGCCGAGATTGCAGGACTCCCCACGGTTCCTGCTATCGTCCGCACAGCGACAAAACAAGACAAGCTTGAACTTGCCCTCATTGAAAATATTCAGCGTCAAGATTTGAATCCGATAGAAGAGGCATTTGCCTATGGCCGGTTGGTTGAAGAATTTGGATTGACGCAACAAGAGGTGGGGGACAGAGTGGGAAAGAGCCGTCCGTATATCGCAAATACGATTCGACTCCTTGGGCTTCCAGAACCGATCCAAAAAGCGCTCATGGACGGAGCGCTGAGTCAAGGCAAAGCCAAAGCAATTCTAAGTCTCAAAAGTGAAGAGGATCAAATGAAAGTATTTCATTCTATGATGGGGGAGGCTATCACAGTACGCGATGTCGAGCAGGCAGTTGCCTCAAAAGGAGCGCGATCACGAAAAGGGTTTATTCGGCAAGACGCGAATATTTTGGCGTATGAACACATGCTCGAAGAACGGCTCGGGGTCAAAGTACACATGACGCTCCGAGGAGGGCGGGGGACAATTCTCATCTCATTTTATTCGAAGGAAGAATTAGAGCGTGTGATTCGGACGATGGTTAATGCGCATTGATCATTGAACTCATATCATTTTTCCTCTCAGGAGAGCGCGTCAGACACAGAAACTCGCTATGAGTTTATTTACTTTTTCGGTAAGACCGATTTGATCCATTCCGTAATGGTTTTTTTTTGTTGTGATTTGATGTGGCCGCGCGCGGTATGGGTTTTGACAAATTGGAGCCAATCTTGATTCGGTCCCTTTCTACTTTTGTCCACAATAATCTCTACCACATCGCCATTTTTGAGTTCGGTGCTGAGGCTCGACATTTTTTCATTGATCAGCGCGGCAGAACATCGGTTGCCGATCTCGGTATGGATATGATAGGCAAAGTCGACCGGGGTTGCTCCTTCCGGCAGATCAATCACATCTCCTTTTGGTGTAAATACAAAAATACGACTCTGGAGAAAGTCCACTTTCATTTCTTCGAGGTCAGAGAGTTTTGTGAGAATATCTTTTTGAATTTCTGCTAATTCTTTTGCCCAGGCAATATCTCGTTTTGGCAATCGTCTTCCGTCTTCGTGATAACGCCAATGAGCCGCAGTTCCATAGAGCGCCTCTTCATGCATCTCAGGCGTGCGGATTTGGAATTCAATACTCTCTCCTTCTTCACTAAATACCGTGGTGTGAAGGGATTGATAGTGATTCGGTTTGGGTTGTGAAATATAGTCTTTAATACGACCTTTGAGAGGTTTCCAGATTTTATGAAGAATCCCAAGCGCTCCGTAGCAATCTGCGACGCTCGGAATTACAATCCGAATCGCGACGAGATCGTATACTTTTGCGACTTGTTGATCTTTTCGGATGAGTTTTTGGTACAAGCTAAAGAGTCGTTTGCTACGCCCCTCAATGGATATGATGGGAATGTGAGCGTTTTCGATTTCTTTTTTTGCTCGACGTTGCATGTCGTGAAGAAATTTTTCTTTTCCTTTCATTTTTTCGTCACGGATCTGTTTTGTCTCATCGTATTCTTTTGGGTACACATACTGAAACGACAGATCTTCAAGCATACCTTTCATTTCATCCATACCGAGACGATTCGCGATTGGGGCGTATATTTCTAGGCTCTCGAGCGCAATCCGGTATTGTTTTTGTGGGGGAAGCGCGTCAAGGGTTTGAAGATTATGGATACGGTCCGCAAATTTGATAATCATGACACGGACATCTTCTGCCATGGCAACAAACATTTTTCGTAAATTTTCAAGATATCTCTCTACGCCACGATATTTTAGTTTTCCCAATTTGGTAATTCCCCCAACCATGGAAGCAATTTCAGAACCGAATTCTTTTTCCACGTCTTCGAGCGTTCTATCCGTGTCTTCTGGAACATCATGGAGAAGTGTTGCCGCGATAATGAGAGGATCAATTTTCATGTCTGCCAAGAGATCAGCGGCAGAGAGAGGATGCATGATGTACGGTTCCCCAGATTTTCGGATCTGTCCTTTGTGCGCCTCGGCGGCAAAATCGTAGGCCAAACGAACCAATGTTGTATCCGCGGTTTTAAGGTAGGTTCCAATCTTTTTAATAAGGGATTCAATTGTTGGTTGTTTTTGGTTCTGTACCATATCATTTTTCTTTCTTTTATATTGTATGCGTGTTTTTTCCTTTTGGCAAGGGCAAGGGGTTTGACAAACATATTCAAAAATCCGACCTCAGTCGGATTTTTGAATCGCCTCATTCCTCAGAAATAGTCTATTAGCTATTGGCTCTGAATTCACCAAATAATCACACGTCTTGCTCGAACATCGAAACGTATTTTTTGCGCCAAACACAATGGGGGAAGAGCATGTCGGACACATCTGTCCCGTGGGTTTGCTCCAGAGAGCATTTTTGCATTCGGGATAGCGATTGCACCCATAAAACGGTTTGCCACGTTTGCTTTTTCTTTCCACAAATTCTCCCTCTGTACAAAGATTGCACCGAACACCAGTTTTCTTTTCTATTTTTTTGATTGTTTTACACTCAGGATACCCGCTACAGCCCAAAAACATCCCAAATCGGCCTCGTTTTACCATGAGTGGCTTCCCACAGTTTTCGCATACCTCTCCAGATAGTTCTTGTTGCATGGTCGCTTCCTCTCCTATCGGTTTGGTGGTTTTACATTCCGGATAATTGGAACAGGCCATGAATTTTCCAAAGCGGCCAATCTTGATCACCATGGGGCTGTCACATTTGACACAGCGCTCATCTGTTTTTTCTTCTGTGAGCGCTTGTTTGGAGAGCTCAGTGGTTTTCGTCACAATCGTCTCATGAAACGGCTCATAAAACGCGACGATGATAGGCTGCCATTCTTTGGCGCCAGAGGCAATTTCATCGAGCGCGCCTTCCATATCAGCTGTGAATGCGTAATCAACAATGTTGGGAAAATGTTCCACCAATAGATCAATGACAATCAGCGCGATATCTGTCGGCTCGAATCGTTTTTTTTCATCTCGAACGACATAACGGCGCTCTTCAAGGGTGGCAATGGTGGGGGCATAGGTAGATGGTCGCCCAATGCCGTATGCTTCGAGAGACTTCACCAATGTGGCATCCGAATATCGAGACGGTGGAGTGGTGAAATGTTGTTCAGGTTTGAGAGAAAGACAGGTAAGTGGGGCATGTTCTTGTACGTCAGGGAGAAGCGATTCCCGAAAAAGTTCTGGATAGAGAATAAGCCAACCATCAAATTGAATGGTTTGTCCTGTGGCGCGGAACATATATGGTTTGTCGGTCGTTACAGATTTCCCTTCCACATCAATGGTGGCAAGATTCACCGCCGCCGCTTGCATCTGAGTGGCGACTGCTCGTTTCCAGATCAGCTCATAGAGCCGATATTGTTCTCGGCTGAGATGTGCCTGTATCGAATCGGGTGATCGTGCGGGATCAGCTGGTCGAATCGCTTCATGCGCTTCCTGTGCTCCTTTGGATTTTGTTTTGTATCGGCGCGGTTGAGGAAGAGTATACCGTTCACCGAACGATTTTCTGATTGTCTGTTCCGCCTCGCTAAGAAAAGTATCTGAGAGATTATTCGAATCGGTTCGCATGTACGTGATAAGGCCGTGTGATCCTTCTGCTCCAAGTTCAACTCCTTCATAGAGCTGTTGCGCGATACGCATGGTTTGTTTGGAAGAAAATCCGAGTTGGTGATTGGCCACCTGTTGCAGGGTGGATGTGGTAAATGGTGGTGGAGGATTTCTTCGACTTTCTTTTTTTGTGATAGACAGGACACGATATATCGCGTCTTTGAGATTTCCCAAAATATCATCCATCTGTTCTTGTGTCTTGATATCGAGGTTGTCGAGTTTTTTTTCATCAATCGCGTGGAGTCGGGCAACAAAGTGCATGTCTTTTTTTTTCATCTCCTCGTCGGCAAACTGTCCATCAAGGGTCCAATATTCTTCTGGTTTGAAGTTTTTTATTTCTCGCTCCCGTTCAACAATAAGGCGGAGCGCGACCGATTGCACTCGTCCAGCAGAAAGCCCTTTCGCCACTTTTTTCCACAGCAGTGGGGAAAGCTCATAGCCTACGAGGCGATCAAGGATACGCCGCGCTTGCTGGGCATCAACCAATTTTTGATCAATAGGTCGCGGATGCGCGAGCGCTTCTTCAATCGCCCGTTTCGTGATTTCATGAAACACCATCCGTCGCGCCTTGTCTTTTGGGACATCGAGGAGTTCAGCGAGGTGCCACGAGATGGCTTCGCCTTCACGATCTTCATCTGTGGCAAAAATAATATCCTTGCTTTTTTTTGCTAATGCTTTTAGTTTTTTTACGGTTTCGCTTTTTTCTTTTGGAACCACATATTTGGGCGCGAATGTTTTTCCTTCGATATCCAGCCCCATGTTGGATTTGGGAAGATCGCGAATGTGCCCAAACGAAGAAGCCACGGAAAAACCTTTGCCAAGGAATCGAGTGATTGTTTTTGCTTTGGTGGGAGATTCGACGATGACAAGTGTTGGTTTCATAATTTTTTTAGTCTATCGGATGATAATCATTTTGTCAATGTTCCCCGAAGTTCGCCGCTCAGAAACATTGATCCTGTCACGAGAATAATTCCATGCGTTTTCTTTTGTTTTTTTGTGCTCCATGTGTATGCGTCTGATGGATCAATGAAGCGCCGATAAGAGGATCGTGGGAGTTGTCGTTCAAAAAGTTTTTTTACTGTGGAGAGATCAGCGATACGACGGAAAGGATTCATCGTATTGCGAGAGATGGCAACACTGCGTGGCCGAAGCTTTGTAAGCAGCCGGATCATAGAGCGAAAGTCTTTATCTTCAGAAAATGAGACAATAAGGTGTGTGGATTTGGGAAGTTTTTTTTTCTTTTGTAGGTCAAGAATCGTCCTCACGGTCGCGCGCATTTTATCCGGATTATGCGCTCCGTCAAGAATCACCATAGGTTTTTTCGATACGATTTCACAGCACAGTGGTTGCCATGCTCCGCGAAGGCCATCGTGTATCGAAGCGCTCGGAATGCCAAGACTTTTGGCCACGTCAATCACAAGACACGCGTTTTGCACCTGGTGGATGCCAGTGGCACGGATGGTATAGCGATGTCCTTTGTGCGTGAACGTCGTGCGATCACGTGTTTGCGAGAGCATCTGGAATTCGGGACGAATGACCATCAGCCTGGCGTGTTTCTTTGCGCATATATTTCTGATTACAGAAAGCACGCGGGGATTTTGTTCCATAGTCCACACAGGGCATTGAACGGTGATTATTCCTGCTTTTTCTTTTGCAATGGCTGTTTTGGTAGAGCCAAGAATTTCTGTATGATCAAGACCAATCGTGGTGATAATCGCGCATTCTTTTTTTGGGATGACATTGGTCGCATCAAATTGTCCACCCAATCCCACTTCCATCACAGCCCAATCCACACCATTTTTGGCAAAATAGGTCAGCGCCATAGCGGTCGTGACTTCGAAATACGATGGCACCCCAAACGGACTCTGCTCGAGACAGAGGGTGAGCGCTTTCTTCATTTCGTGAACCAGAGAAGAAAAATCTTTTTCAGAAATTATTTCATTGTTGATAGACCAATTTTCTCGAATCGTGGTTGGATATGGAGAGATGAAGAGTCCTGTTTTTTTATGCGCGTTCACGAGGATAAAAGAGAGATACCGACACACCGATCCCTTGCCGCTTGTGCCCGCGACATGAATAAAGTGTGAGATTTTTTTTTCTGGATTTCCGAGAAGATCAAGAAGAAATTGTGTCCGTTTGAGATAGAGTGCGTTCCATGTTCGATCATGAAGATATTCCGGTCTCTGGATATTGAAAAGAGAGAGGAGAAATTGTTCGGCGTTGTTATGTGTGAATGCCACAAGAGTGTGATGAGAGCCCATCTCAAAAATAATTTTGAGCCAGTTTCATGGACGTTTTGAGCGAAAAAAGTGAAAATCGAGGAGGCATACTGGTAGCATGACGACGAGATATGAATTTTTTGCGGCCAAAACGGACGGAACATGAGCCATGAATTATTTTTGAGATGGGCTCTCGTGACTGAGGACGTACATCATACCACCGATATTGCGTACCTTTCCTTTCATTTCCATAAGCGTCATGGTGCTCATCACGCGCGAGCTCCCGAGGCCTGATTGGTGAATGATTTCATCCATGTGCAAAGGTTCTCTCGAGAGGAGAGGAAGGAGTGCCGCTTCTTCTTCTGATTCAGGATGAATAGAAGGCGCGAGTGTTTGTTTTATCTCAGAGAGGTTCAACACTTGGAATATATCTTCCGCCGACGTCACAAGGGTTGCCCCCATTTTGATGAGCGTATTTGTGCCACCCGATGTCTTTGACGTGATATTGTGTGGGACGGCAAAGACTTCCCGATTATTATCAAGCGCGGATCGGGCGGTAATGAGCGCTCCGGATTTTTCTCCGGCTTCCACAACCAGCGTGCCTAAAGAAAGCCCTGCGATAATCCGATTGCGTTCTGGAAAGCTATAGGCCGTGGGAAGGAATCCTGGCGGATATTCAGCAATCACCGCGCCGTCCGCCGCAATAATTTTTTCTGCGAGAGGTCGATGCACGGCAGGGAAAATCGTCCATCGGTCAATGCCAGAACCAAGAACCGCTATGGTGTTTCCACCAGAGGCAAGTGTTGCCGCATGGGCGCATCCATCGATCCCGAGCGCAAGGCCGCTCACAATCGTAAGGCCAGCATGCACGAGCGCAGTCACAAGCTCTTCCGTGACTTGCTTGCCATAAGGAGAAAATGATCGAGTGCCAACGACAGCAAGCATCGATCCTTTGGCGTCCAAGTTTCCTCTCACAAACAAACAGATCGGCGGATCATAGGTTTGTTTGAGGAGCGCCGGATACCGAGAGTCTGACAGCGGAATCACGTCTATTCCATGCGCGATAAGCTGTTCTTCGATATTTTTTTCTATGCATTCATGATCTCTCCAGAAAACGAATTGTTCAATAATATTTGATTCCCAGAGCAATGTTTTTTTGAGTGTATCACTTTTGGCCGACCATGCATCATCAAGGGAAAGGCGAGAGGCAATGAGGTGTTGATATCGTCGAAATGTCATTTTTGGAAAATAGGAGAGAAGCGCTTCTTTGGGGAGCATAGCAATGAGTTTACTCGTCCATCTGCTGTACCGCTTTCCCAATCATTTCTTCCACAATTTTTCTTTCCTCCCGAGAAAACTTCCTTAACACAAAATCACTTGTGTTTTCCATTTTTTTTGGGTCAGAGGGAGCGATGCCGAGTCGGACGCGGGTGAAATTTTTGGATCCGAGTATGTCTATGAGAGAGCGAACGCCGTTATGGCCCGCATGGCCTCGATTTTTTTGCACACGCACTTCGCCGAGGGCGAGATCTTTGTCGTCGTGTACCACCGTGAGATCATCGAGCGAACATTTGTAAAAACGCATGATACATTGCACTGCGCGTCCGGATTCATTCATAAACGTGCCTGGCTTCGCCAGCACCATTTTTTTTGTTACGCGGCAAATCCATGCGTGGAAAGATTTTTTCCATTCCCAGTTTTGTCCCGCGTTCAAAGCATATGCGTCCACCACCATAAATCCCACGTTATGCCTGGTTCGTTCGTATTCTTTTCCTGGATTGCCGAGACCGATGATCAATTTCATACGGCAGATTCTGTCGTCATTTCTTTCTCTTTCTCACATGAATGATAACAGGCGTCCCAATAATGTCAAACTGTTCACGGAGACGATGTTCGAGGTAGCGAAGATAGGATGGGTGTACCGAAGTTTTTTCTTTAATGAGGATGTCAATGACAGGTGGGGAAGCGCCGATTTGCCGCATGCCAAGAATTTCTGGATATCGTGTCCCTTTGCCACGCGAGGGTTTGTGGCGTTTTACCGCGCCTCGGGAGAAGGACGCGAGGGCAGGGGCAGGAATGGTGAGTTTTCGAGCAAGAGCGATACGAACCACCAGAGGAAAAATATCACGCACATGCGCGCCTGTTTTCGCGCTGACAAAAAGAATGGGCGCAAAGTCAATATGGGGGAAGAGGGATATGATCATTGCTTTTACTTTTTTTTGATAGAGTTCGCTTTTGTCTTCCGCTCGATCCCATTTATTGAGGATAATAATGACGCTTTTTCCTCGGCGTTCGAGAAGTCCGGCAAGTTGCTTGTCTTGGTGAGAAATATCCTCGCTCGCGTCAAGTACCAAAAGGACGATGTCAGATTCTTCGACACTTCGAATACTTTTTTGGATTCCTTGTCCTTCGATTTGACCCGCGACATTGGCTTTGCGTCTGATGCCGGCCGTGTCAACAAAAAGGATAGGATGTTCAGCATATTCCATCAGGGTGTCATGCGGCTCGCGTGTGGTGTGAGGAGTGGGGCTGACGATCACTTCTTCACGACCAATGAGCGCGTTGAAGAGAGATGATTTTCCCACATTGGGCTTGCCCAAGAGGTTCACGCGAATCGGCCTTTCCTCCTCTTCCAGTTCTCCGGGGTTTTTATGGCGTTTTTTCAATTCTTCAAATATATAATCCAAAAAATCTCCTGTGCGTCGGCCGTTGGTGGCAGAGATCAGAAAAGGCATTCCAAAGCCAAGCCGGGACCATTCCCGAATATCCATTTCCTGTTCTATCCGATTCGTATCGGCTTTATTTGCGATGAGTCGCACGTTTGTTTTCTTTTTTTTCTTGAGCCACGTGGCGATATGGCGATCTTCGGGAAGGATTCCGGCGCGGGCGTCTGTCACAAAGACAACAAGATGCGCCCGCTCGATGGCCTGTTCGGTTTGTTTTTGAATATCTGGCGCAAGGAGCATCGTGGGATCTGTCGCGATCCCACCGGTATCAATCAAACGAAATAAAAGGCCTCTCCAGCGCACGAGGCCGATATTTTTTGTTCGAGTCGTTCCAGGCTCTCTCGAAACGATCGCTTTATGTTCCTCAATGAGACAATTAAATACTGTGGATTTTCCCACATTCACGCGCCCCACAAGCGCTACCACTGGCAAATGGTCAGTTTTACGGATTGTTTGTGTTGTCATAGTTTTCATCAAAATCATTCCCCAAAATCACCAAGATATCCGCGGTCGAAGAGACAAAAACATCCAAGGAAGATTGCTGTATTGGCACATGGAAGGTTGCTTGTAATGCATTGATTGTTTTTTCAAGTAATGCTGTTTTGGGGCGTATGAGAAATACGCCACTTTTTTCTATAGGGCGGATAGGGGTATTTCCAATGTCGACGACAATAAATTCACTCTCTTCAAATTGTTTTTTGACGCGTGCCGCAAGCCCTGCTTCCCATGTGCCATTCTGGATTTCAATTTTTCCAGGATATGCGGGGGTATTTTTTTTTATCAATGGTTCATCTTGAACAGATATGTTTGCAAGAGTGTTTGGATCGAAGATACGCGAGATCAATGTTTGAATTGAATCAAAATTTCCGTCTTTTGGTCGGAGAAAAAACCCCATGTCCGGGTCTGAAGCATTTTCCAAATAGCCATCTTTTTCTGTATCAAGGACGACGGTTATCAAGCGTCCTCTGTCAAAATCACGGGCAAATTTTAGAAGTGACATCATATCGCCAAATTCCATGTTTGTTGTCATGTGCTTTTCGAGCGTATTCAGAAGGGCGTGAATCTCAATAGGATTGAAGAGGGTGGCAGGGGAAAGGATTTTTTGTTTCAATGCCATGAGCATTTTTTGTTGGCGTCGCGCTCGCGCAAAATCAGAACCTTCTCCATTGTTGCCATGGCGAGATCGGGCAAATTGCAATGCGCGCGCGCCTTTCATGGTTTGCATGCCTTTTGCAAAAGAAATTGTTTGATATTCAGTGTTTTCAGCGGGAAATTGGGTATCGGTGAACGATTGTTCGACGTCAACCTCAATTCCACCGAGGGAATCAATTGCTTCTTCAAATGCGGTAAAGTCCACACGCACGACATAATGAATCTCCATGTCAAAGGTGTTCTCCACAACTTTTTCTGCGACTCCGAGACCATTGGGTGGCGTTTTCGTTTCGCCAAGCGCATTGGCATAATTTATCTTTCTTACTCCATATCCGGGCATATCTACCGCAAGATCTCGCGGGATAGATATCATGGCAACCTGCCGTGTCGAGGGTTTTACACTCACAATCATCATGGTGTCGGTAAGGAAAGGGCCATCGTGTCCTATGCCTCCCATGCCAAGAAGGAGAATATTCACTCGGTCGTCGTTCGCGCCGGCAAGTAATGTGCCTTGCTGAAACACAAAATACTTGAGTTTTTTGAAAAGTCCTTTTGGCGCGATTGGCTCGAGCGTAGAAGGGTCGAATGCTGATGGATCATTGGGGAGGCGATCTGGAAAGAGGCGAGTGGCGAGAAATAGGGCACAGAGCACCACAACGAGATAGAACAAAAAAACAGCGCGCTTTTTTGGGCGAGTATACTGAGGAAAATGTTCTTCAGGATGGAGTAAATTTGGCACGCGATGCATGGAGGTGAGTATACGGGAAGTGGATGGTTTTGGCAATGATTTCTCTTGCATAATAAAGACGTTTTTGATACGATAGGTGGGAACGCTGTATGGCCGCTTAGCTCAGTTGGTTAGAGCGCTGCATTCACATTGCAGAGGTCGAAGGTTCGAACCCCTCAGCGGCTACCCGACACGATATTCTTTATCCCAATCCTATGCCCACATCAATCCAAGAACGTACACCTCTTGGTGATATTCTCGCTGAATGGCGGATCACAGAGTATAGTCAACACGAACGCAATCATGCGTGGTATATTATTATGGGTTTTTTAGGGTTTTTGTTTGTCTTGTATGGGATTTTTTCAGGAAATTTTCTGTTTTCCCTTATCATTATTCTTGCGGGCATTATCTTGTTTCTCCAAAGTAAACAAACGCCCCTTGTGGTGACCGTCGCGATTTGTACCAATGGATTTATTATTGGGAATCGTTTGTATCCCTTTTCAGAACTTGAAAAATTTTATATCATCTATCGGCCTGAAGAAGACCTAAAAACACTGTTTTTTGACACGAAGAGCCCATTTCGCCCGATGCTTCGGATTCCACTCGAGGATCAAAATCCCATAGAGATCCGCGAACACCTCAAAGGATTTTTGGTTGAAGATGTGGAAAAAGAAGATGAGCCAGCAGGGGATACGGTGGCGCGTAAGTGGCAGATACATTGACATCGCGCACCCGTCGTTCAACGGATAGGACGTCAGCTTGCGGAGCTGATAATCGTGGTTCGATTCCACGCGGGTGCACATCGTCTAGACCCACCTTCATGTCTAAGCGTCTGAGTGATACAATAATGACACCCTATGTCATTATTTTTTGATTCTCCCATTTCCTCCCTTCGCCGGGTTGGCCAGGTGTTGATTCGGTCTTTGAAGCGCCTTGGAATCAATACGGTGCGCGATTTGTTGTATTATTTCCCCTTTCGCTACGAAGATTTTAGTCGAATTGTCTCTATTTCCAACCTACGCGATGGGGAAGAAGTAACCATTCAAGGGGTCATTGAGTTGATCGCCAACAAACGCAGTCCGCGCAAGCGTACTATTATCACCGAAGCTGTGGTAGCGGACGAAACAGGCAAATTGCGGGTCGTGTGGTTTGGTCAACCGTTTATCACCAAAATTTTACGAGTAGGAGAGAAAATATATCTTTCGGGAAAAGTGACGAGTGACATGCTGGGACCGGTCATGAAAGGGCCGGGGTATGAAAAAGTAGGCAGTAAGCATTCAGTAGTAAGCATTCAGCAGACGACCCATACAGCCAGGATTGTACCCATTTATCCGCTCACTGCAGGGCTTACGCAAAAGCAGACGCGGTTTCTGATGAGCCAGATTATCGAAGTGACAAAAAATATTTCTGAATGGTTGCCGGATGATATTCGAAAGAAAGGCAATTTTATTTTTTTGAGTCACGCTCTACGCGCCATTCATTTCCCAAACAATGCTCTTGATCTGCAACAGGCGCGGCGACGGCTAAAATTTGATGAATTATTTTTATTACAATTGCGCGCGGAAATGATTCGTCAATCTGTGCGACAAGAGAAGGCGCCTGTGATTGGGTTTAAAGAAGAAGAGATTCGCGCGTTTGTGCAATCATTGCCATATCGGCTTACCAAAGCACAAAAAATTGCGGCCTGGGAAATTTTTAAAGATATTGGACGATCAGAACCAATGAATCGGCTACTCGAAGGGGACGTGGGGTCGGGCAAGACCGTGGTCGCGGCCATGTGTTTGTATAATGCGATGCTCAACGGCTATCAAGGGGTGCTCATGGCACCAACCAGTATACTGGCAACTCAACATTTTAATTCATTGATCTCTCTGCTGGGGACAAGAGCAAGAATTGTTCTTCTAACGAGCGAAGAAATTGGTCATTGGGGTGTAGAGATGCATGAGAAAACACAGGGTAAAAAAAGAGCGGAATTGAAACAAAAGATCGCACTGCGGGAAGTGGATATCGCGATTGGCACGCATGCATTGTTGACAGAGGATGTTCAATTCAAAAGTTTAGGGTTGGTGATTGTGGATGAGCAACATCGGTTTGGTGTGGAGCAGCGCAAGATCATCCGTTCCAAAGCCCAAAAAAATATCACTCCGCATTTTCTGTCAATGACAGCAACACCAATCCCACGTTCATTATCTCTTACGTTATACGGAGATTTAAATCTGTCGATCATTAATGAAATGCCGCCGGGTCGTAAGCCGATTATCACGCGCCTGGTTGATCCGCACAATCGGGAAAAGGCATATGGGTTTATTCGGGAACAAATACAGAAGGGCAGGCAGACTTTCGTTATTTGTCCACTCATACAACTTCAAGATAAGAAGAAACAAGATACAATAACCAAGAGTCAAGAGACAATAAAACAATATAGCAATAGAAACATCTTCTCTACTTCCGATGAACGAAAGTCGGTGTTGGAAGAATATGCCAAACTTTCTGAGAAAATTTTTCCGGATCTTCGAGTTGGTTTTCTTCACGGAAAGATGAAGTCAAAAGAGAAGGATGAAGCCATGAAACAATTTGCCAATGGGGAGTTGGATATTTTGGTTTCCACTTCGGTGGTTGAAATTGGCGTAGATATTTCAAATGCCTCTGTTATGATGATCGAAGGAGCCGAAGGATTTGGGCTCGCGCAACTTCATCAATTTCGCGGACGGGTGGGCAGAAGCGACCATCAATCATATTGTTTTCTTTTTACCAATAGTATTTCAGAAAGTGTGAGAGAGCGGCTTCATTTTTTTGAACAGACGACAGATGGATTTGCCCTCGCTGAATATGATCTCAAAGATCGAGGACCGGGAGATGTATATGGGAAAATGCAAAGCGGCATGATGGAGTTTCGGCTTGCGACTACGCGAGATCATGGACTCATTCGATTGGCGAGGGAAATGGCGCGTGGGATTGACTTCACAAAGTACAGGTCTCTTGAAACAAAAGTAGAGGAGTGGGAAAAGAGAGTGCATTTGGAGTAGCGGGTCTCTTGACACAAAGCTTGAAAACCATGTATCATGGCGCAGGCTGTAACCTGGGAGGAGGTCATGAGGAAGACGATTCAGATTCGACGGACAGGAGAGCCGACGGATTTGAGGGGCGACATCACGAGAGTGAAAGTCGCCGGTCGCTGGTTCGAGGTCAGGGAAGCAGTGGCCAAAGGATTGATCGACTCTGCTCATCTGCGTCCCGATTCGCCGCTTCCTACGCCACGTTCTGGAAGGAACCCCAAGTCATTTTGGGATTGGAAATAGCTCCCTTTGCTTCGTCCTGTCTTTCTTGATCTCGCGTCGTAGAAGCACAATGGCGTGCAGAGCGACGCGAGATCCCCCCTATTCTGTCTGGCGAATAAGCTCTTGAATGTTCTGTACAGAAATCAACTGAAGACCTTGTGCAAGTATTGGGGTCTTTTTTTGTTTTGCCACAATCACCCGTTTCATGCCAAGCGTTTCACATTCTCGGAGTCGTTTATCTGTCGCGCGCACACTTCTCACCTCTCCACCCAATCCCACTTCACCAAAGACGACCAGATCTTTTCCAAGCGTTTTATCTTTGAAACTACTCGCGATTGCAAAACACACGGCGAGGTCTGCCGCAGGCTCGTCAGCGCTCATGCCACCTACCACGTTCACATGAATGTCGTATTGGCCCAGATTTACCCCCGCTCTTTTTTGAAGGACTGCGACAAGGACATGCAGACGATTGAGATCAAACCCACTTGTTTTGCGCACCGGATACCCGAATGAGGTTTTGTTGACGAGCGCCTGAATTTCGACGAGAAGTGGCCGCATTCCCTCCATGAGACAGGTAACAACGCTCCCAGGAATCGATTCACCTCTTTCTTCAAGAAAAAGCGCAGACGGATTTTTGACATCCGCGAGTCCTCCGGACGTCATCTCAAAAATACCAACCTCATCTGTTGCCCCAAAACGATTTTTTGCCGCGCGGAGAATCCGATAGGTATGGAATCGGTCGCCTTCAAACGAAAGAACAGCGTCGACAAGATGTTCCAATGTTTTTGGCCCTGCAACAGCCCCATCTTTGGTCACATGGCCAATGAGGACGATTGCAGTGTTACTTGTTTTTGCCGTGGTAAGGAGTTTTGTCGTGCATGCGCGAACCTGAGTCACTCCTCCGATTTCCCCCCCTACCTCGTCTGAAGAAATGGTCTGGATGGAGTCAATAATCGTCAACACTGGCTTTTTGGCATGAATCGTTGCAATGATTTTTTCAAGATTGGTTTCGTTTCCAATCTGGAGAGACGTATTGACATGGGTCTCTATGTTTATTCTATCCGTCCGCATTTTGATCTGCTCCACTGCCTCTTCTCCAGAAATATATATGGTATTTGGTACTGCAAGCGCTATCTGCATTGCAAGCGTTGATTTTCCAATCCCTGGCTCACCGCTCAGAAGCATGAGACTCCCAGGCACAATGCCGCCACCAAGCACTTGATCGAGTTCACCGATATTCGTCCGAATTCTTGTCACTTCTTTCCCTTGAATGTCTGAAAGACTCACGGTTTTTGTTGGTTCGTATGATTCTTTTTCGTTGATTTTGGATTTTTGATTTTGGATTTTTGATTCACTCATGGTTCCCCACGCGCCGCATTCCAAACACCTGCCCGTCCATTTGACAAACTGCGCGTCACAGTTCGTACAGATAAAGATCATTCCGGACATAGCTGTTTGGTTAATCAATTGCTGTTTCCCAGCTACATTGCCCTTTGGGGTCATGTGATGAAAGATTGAAAGTCACCCCCAATTTTTTACCTAATTTATTTAATTTGAAATTAGGCGGGTCAGAATGCGTTCCTACCTCACAGTGGCCTTTGACCGTGTTATCATTGATAGGAAATCCATATTTTTTACTTAGAGCCGATATGAGTTTGGCAAGACTGATATATTGCTCTTCTGTGAAGACATTTTCTTTGTTCACTACTTTATATTGTAAGTCAATACCAATGGATATCTTATTTACATTGCAACAGTGATTCATGACATGCAGTTCGTCTGCTAACTGAAAGACTGTGCCATCTGCAGTAATAGCATAATGACTTCCGATGGGGGTCTGTTTGAGTGTAGGTGGTATCACGAACTTTTGTTTGTTTATTGTCTTCAATGTTCCATAGTGGTAATTTTTAAACCACATAGAGATCATGTCTTTTTGTCTGTTGTTTGACCATCCTTGGTGGAGAACGACCATCTGCACATCCGATGCCGGCCTTTTTTGATTTTTTGTTTTCTGAGAAATATTACAATCCAAAAGACCAAGAAGACTGTAATTGATCGTAAGAGTAGAATATGATGCTGGAGAAGATGGAACAGGGATAAAGCATGGACGGGGAGGAATAATATATTCGTCTCCCTCTTCGAGAGGGGGAAGAGGTGACAACTGTGGAAATTCTGCTCGATTGTTATTATCGAACGGAAGTGGGATGTCTGGTCCTTGCGGCCCTGGTTTCCAGACCTCTCCCTCATAGCCCATACTTTCTGCATGTTGAATCGCAATTTCTGGAAATTCTTCAGGCGGCACATATAATATTTTCAAATTTCGAAATTGCACCAGCTCAGGATTGATCGTGTACAGAAGCACATACGAGCCAACGACAATAATAAGTCCGGTAACGGAGGCGGCAATGCGCTTGAGCGCTTTTTTTTGTCCTTCTCCACCCTCGTCAGGACTCATATATTGCACTCCCGCGATAATGATCATCACAACAGCAAGAATCGAAATCGCGATCACGCTATAGCGGTAGACTGCCGCGAGATATTCGCCAAGGTAGGGGATGGAGAGGTAGGTGTTTCCGCTGTCATCAGTGAATGATAATTTTTCCACGTCTTTTGGGTTTGTAAAATTCAGGCCAGGAATAGTAATACGGGTCTGAGGTTTTTGGAGGAGGATATCAATTTCATCTTGTGTGGGCGCTTCAGCAGAAACTGGAAAGAAAGGCCGTATACTTATTCCGATGAAAAGAAGACAGAAAATAATAAGATGCTTCTTTTTCATAAGGAAAGAAGTGTTTTCCATCCCTCGATTGTTTGTGGGGCGGTAATTTGTTTGTTCTCGATAAAGATCGCGGGAACCGACTGGATATTGAGAGACTCGGCGAGTGTTTCTATTTTTTTGATAAACGTTTCCGCAGCGCCACTCTGAAGGCATGTTTGGAATTCGTCTTTTTCCACGGGGATGGTTTCAAGACTCTGCAAAAGGATCGTATCCGAGAGAGCCGTGCTGTTTTCAAACGCAAAGTTTTTGAATGCGTCAAATTGTTTTTGACGATGCATACAAAACGCAAATTGATGCGCTGATCTGGTATTGAATGGAAATCGCGTCACCGGCAGTCCTTTCCAGATAATTTTTACTTTGTTTGCATCGTTTTCCACAAGCGTAGAAAGGAGTTGCATTTGCACTCGACAGGCATCACAGCCAAAATCTTCAAAAGCAATAATGGTACGCGACGCTTTTTTATCCCCAAGAATTGGATCATCGGGATACAGAGGGATGAACGAATTTTGGCGCGCTTCTGTTTGCATCTGTTCTGACGCGGTGATAGATGTGGGGCGATATTGGAGAATGCGAATAAAGAGCGCGAGAGAGGCAATGAGGAGCGCCGGGAAAAAAATGGCGAAGAGATGCTTTGTGGACATAGTTACTGACTCTAGAGTTTTGTGCCAAAAATTCCTGTTTTATTTTTATCCGTAAAGAAAAGATTTTTTCCATCACTCGCGAGGAACATGGAATCCACAATCTGATTTCCGTCTGTTTCGATCTTTGTTTTTATGCCGGTCGCGGTGTCAATTTTGTAGAGTTCATCCGAGATGCTATCCGCGATTTCTGGCGCGAATCCAACGCCTTTGGGCAAATTTTTTGGCACCGCGCAATAGACAATGCGATCGTCCGCAAATGCACATTTGTCTGCCCATGTGGCGATATTGAGCGGCTTCCTCCCCGATCCAATCGCGTCGCCTGAAGCATTCACAACCCAGAGACTGGGTCCATAATTTGTGTTTGGACTATAAACACTATAGATCAACTTCTCGCCACTTGGCGCCCATGCATGTTCAAACCCACGTCCTTCCACGATCAGCGACTTGTAATTTTCTCCATGCAAGCCAACAAGAAGGACTTCTTGGCGAAACGCGCCGAGTGGCGCCCCAGTGAGCGAAAAAGCCGCCACGTCTTTGTTTGCCGACCAATCTACGATCACTTTGTCCGCGTTGTCTCCCATGGGTTCGATGAGTTGGATGTTGTTTCCGTCAGGATTTGAGGTGATGAGCCAGCGATTTTCTGGCGCGACCGCCATGCTTTTTGCAACCATTTTTTCTCCGGCTGGTGAGAATGAAAAGTCTTCCCAATGTTTGGGTAGTGTGACTTGCTTTTTGGTATCAAAATTATACGAGATGTTCGCGCCATCGGGATATTCAATAATTGCCTGATTGCCTTTTGGCGACCAGGTCACCTGTTCGACATTGTAAAATACTTCGTCACTGAGCGGTGCTGTGGTCCCGTTTGGGAGTACTCGATAAAATCGTCCATCTTGTTGATTGTAGAATCGAGCCACGCCGAGCGTATCTTTTGCCACGCTGAGGATTCGTCCGTCCACCAATCGTCCGATTCGTGGCGGCGGTTCGGCCAAAGGAGTGAGAGACGTACCTGGCAGAGTGGAAATAGTGGGCAATTGTCCGGGGAGAGACGCAGATGTGGTCGTGATTTTCCCTTCTTCGCTTACCGGAAATGGTGTCGTCACTCCAGCAGTCCCTTTTTTCTCTCCCTGTCGTGGCGCACCGGGGGGTGCAAAAAAGACGCGATACATGAGGTATCCGAGAGAAGCAGTAACAAGAACGAATAGCGCGATAAAGAGAATACGTTTTTTTTCCATACTGTTTCATTTCAGCGCTTGAACACTTTGCTCAAGTGCTGGAGTGTTCGAGTGTTCAGGCACTCGGGTGATTTACGCTCGCGTTCGGCGCGGCATGCGAATTTTTTTCATCACCGTTTCGAGGCTTGTGAGATCATGCCGCGCTTGCCGCTCATGTTTGTTTGCTTCGTGTTTGATCATGAGAACCCCAATCGTGTAGGCGGGGAAAAGATTTACACCCGGAATGAGCTCGGCAATCAGCACAATAATGATTCTTCCCAAGAGTTTCCGCACAATGAGACGCTTGAGCCATATCCCTTGGAACCACGTGAGTCGGATGAGCGCGGCGGTGACAATAATATTCATCATCATCGCGAGGAAGCCGAGGTCAACGAAAATCGTAAGATCCCATACATCTTTGAGCGCGGCAAGGCACATCGCGATAATGAAGGAAGTAAATGATCCTTGCATAATTTTCTGCCGAAGGTGTTCGCCTATGTGTTCGCCCAATTGCTGCGCGCTTTTTGGAAGATTGGAAGAATCCATTTCATGCTGTTTGGCGATGTCTTTGAGTTCTTTTGGCATTTCTTGATTCTTCTGTCCATCACTACTCTTTTGGGGAGGATTCCTACGCTCTTTTTGTTGTTCACGTCGCAGGTTATTCGCCCACTGGTGTTCCCGTTTTTTTTGTTCTTCTTGTTGCTCTTGTTGCTGATCTTCTTCTCCTTTAGACGGATTTTCTGGTTCGATTCCTGGATCGAAAGAAAGAGGTGGCGTGTTTGGGATGTTTGAGGTGTTCGGCATATGGCCTATTGGCTATGAACGATTGGCTATCGGCATACACGCTACACAAATCGAAATCGTCCATCTTTTTTTTGCAGTGTAACTTTTTCTTTTTTCATCGGCCGTTCTTTATAGAAGTGTACTGCCTCGTGGAGCGCTCGCGCAATGGTGCGTTCGATATGACGCGCTCCCGTGTCAATCGTGTATCCTTCTTTGGATATCGCTTCTATCGCGCTTTTGTGCACGCGCATGGGGAGAGGAATCGTGGCGCCAAGTGCTTGCAAAAGAAGAGCGGATTGTTTTTCAATGATGGCGTGAATGTCTTTGGTTTCAAATGGAGAAAAGATGCAGACGCGATCAATACGGGCTAAAAGCGATTGGCCGAGCTCCTCTCGAATTTTGTCAAGAATCAACTCGTCACGAAACAAATGCGGTCGAGAACCAATCGAAGATTCTTCAGAAAATCCGAGACCGGCTTGTTTATAATACTCAGCGCCAATATTGGATGTAAGCACAATCACATTGTGGTGAAAGAGAATTTTTTTGCCGCTACTATCAGTGAGCTCTCCTTCGTCAAGGATTTGCAAAAGCAAACGCCGTACATCCGGGTGTGCTTTGTCTATTTCATCAAAAATAATGAGAGCATGCGGGTGTTTTCGGATGCGTTCGATGAATGAATTGCGGTCTTTGTATCCTACATATCCGGCAGGGGAGCCGAGAAGTTTTGACACCGCGTGACCCTCGCTGAATTCGCTCATGTCGAGGCGAATGCAGGTATCGGGGTCTAAAAATAATTCTCGGGCCAGTATTTTTGCTAATTCCGTTTTCCCCACTCCGCTCGGGCCTACGAACAAAAAGGACGCGCGCGGTCGAGGCCGGGTAGACAGACCAAGAGACGATTGTTGCAGTGTGGTGACCACTCCGTCTATCACATGATCCTCTCCAATGATATGAGCAAGAAGCGTGCTGCGAATCGCGGCAATACGATCCCAGTCAGAGCTCATAAGCTGTTCTTCGCGTACCCCCAGCCGATCTGCCAACACCCGCGCCACGTCTGCCTCTCGTACGGTCGCGACCGACCGTCTCTTTTTTCCGTGTTTCACGCGTGTCAGTTTCGCGATTGCTTTCTCTGCTGTCTCGATTTTTTCTTTCCATCGTATCGCGTCTTCGAGGTGTTCTCCGCGAATGGCCTGTGTTTTTTGTTTTTCATAGGCTTCCTTTTCTCCCATGAGTCCTCGGAGTACCACATCCGTATCATCTGTTGCATGTGCCGAGGCGACTAAGGCAGATGCTTCGTCTAGGAGATCTATTGCTTTGTCCGGAAGATAATGATCGTGGATGTATTTCGTACTCAATGTCACTGCTCCTTGAATTGCGGATTCGTCAATCGTAATAGAATGGAATGTTTCATAATTTTTGGCCACGCCAGAAAGAATACGGATTGTTTCTTCGACTGTGGGTTCCGCAACATCGATGCATTGAAAGCGACGCTCGAGAGCTGGATCAGTTTGAATATATCGTTTGTGTTCATCAATCGTGGTTGCGCCAATGCAGTGAATCACCCCACGCGCAAGCGCGGGTTTCAGGATATTCGCGGCATCCATGGTGCCACTGTTCGATCCCGCGCCGACCAGATTGTGTATTTCATCAATGAAGAGAAGAATATCTGGTCGGTCGGCGATTTCATCAATCAGTTGTTTCAGACGCCCCTCAAATTCTCCGCGATAGATGGTGCCGGCAATAAGAAGCGGGAGATCAAGCGCCAGGAGTTTTTTGCCTCGCACATGCATCGGCACGTCGCCTTCGAGAATGCGTTTTGCGAGTCCCTCGACAATCGCGGTTTTTCCCACGCCTGGTTCGCCAACCAAGAGTGGATTATTTTTTTTGCGTCGGGCAAGAATGTGCACCATACGATCGATTTCTTTTTCTCTTCCCACTACAGGATCAATCGTCTTTTGCACTGATGGGTCTGTGAGATTGGTCGTAAAAAATTCAAGAGCAGATGGGAGTGAGGGAGCGCTCCGCTTCTTCTTTTTTTCTTTGGCCACCGTTCCTTCAGGAGAGTGATGCGCGTGCTCCCGCACCTCGTCAATCGCATTGCTCAAATCCTCGACTGCGGGAAAATGGCTGGTGTTGGTAAAAATGGTATTCACTTGTTCGAGGATATCGGCAATGCGAATATGCAACTTCGCGATGCATTCATGAAGATAATCGTCTCCTTCCTGAAGAAGCGCATGGAGGAGATGCTCAGTACCCACATAGGTATGTCCATGTTCATAGGCGACGAGCACTGCTTTTTCGATTACCTTTTTCGCGTGCGCGTTCAATTCAATCGCCATGAGCGTGTTGTAGGTGTCGGGACGCATTTTTTTTTCATGTCGCTCACGGCGTTTCATCACATCAAGAACATGTTCGGCATTGCATCCTACTTTTTTGAGTATTTCTGCTCCCACAGATCCTTTTTCTTCTGCAAGCGCAAAGAGAAGATGGAGCGGAGTGACAGTCGAGGACTGTACATTGGCGGCAACCGTCATGGCCCGGCCAATAGTGTTTTTGAGATGCGTTGACAATTTATCTAAGAATTGAGTGGGTTGCATATAACCTATTGTCTATATGATGAGGGGTAGTATATACTCTTTGTATTCTCAATTCAAGTAGTATGAACTCATAGCGAATTATCCCTCCGCATGGTCACGATTCCTTTTTTCTTCCCTCCAAAATCTGCACGCGCAAAACTCAAACCGCATCATAGGCACCCACAGCGTTCTCTACACGCCTGTTTTGCCACTGAGCATTGGAGGCGAAAAAAAAAGGAATCGTGACCATGCTTCATACAGCGGATACTGCATGGAAACTCGCTATTGAGTTTTATAGCAAACAACTGCTGACAGATGACGGTTGAAAGCCAATATATGATTGATCAATCACTTTTTCGCAATTATGATGTCCGGGGGGAATATGGAACCGTGTTGACTGAAGAAGCGGCATACCATATTGCTCATGCGTATGCCGCGCTCAAACACCCGCGCACGGTCGTGGTGGGTTCAGATGCACGGATATCATCTCCCACTCTCAAACAAGCTGTGGTTCGGGGGCTTACCGAGCAAGGGGTGGATGTCATTGATATTGGCCTTGTTTCCACAGACGCGATGTATTTTTCTACATGGTTTTACGGATATGATGGTGGCATCATGGTGACCGCTTCCCACATGCCGCGTGAGTTTAATGGCCTCAAATTTCTCGCGCTCGATACGCATGGCGTGCTTGCTCCGATTGGCAGAGGGCTGGGAATGGAAGAATTGGAGAAATTGACTCTTCAATCAGACACAGGACAAAAAGTTACTGCGAGTGGGAATATATCTCGCAAAGACATCTGGGATGATTTTGTCCGTTTTACCCACGAATTCGTGGATGTTGGCGCTATCAAACCACTTCATGTCGTGATGGACGCGGGAAACGGTATGGGAGGATTCGTCGCTGATAAAGTATTTGCCGGCCTGCCACTTTCGATCGAGCGTTTGTGTTTTGAACCAGACGGCAATTTCCCCAATCATCCGGCCAATCCCATTCTCGAAGAGAATCGAGTGGATAGTATTGAAAAAGTGAAAGCCACCGGCGCTGATCTTGGTGTCGCGTGGGACGCAGATTGTGACAGGGTCTATTTTATTGATGAAAAAGGGAATTTTGTTCATGGGGATTTTATCGCAACGCTCCTGGCGCTCCACATATTAAAAAAACATCCTGGAGAAGGTATTGTCTATGATCTTCGGTTTAGTCGGGCACTCAAAGATTGGGTCGGGAAAGCAGGAGGGATCCCGCACATGAGCCGCGTGGGGCATACCTACATCAAACATCACATGTACGAGACCAAGTCGATCTTTGGCGGAGAAATAAGCGGCCATTATTATTTTGCCAGAAACAAATATATGGAAAACGGGTTCGCGCCCGTGCTTATGATTATGGAAATGATGTCGGCACAGGACAAAACACTCTCTGAGTTGGTACGGGATCTCGGTTCTTATTATATTTCTGGCGAAATGAATTTTCCTGTCAAAGATACAACGGCAGTGATCCGGGCGTTTGAAGAAACATATCAAAATGGACATCTATCGAAACTAGATGGCTTGAGTGTCGAATTCGCAGATTGGCATTTTAACGTGCGCCCATCGGCGAACGATCCGGTGCTGCGCCTCACGCTTGAGGCGACAAGCCCCGCGCTTCTTGACGAAAAGAAAAAAGCAATCATCTCTGTCATCGAGTCGTTCGTATAATACGTTCCTGCCATGTCATCTTATCGATTCTTTCACCCACTGACGATACGCTTTGTTGCTGTCCCCTGTTGGAATTTCAATGATGCAAGGGGTGATATCACTGTGGAGTTCCCCCACTCGTTGTATCACGTCTTTGACAAGTGTAGTATCTGTTTTTAACAGAAGTACTGTTTCAATATCATTCTGAATTTTATCTTGCCATCGGTAGAGCGATTCCATGCCGTCAATGATATTTGCGCACGCGATAAGACGCTCATCAAGGAGCGTCTTTGCGATGGTTGTCGCTTCTTCTTTGTCTTTCGTTGTTACATACAGAAGAGACACCATATCATGGTTGGGTTATGTATCAGGAAGCTGAGCTTTACCGGGTTTTTGTTGTTGGTCGGCATAGGTGATATTACATTTCTCGTAATCGTTTTAACCTCTCCTCAATCGGTGGATGTGTCGAGAACAAATGCGACAGCGTTTTCTTTTTGAAAGGATTCGCGATAAACAAATGTGCGGTGGCTTCACTCGCGGTTTGAAGTGGTGTTTTTGAGATTGATATTTTTTCCAAAGCCCGGGCAAGTCCTTCTGGATAGCGAGTGAGAAGCGCGCCAGAAGCATCAGCAAGAAACTCGCGTTTTCGTGAAATCGCGAGTTTGATGAGCTCTCCAATCAGGGGAGCCAAGATCATAAGGACGATCCCTACAATCATGAGCAGTCCGCCAGCCGAGTTTCGACTAGTATTGTCTCGACCACCAAATCCAAACAATCGCGCGCGGAAAAACATGTCCGCAAGAAGCGCGAGTCCTCCAACAAGGACAACAACGATCGTCATCACCCGAATATCATAATTTTTAATATGCGATAGCTCGTGCGCGATCACACCTTCGAGCTCTTCATTTTTGAGCGCTTCAATGAGTCCGGTCGTCATCGCGATATGCGCATGCTCTGGGTCGCGGCCAGTGGCAAAAGCATTGAGAGCAGAGGAGGGGATACTGTATACCTTTGGCATGGGCATACCAGCCGTAATGGCTAGATTTTCTACCAGACGATAGACATACAGGTTGTCTTGTTTTTGAATTTCTTTTGCGCCAGCAGAGCGTAGTGCGATTTTGTCTCCTTGAAAATAACTTACCAGCGTCATGATCATCGAGAGAATGAAGGCGAAGGCCATCATTTCATAGCCATAGCCGAGATATTCGGATAAGAGATACCCAAGACCAAGAATCACTGCGATGAACAGAGTGATAAGAAAGACTGTTTTTCGTTTGTTGGTAGTGATTTGGTTGTACATAAAAATTCTTGTGATGTCTATATATCCTTCATCGGCCTGAGAACTGAAAATCCTTGGCTCGCTTCGGTCGTGGGTACAATTTTTTCGATCACGTATTTCCCAGATCCGATCGTGAGCACGTCACCTTTGAATACAATTTCGGTTTTTTCCGGTTCCCCATCGCGCCAAATCACTATTCGCATACTCATCCTTTTGCCATCTGCCGTTTCTTGCTCCAAATAATTCCCACTTCCCACATGCCACACATCATCTTTTCCAGTTGGTATATCCGGAAACAAGACGACTGATGTTTCTTTCAACATCCGCGTGTCCGGGGGGAAAGATAGGTCTGGCTGTGCGGATTGTTTCATCGCAGTCTGATTGCAACTCACACCGAGAATCAGGAGGATAAAAATGAACCCCACAATTGTTTTCATACAAGGTTCTAGATGATTGTGAGACAGGCTTTGAGCATCATGAGGATGATCAGGCGAGTTGTACTGTGACATTCTCACGTTCTTTCGCATCTTCAATTTCAAAAAATACAAACGCGGCAAACTTCATCGAACCAGCGATGAGGTTGTTTGGAAAGACTTCGATTTTTGTATTGAAGTCACGCACTTGGCCATTGTAAAAGCGTCGTGAGGCTTGGATTTTATTTTCCGTGTCAGAGAGCTCATCCATAAGTTGCGCGACATTCGTGTTGGCCTTGAGATCTGGATAGGCCTCGACCGCGATTTGGAGTTGGCCGAGCATGCCGCCAAGCGCGCCTTCGGTTTGAGCGAGTGTTTTGGTGTCACCGGATTTTTGCGCTTCGACTGCTTTGGCGCGAAATTGGGTAATACGCTCAAGCAGTTCGCGTTCATGCGTCATGTATCCTTTGACGCTGTTCACAAGATTGGGAATCAGGTCATGCCTTCGTTTCAATTGCACATCAATATCACTCCACGCTTCTTTCACCCGATTGCGCAGTTGGATGAGACCATTGTAAACGACGATGAGCCAAAGAAGCAAAAGAACCAGAATGCCGAGAAGAATGAGTGTGAGGGACATAGTATTACGTTATGAATAAAAAATTAAACATGATGATCTTCTTCATGATACACCCGCTCGGTATTTACTTCCCAGAGGTTATGGTTGGCTCCGAGGAGGTTCTCGACCGCGAGCATGGCAGTAAGCATGGAGTGATCCTGGTTATTATACCTGTGCATGCCATTTCTGCCAACAGGATAGAGATTTTTGAGCGGAGATAAGCCATTTTGAATCGTTTTTATGACTTCGTGATAGGACTCGTCGTAGATAGGGTAGGTTTTTTCCATTCGGACCACATGCCCGTCAACCACATCTGCTTTTTTCCCCAAGCCAATGCGTTCGAGCTCATCAGCGGCTTTTTTGAGAAGCGCGTCATCTGACGCCATCCAAAGCGGGTCGCTCGTAAACGTAAAATATTCCATGCCGAGACAGGTCGTGGTCGGATCCTCCACCATATCGAGAGACCAATTTTTGAAATTTTGAATTCGAGCGACATCCACATCAGGATCATGAATATAAATCCAATTGTCGGGGAATATGTCTTGTTTTTTGAGAACCAGCGCCACTAAAAGAAAGTCGCGATATCGAAGCCGACGCGCCGCTTCCTGAAGCTCAGTTGTTAGCGCGGGGGAAAAAAGAGGAATGAGTTCTCTGAGGGGCATAGAAGAAATAATCGCAGAACAGGGGAGTGTTGTTTCCTCTCTTGTCGCGCTATTTCGAATGGTAATGCTTTTCACGCGCTCTCCGTCATGCTCAATACGCACCGGAATGGAATGAAAAAGAAATATCGCCTGTCCACTTGCTTGTAATCGATCTCGCAGTTTTTCCCACATCATACCGGGGCCAAGTCGGGGGTAATAGAAAGAATCAATGAGTGATGTGATCTGTTTTTTGTTTCCGAAAAACGCAGTCTTTATCGCGCTTCCGAGCGACATTCCTTTGATGCGTTGTGCCGCCCAATCCGCGCGAATCTGTTCACACGGAATTCCCCACACTTTTTCTGTGTAGTGTTGAAAAAATATGGTGTAGAGATATGTCCCAAAGTGATTCACGATATAGTCACGAAATGAGATTTCGTTTTTTATGGGAAAGAGTTGTGCTTTGGCGAAACTGAGGAGCGCTCGGCTACTTCGGAAGCTCCCCAGTTTTTTGAGTACGTCAAGCGGTCGCATGGGGTAATAAAAAAATCGTTTATGAAAATAAATGCGAGAGAGACGTTTGCAACGGAGAAAATCATCGCCCAGTATTTCTTTCCATAAGGTCATGACACGATCTACTTTTGTGAAAAAACGATGTCCACCAATGTCAAATCTCCATTGTTTATACTCTGTGGTTCGCGCGATGCCGCCAACGGTATGAGCCTCTTTTTCTACAATGATACACGGCATGTCGTGTTTCTCGAGCTCGTATCCAGCCGTGAGGCCCGCGGGGCCAGCGCCGATAATGATACATGGGTCTGTGGAGTGCACAATTGAGATGTTACGAATACTATTGAACGTAGAGCGAGTTTCCCATCAGCATCCTCTGATTCCTTTTTCTTCCCTCCAAAATACATTGATAGCCATCCATGAGTCGCTCCATACACGCGGGTGTTGGCCCCGAGCGTTGGGGGCAAAGAAAAAAAGAATTTCATCTTCATTTCGTTTCGATCAAACAGAAATGATTTGAACATTTCAGTATGTTCGCGGTAAAGGGTTTTTTAGGTGTTTGAAATGAGTTGATTGTTGTTTCTACGATGGGTTGTAGATGTTTTGCGACGATAAGGTGGGAGATAAGAGGGAAGTGTTCTGGCGGATAGGAAATAATGTTTCGTTTTGCGTAATAGGCAATGTTGGGATTGCCAAACCACGTTCGCCCTTGTTCTACTGCGGCTACTGTCGTGTCTTTGGGCAGAGCCCCAATGAATTGGAGGAGCGCGATATCTGTGATGTCTTCGGGAGTCAGCGTAAACATGACCCGAAAAACAATAGATGTTCTCCAGAAAAAAAAGCCGATCATGCCGATCGACATGACGAGAGAAACAAGCCATGCGACGCGCTTGGGCGCATCCTCCATTAAATAATACACAAGCCATACCGCTCCTGCGGCAAGGGGAAGCGCGAAATAGTATTGATAATACATGTGCATGTAGCTCGCGTGTCGTACAAGCAGACTATAGATGAGTTGTCCAAGATAAATCGAAGAGAGAAACACAATCACGGCTTTTTCAATTGAAGAACGTGTGCTTCGACCGAGCGATAGGATGAATGCGGCCATAAGACCAGCAGAGCCGATAACAAAAAATGTAACGGTATAATTTGCCCAGATGAGACGATGTTGTTTTTGGATCCATGCTCCCCAAGAAATGACCTCGTCTGCTTTAAGACCCGCGCGATAGCGCCAAAGGTCAAAAAATTTCATGATGAAACGAGTGTCTCCTTGCGCGATATTTTGGATAATAAGAACAGCGAGCCCAACCAGGATTGCGCCGCCACACCAGAGGAGCACGCGTTTTACCGCGTATGAGTCTTTACGAAAGACGAAAGCGAACATCACCGCGATGATTCCTACAAACACAAATCCAGACCAATCTGAGAGCGTCATCCCAATGAGTCCCATAAGAAAGATCGGCATGGCGCGCGGCTCGCTCATGATTCCTTTCACATACCCAAAAAAGGTGATTGAGAGAAAGAAAAGCACCAAGGCCTCCTGGTCAAGTTTTTTCCCAAAAATATAGATAATGGGAAGCGATCCCACAAGCGCGACGATGAGACCTGCTCGTGTATCTCCCCATATTTTTCTTAGGGAAAAGAATAGGATCGCAGTGGTAGCGAGGGTAAGGGAGAGCGCGAGAAGTCGAGGTGACCATTCCGCGTATCCGAATAGACGAGTCCAGAGCGCCACAATCGGCCCCATGAGTTGGGGATGACTTGCGTAAAATCCCACGTTCGTTAGGGTACCATCTTCTGTTTGTTCTGCATGAGATACAACGCCAAATCGCGCTCGCAGGAATCCTGCTTTGTTGGTGGCTTCAGCCGCGTTGAGCCAAAATGGCGGACCCCAATTGTAATGCAGACGGCCATCGATGAATGGATCGCGAATATGAGAAAGACCCGCGATGGCTTGGAGGAGGAGAATACTGCCGAGAATAATGAGATGTTTTTTATTTTTGAGACACATCGGCACATGTAGAGATGAGAATATCATAATGGAATGGAGCTGAGTAAGTTGCGATTTTTCGCTCCGTATGGAATAATGTTCCTACATTGTACGTTTTCGACAGCAAGGCGTCAATTCGATCTATGTTGACTCTTATTCTCTTTATCGCCATTCTCAGTCTTTTGGTGTTCGTCCATGAATGGGGTCATTTTGTGATGGCGAAACGATTTGGGATGCGGGTATATGAATTTGGATTTGGATTTCCGCCACGGGCATTGGGTGTGTATCGCGACCCACAGACCAAAAAATGGCGTGTGGTACGCGGAAGCGGAAAATCAACGCTCAAGAATACTGGCGGCGGAAGTGATAGGAAAGAAGAATTTCCCTCGACAGTGTATTCTATCAATTGGCTCCCCTTGGGTGGATTTGTAAAGATTAAAGGAGAAAGCGGAGAAGCACGAGATGAGAGAGATAGTTTTTCCGGGCAATCAGTCGGGCGGCGATTTCTCGTCCTTGTCGCTGGAGTCAGTATGAATTTTGTTCTCGCGGCAGTACTCCTTGGGATTGGTCTTTCGATTGGGCTTCCATTTGATTTTTCCGGAGGTGTGGACGCGGATGCCATCATTGTCGAGCCTCCGCGCGTGCTTATTCAACATGTGTCCGAAGATTCTCCCGCGAGTGAGGCAGGAATACTGTTTGGCGACATTGTGAAAAAAATAAATGGCGTCGGCGTGGAGAGTGCATCAGGGATGACCGACTTGGTTCGACAGAGCCGCACGGAGCCACTTGAGCTTTTGGTCGAGCGTGATGGAAAAGAAATGACATTCACTGTGAGCGCGCGATCCATCGAGGGTGACACTCCTCGGATTGGAGTGATGCTCGCTGATGCAGGGGTCATTCGCTATCCATGGTACATCGCGCTGTACAAAGGATGTATAGCGGCGATCGTCGGTGTCGTGAATATCATAGTTTCGTTTTATCTTCTTTTCAAAAATCTCATTCTTGGCCAAGGATTGTTGTTTGATGTGGCCGGACCGGTCGGGATCGCGGTCGTGGTGGGGCGGAGCGCCGCGCTTGGTGTGCTTCATTTGCTCAATGTGACGGCCATGCTTTCACTTAGTCTCGCTGTGATTAATATCTTGCCGATCCCAGCGCTTGATGGAGGGCGCGCGTTGTTTGTCGTTATAGAAAAAATTATTCGTCGACCAGTATCAATGAAATATGAACAGCTCGCTCACACGATCGGATTTATTTTATTGCTATTTCTTATTCTTATTGTGACATTTCGAGATATTGCTGGATTGTTTTAATGTATGAAAGACGATATTATTTCTCTTCAAAATCAATTTAAAAAAGATTTGAGCAATGCCACTGATCGCGTCTCGCTCGAGGATCTTCATCAGCGATTTTTTGGACGGCAGACAGGAGTATTCACAGAACGCATGAAGCGGCTGCAATATCTTTCTACGGAAGAAAAAAAACAGTTTGGTATCGTGATGAATCAGACAAAACAAGAGATGCAAGCAGCATACGAAGAAAAACGACTGGCGCTTCAAAAAAAAGAGTGGCAGACACAATTAGAACAAGAATCAATTGATCTAACACGACCAGAGATACCACAAAGACAAAAAGGACATCTTCATCCTATGACACAAGCGATCTCCGAGCTAGAAGCAATCGCGCGAGGGATGGGATTTATGATTGAGGATGGTCCAGAAATTGAAAGCGAGTATTATGTGTTTGACGCGCTCAATATTCCGTCGCATCATCCAGCGCGTGACGCGCAAGACACGTTTTATCTCAAAGGATTACCAGGACTCACGATGCGCTCGCACGTTTCTGGCATGCAGGTACGACAAATGAGAAAGTACGGCGCGCCACTTCGGGCAGTGCATTTGGGTCGTGTGTATCGCAATGAAGCGCTCGATGTCACTCACGGCCACACATTTTATCAGTTTGACTGTATTGTCGTTGATAAAGGACTTTCCCTTTCGCACATGGTCGGTGTCATTCAAGCATTTTTAGAAGGATTATACAAACGAGAAGTGGCATTACGGCTTCGTCCAAGCTATTTTCCTTTTGTCGAGCCAGCCATTGAAATGGAGATGAAAGTAACGACCGGAGTTGGCGAACAGCAAAAAACAAAATGGACAGAGATTGTTGGTAGCGGGTCTATCCACCCGACGGTGATTCGAGCTGGCGGGCTTGATCCAAAAAAGTATGATGGATTTGCCTTTTCGTTCGGAGTGGATCGGCTGGTGATGGGAAAATATCAAATCGAGGATATTCGGCATATCCATGGCGGTGATCTGCGATTTTTAGAACAATTCTAAATTCTAATCTATGAAGATTTCATTAAACTGGCTCAAAAATTTTGTCCATATTCCTACGTGTGTGTCGCCGCAAGATTTGGCGCTTAATTTGACGTTGAAAGTTGTTGAAGTATCTCATGTACATGACGTAGCATCTGATTTGGCGGGAGTCGTGGTTGGGAAAGTGCTCCGTGTGAGGAAACATCCGAATGCCGATCAGCTCCGGCTCTGCATGGTTGAAATTGGAAAGCAAACTATATCAGTGGTATGTGGTGGATCCAATGTCCGCGAGGGCATGTTCGTAGCGCTCGGCATGGTTGGCGCAAAAGTGAAATGGCATGGAGAAGGGGAGACAGTCGAACTGAAGACGACAAAAATTCGAGGGGAAACGTCTGAAGGGATGATCTGCGCGAGTGATGAGATTGGAATTGAAGAGATGTTTCCAAAAAGTGAAGAAAAAGAAATTATTGATTTATCTTATTTCCCTGGTGTTCAGGTTGGAGGGCCACTTGCAAAAATTCTCGGCCTTGATGATGTCATTATTGAAATCGATAACTCTTCACTCAATCATCGCCCCGATCTCTGGGGTCATTATGGCATGGCTCGAGAGATCGGGGCGATCTACGCCACCAAACTAAAACCATACAATCCGCCAAAGATAAAATCAGGGAAAGAAACTTATCGAGTGGATGTCAAGGTGAAAGATCGCTGTCGAGCCTATGCTGGTGTTGCCGTAAAGGGAATTACGATTGCCGATTCACCAGCCTTTCTGCAGGCGCGACTCACTGCCTGTGGCCTTCGTCCTATCAACAATATCGTAGATATCACCAATTATGTCATGCTTGAAATTGGGCAACCGACTCACGCGTTTGATTTGTCTGCTCTTGCCTCACCTCACATTATTGTGCGGGGAGGGAAGGAAGGAGAAACAATGGTCACTCTTGATGGCAAAGAACGAAAGCTTCGGGAATATATGGTAGTGATCGCGGACAAAGAAAAAGCTCTGGCTGTCGGCGGCGTCATGGGAGGACACAATTCTGAAGTCACGCGGATGACGACTGGCGTGTGGTTTGAGTCAGCCAATTTTCAGCCAGTGACCATTCGTAAAACTGCCAAAGCGCTTGGACTTCGCACAGACGGCTCAGTTCGTTGGGAAAAAAATCAAGATTCAACCAACGCGTCACGTGGACTTCGACGACTTATTGAACTTACATTACAACTATGTCCCGGATCATATGTCGCAAGCAATGTTATTGATGACGTATTCATGAAATGGAACGCCAAACCGATCCTCCTTGATTTGGATTTTGTGGAAAGAAAAATGGGCGTGGCAATTCCAAAAAAGACAGTGATACATTTTTTAGAATGTTTAGGATTTGAGGTGAAGACGAAAAGGAAAGGGGTCGCGAAGATGCTTGAAGTAACAATTCCAACTTGGCGCGCGAAAGATATTTCCATTCAAGAAGATCTCGTAGAAGAAATCGCGCGTATGCATGGATATAATAATATCCCAATCACCTTGCCCTTATTTCCAATACAACCGCCCGCTCGGAATTCATTGCGTGATCTGCAAAAAATATTCCGAGAGATCTTGGCGTATGAATGTGGCTATACCGAAGTCTACAATTATTCATTTGAATCTCGAGAATGGCTGCAAAAATTAGGAGAAGATATTTCAGCGTATATCGAGCTTGAAAATCCGCTTGCCAAAGACCGGCCACTCCTTCGTCGGCATCTCATCCCGGGACTTTTGGAAACAATGGAAAAAAATTTGCATCGGTTTGATCATGTGAAGGTGTTTGAAGTCGGACGAGTTTTTCACAAGGAAACACAAGGCGATTTTGCTGATCCTATGAACAATACGCGTTTGCCAGGACAGCCGACACTTCTTGGAATGACGTATGCGTCCAAAGGAGATGATATACCGTTTTTTGAAATCTCTGGCGCGATAGCGCGTGTCTTTGAACGACTGGGAGTTTCGTATCGGCTGAATAAACAAGGAAAGATTTACAGTGATATTGTCCATCCCGGACGGTTTGCAGAGATGGTCGTTGGCGAGACTGTTGTTGGTCGAATTGCAGAGCTTCAACCGCTCATGCAGGAAAAATTAGGAATTCCATACCGAGTGGCCATCGTTCAAATCACGCTTGATGATCTCGCGTCATTCTTCCATGATACATCGAAGTATTCGCCCCTTCCCGTCTATCCGTCTGTCGAGCGAGATATCGCCTTTGTCGTAGAGAAACAGGCCTCACACGCGGATATTATTTCTCATATTAAAGCAGCGAGCCCTCTCATTGATCGTGTGACATTGTTTGACGTGTATCAAGACGCGAAGATAGCGCATCATAAGAAAAGTATGGCATATCGTATTGTGTACCAGCCAGATGACCGAACGCTCACAAGCGAGGAAGTTGATCAAGAACACGAGAAGGTGTGTGTAGCGCTCAGGGAAGCGTTTGGGGCAGAGATGCGAGACAAGTAATCAATTTGGGTTGCTCTGTTTTTCAGGATGTGCTATAGTAGCAGTATATTTATTTTCCCGTCTTGACGGGATTCCGCCCAAGGGCGGTAGCTCATTCATTCGCGAGTGCTCCTGTTCACTCGTGAGTGCTGGAGGCTCCTATGGTTTTTGAATCAAGTCGTGATCTTTTATACGTTGTTTTATCACTCGCGATTTTGTGGTTTACGGTATTTCTTTGCTGGCTTCTCTATCAAGCCGCGCGTGTGCTGAGGAATGCCAATCAAATCGTTGAGAATCTTACGGACAAATTGGAACTCATCACTGATGCGGTAGAATTTATTCGAAAAAAAATGGATCATGTATCAAGCACTATGGGAACCGTAAGTGGTCTGCTTTCTGGAATGGTGGAGCGATTTATTATGGGGAAGATTTCAAATAAATTGAATGAAAAGAAGACGAAGAAAAAGAAGGGATGAGAAAAAAATATATAATTTTATTCCACAATCAACGTTCCTTTCATTCCACTATGCCCGGATCCGCAGAAGACATTGCAGAAGAAAGAAAATGACCCAGATGTATTTGCGAGAAATTCCACTTGCACTGTTTGTCCAGGCGATAAGGTTTCGCTTACATTAAAATCAGGAATACTGAATCCATGCGTCACATCGATACTGTTAATCGTGAGCTTTACCGTGTTCCCCTTTTTTACCGTGATCGTCGAGGGAGAAAATTGCCATTGTTTGGCGCTCAGTGTAAATGACTGTACAGACGGGACAATGGCTGGTTTATCGACTGGTATATTGGCAGAGGTTTTTTCATTGACTGTTGGTGTCGGAGGGGAATCGGCTTGGTTTGTTTGTGATGCAGCCTTTGGTGTTTCTGGTTGCGGTGAAGGCGGATTTTGTATGGTGAATGATTGTAGGACAACCTGGCCATTCACGGAGAGTGGCGCGTCTGCCCCTGGAAATTCATAAGTGCCAAGCACGCCTTCATCTACATGGAGCATCGCGTAGAGCATCGGAGTCACCAATTGGGCGTCCACCGGAACCACCAAGTTGCCGAGTGTTCCTGCTTTGACTTCTGTTTTTCCAATGACTTTTTCTGGCTGATTTTTGTCATCGGCATGGAGCACAAGCCAGCCGTCTTTGGAGATGGAGACTTGCTTTATTATGACCGTGCCGTTTGAGACCGTTTGAGATTCGACGGTGATACTTTCTATTACCACTGTATCAGGGGATACCTCAGTCGTTTGAGGTTCTGCTTGTTCGGCTGGTTCTTCTGTGTTCTCTGATACAGGAGGAGTTAATGATTTGAAACTCGAACATCCGGCTCCGATGAGAACGAAAAGCGCGATGGTTGAGACTCCTTTGACGATGGATTTGTCCATAGTTGTGGTTGTGATTCAGTTAAGAATAATAACAGTAGAATTTTCGCGTTTGCTATCGGCGTTCGCCTCTCAAAGAGGCGTTCTACCTCTCTTTTTTCTTGTGAGGATTGTGTGAGCGAGGTGATACGCCCGTTCCCGGACGTGTGCGGTCGCAGGGCGTATCATCGGTTCGAGAAGGACGCGAGTTTCCTCAGCGAGAAAAAAGAGAGGTGAACGACGATAACAAACGCGTCCGTCCTAAACAGATTAGAATTTTGGGACATTCGACTCTATATAATCCGGATCAATCGTGCGATCAAAACAATAATACCCAGACGGATGAGTCCATGTTTCGTTTGTGAAATTCCCCGTCGGGTACGAAAATAGAAACTCTTTCCCGTCGGCCACACCAAAGAAATTGGCGCACAAACGGAACGAAGTGCTCGAGACGTTTTCGTATCCATATGGCTCTTTGGTTTCTGGATCAACGGGAAGAGTGAATTCTGGAATCGTATCCGTGGAGAGAAATGAGAGATCAGTGGGGAGTGTGTTATTTTTCATGCGATAATATTCCACGAGTTGCCATTGCAATGATTGGAGATGTTGGATTCGCATTTGATCAAACCGCTCTTTTCGCACCGCCGCAGGCGATCCACCGAGGATGAAACCAAAGAGAGCGACGGCTGTGATGATAAGAAGAATGATGAGGGAGAAATAACGAGGCATATCTTTTTACATGAAAATACTAGCACAATCAAACATATGCTTCATCTCACGAATGTTTTTTTAGATCAAACCAATAATACGCAATTGTAGAGCCTGCGACAAAAAAAACGGTGAGTGTTTTGAGGAGAAACCGGAGTGTCACCTCACCATCCAAAAAGTGATTCACGAGGAAAATAAGCGTAATGAGGTTGATTACAATCGCGACAAACAGAGTGAAATAAATCAGCCATTTGTGCACACGGAGGTTGCGTTTTGCCTCATCTTTTTGATAACTTTTTTTGAGCGCATAGAGCGTCCCAATGAAGACCGGAAGCATGACGATGAGCATCGAGAGACCAGTGCGGAGCAGTGCGCGAACATGCATCATCGTGTATCCATAGGAGGACTGATCAAGCAGATCAGGAATGTTCAGATTGATGATCTGAAACGCCACTGTCGAAAAACTCACCGCGCTCGCGTAGAGCGTGACCATCGAAAGCAGGTGGAGAAAAAAATCTTTTGGCGATGTTTTTGGCTGAAGGGGTTGTTCCATAAAAAAATATTAATTACGTTGAACTCATAGCGAGTTTCCGTGTCTGATGCGCGAGAGGAAAAAACTTGATTTGAGTTCATTATAAAGGAAGTATAGAAATATTTGAAAAAGAAGTCAATGGTTTGATTTCTCATCTCGCTTCCTATATTCTATTGTAGTAAGTAGAGCCTCAAATCAGTATGTCTTTCACCCACCTCCACGTCCACTCGCATTATTCTCTTCTCAATGGTCTTCCCAAGATTCCTGATTTGGTACGCGCGGCAAAAGAGCGGGGATTTTCATCCCTTGCTCTTACCGATTGTGGAGCGATGTATGGCGTGATTGAATTTTATGAAACGTGTCTGAAAGCAGGAATCAAGCCCATTCTTGGATTTGAAGCATATGTCGCTCCTCGAACTCGATTTGATAAAGATCCGGAAAAAGATGGAAGAGCGCCCTCTCTTGTCCTCTTGGCAGAAAACATTGAAGGATATCGTCATCTGATGATGCTTTCGTCCATCGGGCATCTCGAAGGATTTTTTCATAAACCTCGGATTGACAAAGAAGTCTTACGGCAGTATACCCGTGGCATTATTGCCCTGTCAGGATCAATAGATGGAGAAATTCCACATCTTTTAAAAGAGGGGAAAGCGACAGACGCGGAGCAAGCCGCGCGGACATATCATGATATCTTTGGACAAGGAAATTTTTATTTGGAGCTTCAGGATCATCCCGCAATCCCCGGTCAAATGGAGGTCAACATGACGCTGATTGCTCTTTCAAAAAAGACAGGCATTCCGCTTGTCGTCACACGCGATGTTCATTATCTGAATCAAGAAGACGCAGAGGCTCAGGATATTTTGCGTTGCGTCGCCGAAGGATGGCACAGAGATGAAACAGATCGAGAAGACTATCGTCAGGTGGATCGGTCGCTTAATTCCGAAAAAGAAATTGCCTCCCGATTTCGCCATGTCAAAGAGGCGCTTGAGAATACAGAACATATTGCAGAGCGTGTCAACATTGAAATTCCTCTCAACCAATGGCATTTTGCCAAGGTCGAACTCAAAGAAGGAAAAACAGCGGATGAACTGCTCCGAGACATGGCGTATGCTAACGTCGGAAAATTTTATGGCTCTCTGACAGATGAGGTGAAACAACGTTTGGATTATGAACTCGAGACAATTCAGAAAAAGGGCTACGCGCCCTATTTCTTATGTGTAGCCGATTTTGTTCGATATGCCAAAACTAATGGCATTGTGGAAACCACTCGAGGATCTGCGGCCGGTTCTGTTGTTTCATACGTGATTGGGATTACCACGGTTGATCCCATCCGATTTCGTCTTCCTTTTGAGCGGTTTCTCACGCTTCATCGTCCTACTCCTCCTGATATTGATACGGATTTTGCCGATGATAGGCGTGATGAAATGATCGCGTATGTCACAAAGAAATATGGCGAAGACAAAGTGGCGCAGATTATTACATTTGGAACTATGGCGGCTCGCGCCAGTGTGCGCGATGTGGGGCGAGCGCTTGGATTGTCGTATTCTTTCTGCGATCAGATTGCAAAACTCATTCCGCCCGGGGCGCAGGGGTTTTCGATGACGATTGAGCGGGCGCTCAAAGAAGAACCAGATCTCAAAAAGTTCTATACATCAAACGCTGATGTCAAACGTTTGCTTGATCTCGCGCAAAAAGTAGAAGGATGCGCGCGTCATACATCGATTCACGCCGCGGGCGTTGTGATCGCTCCCACGCCGCTTACGGATTTCACTCCCATTCAAAGAGAAACAGGAGGAGAAAAAATAACGACACAATACGAAATGCACGCGGTGGAATCCGCAGGGCTTCTCAAAATGGATTTTTTGGGAATTCGCAATCTCTCTATTCTTGGGAAAGCCGTGGAAATTGTGCAAAAAACAACAGGCGAGACTGTGGATATCTATGCATTGCCTCTTGATGACGCCAGCACATTCGATATGCTCTCGCGCGGCGAGACCATGGGCACTTTTCAGCTTGGCGGCTCGGGCATTACCAGGTGGCTCAAAGAGCTTCGGCCAAACACGATTGATGACATCATGGCCATGGTCGCGCTCTACCGCCCTGGTCCTATGGAGGTAATTCCGGAATATATTCGGCGCAAACATAACCCCGGGTCTATCACGTATCTTGATCCGCGTATGAAAGAATATCTGCAGGCCTCGTTTGGACTGCTGGTGTATCAGGATGATGTGCTCCTCACTGCGATTCATCTTGCAGGATACGACTGGCTTGCGGCAGACACATTTCGGAAAGCGATTGGCAAAAAAATTCCTGAAGAAATGGAAAAACAAAAGATTAAATTTTTTCAAGGATGTCGGGACTATGCCAATCTTTCAGAGGTTACCATCGAAGAGCTCTGGCGGCAAATTGAGCCGTTTGCCGCGTATGGATTCAACAAGTGTGTTGTTGGATCCACCAACATTGTTGATACGCAGACTGGCAAGATACGACGAATAGATGAAATTGTTGCGGAGAAAAAAAAGATGAGTATTCTATCTCTGACAGATCTGTTTCAACTAAAGAAGCAGAGGGTTGCTGATTTTCATAAGAATGGAAAGAAAAGGGTGTACACGCTAAAAACAAGAACTGGACGAATGATTACTGCCACGAATAATCATCCTTTTCTTCTCTTTCAGGGTTGGACTCGACTTGATGAGTTGAAAGTTGGTGATTTTGTCGCTGTGCCTCGGAAGATCTCGTACCAATCTTCCAAAAAAATTAATAGAAAGATATTGCGAGTCTTGGGCTATCTTATTTCTGAGGGAAATCTTTGTCATCCGAATGGCGCGTATTTTTACTCGACGAAAGAAGAGGAGATCACTGATTTCATCTCTTGTCTTTCTGCTTTTTCCAATACGGGGTATACAATTGATCGAAAAAAGAAAGCAATCGCGGTCTATGCAAAGAAAAAAAAATTAAAAACCCCAAATGGTCTCTTTGTCGCTCTCAAAAATTTTGATCTTCTTGGAAAGACTGCTACAGAAATATTTGTTCCGGATATCATCTTCCAAACCTCTCCAAAAGAGATAGGAATATTTCTCGGCGCTCTCTGGCAAGGAGATGGGTGCATTCATAGTCAAAGAGATGGACAAATATATTATACAACCAGCTCGGAGAGACTCGCGCATGATGTCCAACATCTTTTATTGCGTCTCGGCATGATGAGCACGATTCACAAAAAGAAGTTTCGATACCGAGGTGATTATAAAAATGGGTTTACTATTCATGTAAGTCATCGATCGAATATTCTTCTTTTTAAGAAATGGATTGGCAAACATCTGTTAGAAAATAAACAGAAAGAATTGGATATTTTGATAAAAAATAATAGATCCACAAATGGGCGTGTACTTCCTGGAAGTGCGCGGGGCACGACAGATATCATTCCGAAGACAGTGCTTTCTCTTGTTCGTCAAGAAATGGCTCTAAGGCATATTTCTATAAAAAAATTGTGTCATGATCTCTCTGTCGCTGAGCGTTTTTTTCACGTAGACATTCGTCGAAAAGGATATCAGAGAGAGACAATAGAAAAAATGAGTCTGTATCTAAAATCAAAGAAATTGTTGGCACTCGCGCGTTCAGATGTGTATTGGGATGAAGTAGTCTCAATTGAAGACGCTGGTATCGAGGAGACCTATGATATTACTATTCCTGAAACACATAACTTTGTAGCGAATGATGTCATTGTCCATAATTCGCATGCCGCAAGCTATGGTATGGTCGCGTACCAAACCGCATATATGAAAGCGCACTATCCGGTGCAATATATGACAGCGGTGCTCCAGGCAGAGGCAGGTGATGCGGAAAAAGTGGCGGCGATCGCGCATGAATGTCGGCGCATGGAGATTGATGTCTTGCCGCCAGATGTGAATGAAAGTTTTCGCAATTTTGCCATGGTGAGCAAGACCGGAGAACCGGGTCGTATTCGCTTTGGTCTTACCGCTATCAAGAATGTGGGAGAGCATATTTGCGAAGTGATTTATCAAGAACGTCGAGCGCATGGCGCGTACCAGAGTCTCGAAGATTTTTTATCGAGGATCCATGATAAGGATCTCAATAAAAAATCGCTCGAGAGTTTGATACAGGCAGGGGCGATGGATAGTTTTGGTCATGATCGAGGAGTGCTTCTCGGGAACTGTGAGCACATGCTTTCGTATCTGCGAGAAATCAAAGAACGAACGATCACGAAACAGGATTCTCTTTTTTCATCCATGGGGCTCTCGATCCTGTCGTCGCTCACATTGCGCTCTGCTCCCGCGGCTTCACTTGAGCAAAAATTACTATGGGAAAGATCGCTTCTTGGATTGTATGTATCATCGCATCCGTGTGCCGCGTTTACACAGTTTTTTGACGGTGTGACGACGCCCATTGCGGATATTGACAGCCGTGGTCGCGATCAATGGGTGGTGATTATGGGAATAGTGGATAGCGTGAAAAAGAAATTGACCAAAAAAGGCGGGGTGATGCTCGTCGTGTCTGTCCAAGACGAGAGTGGGGGGATAGAAGTATTAGTATTTCCAAAAGTCTATGAACAGACCGCGACACTTTGGAAGGAAGGCGTGATCGTCTGCATCATCGGCAAGACCCCGTCTGAGGATGGAGATGCAAAAATATTTGCGGAAAAAGTGCACGTGCTTAGCAAAGACAACATAGAAGATGTCGCGCGCTATCTGCGCGGAAGTACGATGAAGAACGGATTAGAGAAACAGCCATCAGGTACGAAATCAATTCATGTGCGCCTCAGTGCAGAGGAACTCAAAACACACGCAGAAGAATTAAAAATTTTCTTTGCCGAACATCCCGGAACGTATGCGGTGTTTGTCCATGTCGGCGACAATGTGATTCGGGCGAATGCGATGGTGGCGTGGAGTGAGGATATGGAGAGACATATTATTTCCCTTCTGGGGACAGGGAAAATAATAACATCGCGGGAAGCAACCTACTGAAAGGCAAACGTGTACGTTCTATATGTAAAAAATATACGACCTAGTCAGGGGCGACCAGGTCGGGGGGGGGTCGAACCAAAGGACGCGAGAGGCGTCGTGGGTTCAGAATAGGGAGAGATCTAGCGGAGACCTCGAACGGAAAGATCCCAGTGCAGATGGAAGATGATATTGGCAAAATCTCGATCGCACGAGACAACGACGAGTACCCCTTGATCTTTTAGGAGCTGTAAGTCTTTTCGAGTTTCGACCGAGAGAATCGTGTTGGCAACGTAGACACGATCAACAGGACAATTCTCTGCCATAAAATTGATTGCCGCAGGTGAGCAGAGCACGCCGTGAGGAGACAATGCCCATACAGCACGCGTCTTGTATTTGCTCTTCAGAACGTGTGCTGGGTTTATGTTCGTTCCTCCGGTCGCGATTTCGTCATCGACAGAGAGCACAAGCGCTCCCTCCAGTTTCGCAAGATCGTCTCGTTCATTGGGCACAATCCCACCGAACACAGAGTGGTAGCTGTCAATGCGTCGTTTCCAAGCGACGAAGATAGGGAAATTCACATCCGCTGTTTTGCAAACCTGAGCGATGTATGATCGAAACCGTTTGTCCGCTCCATCGTCAGGCAAAAGGAGGCAGATACGTTGGAATCCTACCTGTTTCGCATCTGCAATTGCAGGAGTCAAGAGGCGTTGTACCACGGTGACTGGTGTGATAATGCCTGGACCGGCGCTCATCACGAGTTGGAGTGAATGAGGATCGAACACCACAATCCGATGAAGTGTCTGCCCATTCAGGCACGTTTCCATGAGTTTGATGAGAAGCCACGGAAGCGCGAATTCTGTTTCTGCTTCGTCCTTATCTGTGCGACCCCACGGGAAATATCCGAAGATGACACTGATCCGACGGGCATGTCGGCCTCTCACATAGGCCAACGTCAAGAGAAGATTCACGATCATGGTGGGCGTACCAGGTCCGCATGCGAGAACAATGCAATCATGACCGTTGATGTGTTTGTCCGCGAGGCGCGCGGCCGGTTCTTCATTTGACCGAAATCCAATGTCCGGAATTGCGATGTCCACCGGGGTTTCTTTTTCATTTCTTTCTTTGCCTTCGATCAGCGTCTTGATGCGACCTGCGAATGCCTCCAATCCAGGAAGCGGAACGAGCGTGAGACCACCATTCATGTTTCGTGCGTTCATGGGTGTCCTCGATTATGAAAGAACGACCTCCAGGTCGTTATTGAGATGAAAAGAACATTCCCTCATGAGCAAAGAGTATAAAATTTATGTCCTTTTGTCAAATGTTGTCGTATACATGCCAATTCGGATCAGCATTCAGTTTCTGCCAAGGCGTGAATTCATTTCGTATCGCTTTGTAATACCCCGCAATCGCAATCATGGCGCCGTTGTCCATGCAGTATTGAATTGTTGGAATTATAAAAGTTGTAGAGTTGCCTGCCCGAAATGCTTCGGCTATCGAAGCAGGCGGGTAATTTGTAAGTTTAGATTGAAGTGTTTCTCGGAGTTTTTTGTTGGCTGCAACTCCGCCTGCTAGAACCACTGTTTTGGGTTGATATTGTTCGACTGCACGCATTGTTTTGCCAACCAACACATCCACAATCGCTTGCTCAAAGCTGGCACAGAAATCTTCCTGAGATTTCAGTTCGTTATCCCGTAACCAATACAACGCTGCAGTCTTGAGTCCTGCAAAACTAAAATCATAATTTCCTGAATCAAGCATGGGTCGAGGAAAATCAATCGCCTTCGGATTGCCAGTTTCTGCGCATTTCGAAATTTTTGGTCCACCAGGATATTCAAATCCCAAAAGTTTTCCCACTTTGTCAAAACATTCTCCTGCGGCATCATCTCGCGTTTTGCCGATGAGTGAATACATATTGTGTTCAGAGGAAAGAAGAAGTTCCGTATGCCCTCCACTCACAATCAGACACAATGCGGGAAACTCAATCTGACTTCTGACTTCTGACTTTGGATTTTGGGCTTCAACAGAATGCACATGTCCATCAATATGATTCACCGCAACCACCAGCACATTCGATACATATGAAAGCGTCCGAGCTGTTTCAACGCCGACAACGAGGCCGGTGATAAGGCCGGGGCCAGCGGTGACTGCGATAACGTCTGGAACAATATTTTTCAAAGTTTCCTCGATGAACGGTACAATTTTTTCCGCATGTTTTCTTCCTGCAATTTCCGGCACCACACCGCCGTATTTTTTATGAATATCAATCTGACTTGCTGTGATTTCAGAGAGTATACGGAAATGATGTTCCCCTCCTGCCCGAGGAGGGGATAGAGGGGCGGCGGTGGGAGTGAAAGCCTCAATGAGAGCGACCGATGTGTCGTCGCATGATGATTCAATGCCGAGGATGATCATATTGTATTGACTTTTGTCTCTGTTATTTTTATACTGGCGACCATTGAGTCAAAGTATCACACCATGGCGCCATCGTCTAGTGGTTAGGACATCAGGTTTTCATCCTGAGAACAGGGGTTCGATTCCCCTTGGCGCTACACTTATCAAACTTTCCGAAAATTTACCGATTTTTTCACGGGCGGCGCGTAACGCCGACCATTGGGTTTTTGGCGAATTATCGCCGTTTTTATATTTCCCCACACCATTTTTCCGCCCGTGAGGCGCAGATTCGAGTCAAAGATTTTTTTGACCATAACCTTTTTGTCTTGCTTTAACAAATCGTCTGGTTTATGCTATAATTCCGTGGTCTTTTGAAATTTAAAATAACCCTAAATATATGAGAAGAGCTAATCGGGAGGCAAGTGAACAAGCAGTGGAAGCAGAAGCGCTAAAAATACGTGAACAAATGTTAGCAGTTGAGACGGCTCATGATAATTTGCCGCAAAAAAGGCAGGAACTCGCTCAAGCACAAGAAGATTTGTTGTTTGTCTCTTCATTAAATAACCGAGATGATGAATTCGTGCGCGAAGCTCTTGTTCATTTTGGTGGCGAACAAAAACGGTTGACTGAGGAAATTAAAAAAATAACAGAGGAATATGATAAAGGTTTGGCTGATTGGCGGACTGAAGTTCCAGATTTGAAAGAAAAAGCTTTGAATCCCAATATTCCCCGTCAGCTTGCTGCGGGGACGCCGCAAGGGAACTAATGTGATAGAATATATGCATGGAAATAGAGAAAGATCACATACACAAATCACATAACAAGAGCGCACTGCTGTACCACCTGGTGTGTCCTGTTCGGTATCGCCGTAAGGCGATTACCGATGAGGTGGAAAAAACCATCGTCGCAACCTACATAGAGATAAGCCAACGATACGAGATTCACTTTACCGAGATAGGAACCGACACGGATCATGTACACTTTTTGATCCAGAGCGTACCAACGCTTCCCCCCAAGCATATAGCCCAGACAGTAAAAAGCATTATCGCCAGAGAAGTATTGAGGCAGAATCCGGAGGTCAAGAAAATGCTGTGGGGAGGAAAATTTTGGATAAGTGGCTACTACATCAATACGGTGGGGCTCTACGGCGGGAAAGACATGATACAAAACTACGTCAAAAATCAAGGCAACAACACTTACAAACAAATCCACGCCAACACCACCCAGCTTTCATTATTCACATGACCCCCTGGGCTAGATAATACCCCGTCAGCTTGCTGCGGGGTAATTCATTTAAATTAAAAGAGGATTTGTTTAAGTATGACGCATTATTTGAGGCTGGCCAATATACAGAATTACGTGATATTCACATATATTTAATGAATCAACGCAGTGAATTGCTCCAACATGATGAGCATGATGAATATACAGATCAATTGGATACTAATATTAAATTGTTGGATGAACTTTTGGCAGTGTCATTCTCCAACATGGATGTAGGGTTAAGATTTGGAGAAAGAGGCGCTGTGGAGAAAGCAATTAAATGCTGGGAACAGTTTGATGGGATATATTATAATGATCCGGATATCAAAGAGAAAGTTAGGGGTGGGGTGGTTGAAGTTTCCCATAGGTTTACCCGTCAGAGCTTTGAACAGTTAAGGAAAAATTGTTCGCCTTCGTGGCAAGGAGTGTTTGATGGGATTCCTAAGCAGTGGGAAGAAATAAATAAGTTAAAAAGACAATTAACTAAAGCTGAGGCTGGTGACGATGATACACATTCGGAAGAAATGAGAGCACGAGTGAGGCAAGCTCAAGAAGAGCTTAAAGCCATGGTTAGAGAGATAGTTCAATTAGCAACTTCGGCAGAGTCATATACGTTAGACAAACCCGGGCATGCTGGTGATAAACGTGTTGCTCGTATTTTACTGAATTTTTTTCATAGTGCAAATCTAGAGACTGATGAATGGTCCGTTGATTTCGCCAAGTTAGTTCAGGAAGAATTTGCCGGTTATGGCGCTGATTTGGAAGCCAAATCAAAAGATAGTGCGGAAACGCTTAAAGCCAGAATGACAATGTCGCCGGAATTGGCTGATGTAGTCGAGGATGATATTTTTGTAAGGTTAAGTGATGGCGGAATTGCCGTCGAGGAGCCGGATGCTTTATTGAAACATTTGAAAAGTCCAATCCAATCGCGAGGTTATCGAAGTGGCGATCGTATTCCTACCCAAGTAGAAGCCGAAATAACAAGATTGTCCGGAGTAGAAAGAATTTTAGGTGGTTATTTATCAGAATATTCCGCAATGAAAGAACAAGCACAAAAGTTGGAAGCCGCGGCCAAGGGTCTATTTAAGGGTAAACAAAAAGACCAATTGCATACTTTTTATGTGGAGGCTGTTAGAAAATTAAATAGTAACCTTGTAATAAGAAACGGAGAAACAATGTCGGTTGGTACTATTAAAGAATATCCAACAGTGTTTGCTCGGCTCGTGTCTCAAAGGGAAAAGGAAGCCGGTGAGAGAATGGAAAAATTGCGGGCGGCTCAAAAAAAAATTAAGAGAAATTAATGGAATTATTACAGATGGTCAAAGAGACGCAGATTATAGAAAATATTATGATACTAAGGCAAATTTGGAGTATTATTGCGGTTTTGCTGAAAAAATGAAAGAATAATCAGCGGCGGCGCGCCAGTGTACTGGCACGAAAAAATGCCGTTCGCCAAAAGAAAGCCCACCAATTTTTCAAAATTATAATTATCAGCGGGCGGAGCCCCCCAGACCGCTCCAATTAAAAATTGTTTTCAAAAAAGGTTCGTATTTCGTTTGCGTCTCATCTCAGTTGAGATATTGAGTTTGCCGTATTGCGTTCCAAATGTGATCGTCTTGAAAGTCGATTGGAGCAGATCATAACATAACTCGATCTTCACGTTGCTTTATAAAGATTCAGCCGTGGATAACTCTCCTTGACACCTCTTCCTTCTTCATATATCCTGTCCCCATCACCGCAGACAGTAGCCCCCTGATGTCTATCGGGGTTAAACACGCTACCGAGGTTGATCAAAAGGCGCATCGTCGCGTCTTTCAGGTCGAACAACCAAGAGTCTCTGTGGGAAACCACAGATTTTATTTATGTCAAAAACACGCGAACAAAAAATACTGATTGTTGATGATCTCGCGACCAAGTTCAACACAGCCAAATCGGTTGTGTTTGCCAGTTTCTCGGGTCTCAAGATGAATGAAATAGATGAGATTCGGTCGAGATGCAAAAAACAACAGATGGCTTATGTGGTCGGCAAAAAAACACTTCTGAAGCGCGCGATAGAAAAAACAGGCACGCCAGTGAATGCGGATGAATTTGATGGTGGCGTCTCTCTTATATTTGGATTCGAAGATGAGATGGGTCCAATCCAAGTGGTTGCGCCATTTGCCAAAGCGCATGGAGTGGTCAAAATTTTTGGCGGTATTTTTAGTGGAGCCTTTATCGCATCATCTCAGGTGCTGATACTCGCGGCCCTCCCGACCAAACAGCAACTGTTGGGTCAACTGGCCGGCACACTCCAGGCGCCTGTGTTTGGATTTGTCAACGTTTTGGCCGGCAATATCCGAGGATTGGTGATGGCGCTTGGCGCGATTAAAGAACAAAAAGTTTAAGTCTTTTCATTGCTATACAATATGGAAGAAAAAATACCAGTTGAGGTCCCGGAAAAATTCAAAGCGCTCGTCAGTGAAATAGAAAAAATGTCTGTCCTTGATCTGTCTGAACTCATCAAGGTTCTCGAAGATACATTTGGTGTTTCTGCCGCGGTTCCGACAATGACGGTGGCAGCTGGACCCGTCTCCGCTGAAGTTACAGCGGGCGCGGAGGAGAAAACAGAATTCACGGTCGAGCTTACCGAGGCAGGCGCAAACAAGATCGCGGTGATCAAGGCGGTCAAAGAAGTGAGTGGGCTTGGTCTTGCCGATGCAAAAGCGCTGGTTGATGGCGCGCCAAAAGTGATCAAAGAAGCCATGAAAAAAGAAGAAGCGGAAATAATGAAGGCAAAGATTGAAGCGGCAGGTGGAAAAGTGGCGCTGAAGTAAACACTGCAACACGACAATACATCACTACACCAACACATGAAATTAAAATAACCCTGCCAGTAGTGGGGTTATTTTATGATCTCGTGTTGTCGCGCTGTTGTGCAAAAATGGTCAGATCCCAAATGAATACACAATATCATCATCGAGCACGTATATTGTTTTTTCTGCTTCATCTACCAGCATTCCTGTCGGCGCTTTCCACACATCGGCAGTGTATTGTCGAACGAGTTTGCCCTCTTTGGTGAGCCGGATCACGCGTTTGTTTTTTGCTTCGAGGATGTAGATAAAGTTCACGTCGTTGTAGGTCCAAATGTCCCCCGGATCTTCGAGAACCGGGTCAAGACCCTGCATTGAGAAGTCTTCTCGGATTCCTTTTGAAATTTTGAGCACCTCTCCATTTTTTTTGAGGAGATAGATATCTCCGTCAATCGCAAACGCAGAAGCATTTCGGATATCAAGAGAAGCATCTTGTATCCACGGCGTTCCCTTGTCATAGCCGGTTTGAGTTTTTGAGTGACGGTAGATTTGGTTGTTGGCGGGATCGAGCGTATAGAGGCGTTGGTTGTAGAGCGCAAGATCCATAAGAGATGTATTGGCATTGGGAAATGAGACATCGGTGATCTGAAGCGCGGATGTATCAGCTCGATATTCTGCCATACGATTGTCTTTTCCAAAAAGCACTATCACGTCTTTCTCTTTCGGAGTATCTGCTTTTTCTATACCAGGGAGTAAGTCGCCGTTTTTTTCATCTATCTGTTTGGTCGTAGGGTCAATGGTATAGAATCGTGTATCCTCTTTGCCAAACGCGACAAGGGTCGAACCTAATCCACCAAGCCCGCGCGTGTCCGCATCTCCAAATTGCGCTTTGATGTTCACGATCACATTCGGAGATATACGGTCAATTTTTCGCAGTGTCATGAGTGTATCTTCTATAGAGGCCCGCAGTGATTTTTTTGTTTCTATTTGTTTTTTATTTTCTTCTGGCAATGTGGCGAGAATGGCAGAGGCCTCTTGGAGAAGAATCAACGCTTGTGTTTGATCGTTGAAAATCAGCCGTTGCTCTGCTTCGGTTTTTTTCTCCTCAATCGAACGGATCAGCGTCTGGTACGCTGATGTTTTTGCTTCTCCGGCTTCTCGAATTTTCAAGAAGAGGATACTTCCAAGAAATATCGCGCCGAAAAGGATCGTACTCACGAGGAACACTTTGCTGAGGATCGAGAGGGATTGGAGCATGCGCATTTTTTGATCAAACCATGCCTGGATTTTGTCTCTCATGTCTTTGCGCCCATTGTTTTTATTGCTCACGAGAATGATGAAAACAATAGACAATCTCCCCACTATAGTCATGAATTTTTTCAAAAGACCAACAAGCCCAATCGTGCCACTCACCAGCGCTCTGCCAAGCATCATGAGGATGGTATTACTATAGGAACGTTTTGGCACCGTTTCGCGATACCGAATATTTGTTTCCATCATGCCGCGACGATGGATTTTTTCATCTAGCGCTTCTTTTTGAGCCTTTTCTTTTTTTTGTCCTAGATATGATCGCATCGTTTGTTTCATATTTCCGAGAAGCGGGGGAGAGAGTGTTTGCGCAGTTTTTTGTTGAGTGGAGAGGAAAGAATTGAGGGATGCGGCTGATCCTTGTTTGGTGGCAAGTGGCTGTTTGCCCGTTTTCGGAAACGCGCTTTTCGGGAGCACGGTAATCAAAATTCCGGCATACGAGAGTCCGTCGCCAATATCATGAAGCACACGTTGCGCATGTTCCGCGCTTTGTCGGGCTGTTCGTGATCCGAGCAATTTCGCGATCCGATCATACGAAAAAACGTCTGTAACGCCTCTTGTCGCAAAACATACAATATCATTGATATTCAGACGGCCTTGCACGACAGATGAAAAAAGTGCGGGAGATGGAGAAGGTTCATCTCCATCGAGAATGGACATGCGCTCAAGTGAAGCGCCGGATTGATAAAAAACGAGTGCGTGCGCCGATCCGCGATGGGCGAGAGAGAGCGTTTGATTTCGAAGCGTGCCAAGGAGTATGTGAATCCCTCCGCGTCGGGTTTCAAGCATGTCGCTGTGTTTGCGGTTGATCATTTCGAGCGTGAGCTCGAACGCGTCTTTGTCGTCACCATCTTCTGTGCTGTAATATTCTGTTTCGATCGAATCAATCAGCTCTTGGACGGCTTCTACAATGTCGATAGATGGATTCGGAATTTCTGCAAGCGCAAAAAAATAGCCCTTTTCCATTTCTTCTTTTGTTCCAGGCTCAGTAATGTGGAGTAAAACATGCGATGCATCCGTTGCTTTTCCTTCAACAAAAAATTCTTGGATATCGAGGAGAGCGCTCATAGACCAATGAGATGAGAATTTTCGCGTTTGCCTTTCTATAGAGAGACAAACGCGAACGTCCTAGGTATAACAGATTTTTGACTTTCGATTCGGTCCTTATTATACTATACGTCCACACGACTTTGCAATGGATATCCTATGCTTGAACACCTTTTTGGTTCAAAAACCCGCCTCAAGCTTTTACGCGTTTTCTTCCGGCATCCGACGAACGTTTTCTTTGTTCGCGAACTCACACGGCTTCTTGACGCGCATATCAATGCGATCCGACGAGAACTCGAGCTCCTCGTGCAGTCAGGTATCATTACTGAAACAGAAAAACATGAGGCATCCGAGGAAGGGAAAGTCGGCGCCACGCTTCGAAAGTATTACGCGCTCAATAAAAAATCAGTTCTCTTCCCCGAGATGCATGCGCTTCTCCTAAAAGCGCATGTCCTCGGAGAAGAAGCGTTTGTGCGCACGCTGCAAGAAAAAGGTGGCCATATGCGTCTGCTCCTTCTCACAGGGCAGTTTACCGGAGATCATCGCGCATCTACGGATATTCTGATTGTTGGGGTGGCAAAGGCCATATCGCTTGCGCGCATTATCAGCCAATATGAAAAAGAATTTGGATTTGAAATTCGATATACGACCATGACCGAGGATGAGTTTTTTGATCGCAGAAACATGATGGACAAGTTTCTCTATTCACTGTTCGAAGCCGATCATGTGAAGGCAGTGAATGAGTTGGGAATATGATATGTACTTATTATTGAATCTTTCAGAAAAAAATATTATTCATCTCGCTCTCTTTCACTCCACAGCTCTCAAAGAAAAGCGAATAGAAGGAGCCAATCGAGAGCTTCTTTTTTGTATGGATGCGTTTTTGAAAGAGACACAGTGCACAACTCGAGACATTCAGGGGATGATGGTCGTGGTTGGAGCAGGAGGATTTACGAGTACGCGCGTTTCAGTGATTGTTGCGAATACATTTGCGTATATATATCAGATTCCGCTTCTCGCGATTGATATAGAGCAGGCGCGTGATCCACAGTCACTCATTGATACACTTTTGTGGCAACCAAAAGGGCAATACATTTTAGCCGCATATAGTGGGTTGCCACATACGGCTCACAAGTCAAGTGAAGAGATAGCGCGTAAAACAAAGTGAACCCCGTGCGATGATCGCTCGGGGTTCTTCTCCTTTGTCTCTGTGTGTCATGCTGGACTGTTGTTAGGAAGTGCCGGATCCTCCTACAGAAAGTTGACGAACTTCTGGGCGAGGAATGGGGTCTGAGCCTCCCAGGCCAGCCCATCTTTCTGCGGGCTGATCAGGGTCCAGCGGCCAGACGTGAGCACGTATGGGAATGCTTGTTTGTGATGCGCTCCTCCGAGCATCACGCCGGCGGGCATCGGCTCTCTCCCGAGCTCCTGGCACAGGGTCAGTCCGGCGCGAATCGTCGACGCATCCCACTGTTGATTGCGATAGTGCTTGATGGCATCGCGAATCATCTCTGTCGTCATGGAATCACCGAAACGGAACATCGCGAATCGGGCGAGAAACATGGGTCGATCCTGCGGCGTCAGTGAGGGGAACACCGTCGGATCGAACAGGCGATTGTCCTCTCCATCCGCAAGCTGGAGTTTTTTTCTCACCGGCTCTATCAGACGCAATGCATCCGTGTGCCACGCGATCGTCGCTTGGGTCCACTTGCCGTCGGCGTTGAGCACCTCTTTGACGTCTACTGTCACAACAGCCATGGTCTCCTCCTCTGGCATGAGTAGTACAGTACCCCATAAATATCATTTTTTTTAATCAACGTCAAGGGGATGTACTGAACTCATCCTTAGATCTTGAGCAGGCTCTTACATATCATGGACAGAAGCAAGCTTTTGTCTTATGCTGTGAGACAGGCTCTTATATTTATGTTCAACACGCCCGAAGACAAAGCCAGACTCCTCGATGATTTTCTCTCGCATCGGTATGATGCGTATTTTCGTAAACACTATGGCGCGTATATGCTTCCTATCTTTGCGCAAGCGTATTTTGCCGTGAATATCGCGCCAAAGTATTCTCCGCTCGCCATGCCGCATGGGCTCTTTTTTCAAAATTGGACCATGGAGCGGGAGTTTGATTGGATGTGGCGAGTCGAGGAAATGCAGAAGGTTCGAAATGAATTATTTGCATCGCTCGAACGTGATATTTCTTTTGGAAAAAAATTTTTTGCTTCTTATCAAGAACAATTTCAGCTATTTGATATGGCCGCGCGAGAAGAAGAAAAAAAGAATTATCAAAAAATGTCACCATCTGCAATTGTGAAAAGTGTGCTTGCGCTCATTGAGATGGGTTCTCGCCAAGGATTGGGATATGTCGTTGATTCACTTTTGACGTTTGAGGAAGATGATTGGTTTCCTTTTTATCTTTCTAAATATCTCGAGAATACCCCGGAGGTTTCTCTCCTCGCGTCCCTCAGAGAGCCCACATATCGAACATTTGTTTCCTCGTATCATCTCGCTCTTCTTGAGGTAGCATGCACCAAAGATATGCGGGATATTCAAGATATTGTACGGAGATATTACTGGGTGGAAAATAATTATCTCAAGAGTATTCCGAAAACAGCCGATGAAGTGTTGCAAGAAATTTCAGAAATAAGAAACCCTTCCGAATCTTTGGTACAAGAAAAGAGGCGATTTGAAAAAATAAGGACAGATCGAGAACACCTTTTCACATCGCTCCATGCATCGCCACTCGCACGGGCATTTGTGGAGTTTGCGGATGACTCCGCGTATATTCAAGATTGTCGCAAACAAGTGGTACTCCGTCTCAATCATTTTATTTTTTCTGCCGTGGATGCATTGGCAGAGAAGCTCTCATTTGATCGTGAGCTTCTTCTCTCTGTTATGTTTTTTGAGCTCGAAGAGTTGATTGGGAATCCAGAGAAATTTCGATCAATTGCCGCAGAGCGACAGAAAGGATGTCTATCATTATTCGACAAAGACGGATGCGCGATTGTAACACGAAATGAATTACAATTCCACGATCTTTCTATGTTCTATAAGGATTACAGTGGCATAACAGAAGCAAAAGGGACTCCCGCGAGCCCTGGTAAAAAGCAGGGGATCGCGCGGGTGATCCTCGGCAGTGATCAGTTTCATCAATTTGAATCTGGAAATATTTTGGTTACAAACCAGACCACACCGGATTTTGTGCCACTCATGAAAAAAGCAGTAGCGATTGTTGCTGAGCAGGGCGGGGTCACATCGCATGCGGCAGTCCTTTCCCGGGAGTTTGGCATTCCGTGTATTGTTGGCGTGAAAGATGCGATGCAGATTTTTACTGATGGTGAGATGGTCGAAGTGGATGCACATATGGGAGTGGTGAGGAAAGTATGAGTATGCCAAATCACAATTTTACCAAAATTTACACACGTCCCACGCGAGTACAAGATTTTGAAATCCCTATTGTGGGGCCTCAATTTGTGTTCCCGAATTCACCGCTTACCGAAGTTATCTATATTGGCCTCGGGAACGCGAAATGGGAAGGATGGTATCATGAAGATGAATTTCATGCTCTCATGGAGATGTATGCGGCTGTAGTACGGAGCGATTCATGGTCGCTTGAGGCGCATTCGCAAGAGTTTCTTCGAGATGTTTCTCTTCTTCGAGACACAACGCTCCGGCTTATTGATACTGCGAAACATTCATTTGATACACCGGACATGCTCGCTGTCTATCGGGCCTATGTTGATGCATGGAATAGATACCACCCGTATATTTGGATTCCATGGTCGATCACATATGTTCTTGAGGATTGGTTCGTGCAAGAACTTCAGAAAAAATTTTCTGATTGGCAAACAATGTATAATGCATTGGCTGTTTCGACGAAACCTATTCAGATGCAACAGCTCATTGAAGCGCTTCTTGAGTGGAAGATACGAGGAAGTGATACGAGTGAGTTGAAGAATGTGGTGGAGCAATTTGGACATCTTGCGGGGTATTCTGTAAATGATCGATATTGGACAGAGGACGATCTTCTCCGTCAGATAGACTCTTTTCAAAATCCTGACGAAGATCTTACACACATGAGAAAAGAAAGAGAAATAATAAAAAAACGCGTCGAAAAAGTGTGGACAACTCTCAGGCATGCTCCTGAGCTTCTTCGTACAGCGAAGATCATTCATGCATATGTGTTTCTTCGCACAGAAAGAGCTGATCAATACAAATGGGCGCTCACCAATGCCGCGCAGTTTTATCGTATTTTTGAGCATAATTTTAAACTTCCTTTTGGATATGCCGGCCACTTGACTAAAAAAGAGATGAACGACGCGCTCGAAACGCGTGCGCTACCAGAGGCGGATGAATTGAGAGAACGCGCAAAAGAAAACTACGTCATTTTTCTCACTCCAGAAAAAACGCGGGTGATAGCGGATCCAAAAGAACGAGAGGCATTCATACAATCCAAAATTCCTGACCTTGGGCAAAACTCCGTATCTTCCACAGCGCATGGCCGCATCGCATATTCTGGCGTCGTCCGAGGAAAAGCCCGTGTGATCCTGCATCTCAAAGATGTGCCGAATATGCAACCAGGAGAAATTTTGATCGCAAACATGACGCATCCAGATTATATGCCTGCAATATACAAAGCAGCAGCAATCGTGACGGATGAAGGAGGCATTGTGTGTCACGCGGCGATTATTTCTCGTGAGCTCAAAATTCCATGCGTGATTGGGACGAGAGATGCGACGAAAATATTTCAGACAGGCGATATGGTAGAGGTGGATGCGGAGCAGGGGATGGTAAAAAAAGAGTTGGAGGCGCAGAAAAAAGGAATCAAATGATGCTTCATGTAAAAATATATGTCCAACCCCCATTGGCAAGCCTACTTCGCGCGAAAATTTTCTCTCCAGCGATTCGAAATCGTCATGTGTGTTTTTCGATCCGAATTATGGAAGAACAGTTTTGGTGTTCAGATTGAGCATCTGCTCGTGAAGCCTGGAGAAGGCAAGAATCATGAGATCTATATGGATAGTAGAGAGTGGGCAAGAGCGCAAAAAGCAGTGTTTGATGTGGTCTATCGCACCGCCGACTCTTGGAATTATTACAAATCAATGATCAAACGCGTACAATTTGATTGGGTGAGGGCGGCAGAGAATGTTGGGAGGCAGGTGAACCCAACACTTTCGAACGAAGAACTCGCGGAGCTCTATGACATATTTATTCATCATCAAGAACATTTCAACGCGCCGATTTGGATTCCATTTTCCACAGAGCCCCTTCTTGCCGATGCGGCTCAGGCCGCATTGGTCTGTGTCCTCGAGAGAGCAAACAACATGAGTGAGTATCAATATTGGTTTGATGTCATTTTTTCACCCGACGAGCAAAATGCGATTTCCACATTTCAACAAGAGATCTGCTCACTTGCTCTTGCCATAAAAAAGAATGATCTCGGAGATGAGGCGCGAGAAAAAGAATCTGAACGATTGGCACGCATGTTCGGATTTATTCCCTGTTATGATGTGATAGATCCTCCGTGGAATCCAGTTGATATGAAAAAAGAGCTCAGCGTCATTCTTGAAAAGAGTGAAGAAGAAATAGGCAAAGAATATCGCGAACGCACCTTTCGATGTGAAAAAATTCGTGATGCATTCCAACGATTTTTTACGATTTTTTTTCTCGAAGATCGCGAACGAGAATTACTTGCCATGGTCCATGATTTGGTTTTTATCAAAGACGAGCGCGATGATTATCGTCGCCGTGGAAGTTTTTTTGGTCGGCCATTGTTTCTCGAAATCAGCCGACGCCTTGGCGTGGAGAGTACTGACGCAAGCTATCTCACAATTGACGAGACGAAACAATTTTTGCGTGAAGGAGTAGGGCCATCCACGGAAGACATCAAAGAAAGAACAGCCGGATATTTTTTGATGATCAAAGATGGCGGGCCATTGGTGGTCGCAGGCGGCGAAAAAATGAATGCATACATTCAACAAGAACTTGGGAGCGCTGTAGAGAACCAAGCAGAAGAAGTACAAGGTATTTCTGCATCTCGTGGTATTGTCCGCGGTCGGGTAGTTATTGTGCGCACACGCCACGATCTTCGACGGGTGGAGAATGGCGATATCATGATCGCGGTTACCACTAATCCTGATTATGTTCCTGCGATGAAACGTTGTCGTGCTATTGTCACCAACGAAGGCGGCATCACATCGCACGCCGCGATTGTTTCTCGAGAGCTTAAAATCCCCTGCATCGTCGGCACAAAGAATGCCACCCGTGTGTTTTCGGAAGGCACGATGGTCGAAGTTGACGGGGAGTTGGGGAGTGTGAGAAAATTGTGATACGCCCCGCAACCGCACACGTCCGGGAACGGGCGTATCACCTCGTTCACACAGTCCTCACGAGAAAAAAGAAAGGTGAACGCCTCTTTGAGAGGCAAACGCGTACGTTTTAATGAAATTTTAACAATACTGTGATATGCCTCCAAAACATTTTATCTCAGCCCAAGATATTGACAAAGCAGGGTATGATGAACTAATGCGCAGGACAAAAAAATTTGTTACTGAAGGAATTCCACAGAATGTTTTACAAAGCAAGGTGATTGCAACGCTTATTTTACAAACATCTATCCGCACCATGACTGCTTTTCAATCAGGAATGATTCGAGCAGGCGGGGGATGGGTGGGATTTGCAGAGAGTACCATAGGAAAAGACGAAACACTCGGAAAAAGCGAAACGTGGGAAGATCTTATCGTCACGTATGGATCATTTGTCGATTGCATCTTGATGCGGCATCCAGAAGATGACGCGGCAGAGAGGGCCGCGCGAGTTTCTTCAGTTCCGATTATTAATGGTGGAACTGGAACGAGAGAACACGCGCTTGCTGGCATTATGCTTCTTGCGGACATTGCGACACATCTCGGTCGTCCATTTGAAGGTCTCAAAGTCGGCATATATGGAACACCTGGCGCGAAAAGCGGCGGCGGCCGATGTTGCGCATCGCTTATCCCAGTGCTCGGGTTGTATGGTGCGGACATTGTGATTGATGATTTGGGTGGAAAATTTCCGATCAGAGAAGAAGTTGTTGCTCGAGCCAAACAAAATGGACTCAAAAATCTTACCTACGACGCACTCAATAATTTTATTGGTGATGTGGATGTGCTGGTGCTCACAAAAGCAGGTGGAAAAGCGCTCGCGCCTGATCTTTCCGAACATGTGAAACAAACATTCAATCCAGTCGGCCTTGCTGAAATGGCAAAGATGCGAAGCGAGGCGCTTCTCGCAGTCATTACTCCTCGATGCGGAGAAGTAAAAGACGAAGTGGATTCAGATCCGCGATCACTCCACATGAAATACACGCCGTATACAGAAGTCGCTGTTGCTGTGATGACGTATCTTCTTGACGTTGATATCCAGTAACATTTGAGTTCTCAAAATTGTATAGAAAGTTTCGTCTATAAAAATGCAGATGCCCCCTTCGGTATGCTCCAAAAATCGGAACAGGGACTGAGGGGGGCATTGTTTGTTTCCGTGTGGGGGCCGACGTCAGCTCGTCGCAATCGCGAGCCAGTAGGCCACGCCGTGGGGAAGAGCGTCTTCGTTGGTCTGGAAGGTGGGGGAGTGGATGGGACCCGAGCCTTCGGCGTGTGCGCCGAGCATGGTATACATACTCGGCACCTGAAGAGTGAAGTAGGCGAAATCTTCGCCGCCCATGAAGGGTTTGAAGGGCATCAACTTGCCGAGACCGGTCGCCTCGAGCCGATCGTCGAGCCAACTCATGGCTTCTCCATCGTTGTTGAGCACCGGACAGCCCCACTTCATCTCGGCCGTGATCGTTGCGCCCGGATTGAGCTGCTCTGCGATCCGCACCGTCGCAAGGATTTTTTGGATGTCGCGCTCGCGCTCTGTCTGGCTGAGGTGATCCCGCCAGCTATACATAGCCGTTCCCTCCGCCGGTTTCACGTTGAAGGCGTCGCCTGCGTGGTTCATGGTACAACAGAAACGGGTCTTATCGGGATCCAGATGATGCTTGTTGAGGATCCGCATCTCCTGATTCAGATCAGCGAGTACATCTGTTGCACTCACGACATCAGCGTCCATGGCATGGCCACCACGACACGTGACCTTCACTTCGAGGCGGCCGACTTGCGCGAACATGGGACCGGCAGACCCCTGGAACACGCCGACCGGCATATCCGGCCACACATGGAGGCCGAAGGCCCTTTCGACATGGTCGAGCACACCAGAAGCAATCGCATTCTTGGCGCCCGAATTCGGGCTCTCCTCGCCCCGCTGCCAGAAGAAGCGGAGGTTCCGGTTCACATTCACATGGCCCTGTGCGATGGCCGAGAGCGCTCCGAAGAGCATGGCGCTGTGGGCGTCGTGCCCGCAGGCGTGCATGACGCCGGGGTACCTGCTTGCGTGAAGCAGGCCAGTTGCCTCCTGAATCGGAAGCGCGTCGAGATCGGCACGAAGAACGATGAATGGTTCGCCGGGACGAATCACCATGTCGACCACAAGGCCGTTCTTGGTATCCCGGCTTACCAGAAGTGGAACGCGACTGCCGAGGGTTTTGATCATCGCTTGGAGATGGATGATTGTATCCATTTCGTTCCAGCTCGTCCGGGGGAACGTATGGAAGAAACGGTACATCCCGTTTACTTGCTCTTCCACCTTTCTCGCCGCTTTCATGATGTCGCTCATGTCATCCTCCTTGGACGCTTGGGTTGTCGTTCACACACAATGTGTAAAAAGAACACAGTCATCAAGAAAGATGACAATGGAGGACTATACCATAATAACGCATATTGGTCAAGAATCTGACAATTATGCAGTAGTCTAATCTAAATGCGAATAGTCAAATTTTCAATGCACCACTTCATTAATAACTTCATTTGAACTTCGG
>CAYJXK010000002.1:0-57286 GCA_964374115.1 uncultured Gammaproteobacteria bacterium
GGATAAAGCCATATTTTACCATTAAGGTGGTGCATTTAGATTAGACTACTGCGAGTTCGTTTGAGTTTTCGTTGTCAGGTCCGTTGCTTCCAATGTCGTTTGATTGGTCAGTTTCATGAACTTACCCACATCCGCGGATTTACTGACTCTTAACACGTACCTCAACACTACAACCTATGATTTTGATCACCTTCTCGCCCTTCACCATAAAAAATCCTCACTGTATCTACGGATACACCTGCGTTTTTTACGGTTCCAGGGCTTCGAATCTGACTCAAAATCATACCGTGTATTCGTTAAGGTACGTGTTAAGAGTCAGTAGGAGTGATGGCCACATCAAACCAAGTCTGTGCTTGCTTGATGTCTTTTGGAAGTTTGGATATTTGCCAACGAACCTGTCGCGTCGTTGGATTGTACGAGAGAACACCGATGTCTTTTCCCGATGTTTCTTTCCAAATGACATCTTGCGGAAGAATCGTTGACACTTCGACATTTCCAAGATCATGCAAGGAGTTCTTCAAATTCCAAATCACACGATAGGACGTTGTGACACCCATACGTGGAGGGAGATCACCCGTCCCGACGGGTGTCCCATCGTTGTTGACACATGTCATCTTTTTAGCATAAGATGACCAGACTATGATTCACATTTCAAAACTTCGCGTTCCTAAAAAATACATTCCCTGGGTCATCATCGGCGTCCTTGTGATTGGAGGGATAGCGATGAGCGCATTTGGAAAAGGAGAAAAAGATTCTCGCTATGAGTCCATCATTGCAAAGCGTCGTGATGTGATGGAAGAGACGATTGTCACTGGCCGAGTGACTCCGGCAGATCGGGTGGATCTGTCATTTGAGCAAAGTGGCCGGATTGTTTCTCTTTTTGCCACCGTTGGAAATCAAGTGAAAAAGAGCGCACTTTTGGCAGTCCTGAATAATGCCAATCTCATGGCAGAACTCACAAACGCGCAGGCTGGGATAGAGAGCGCTGAAGGCATGCTTGCACAATATCAGGCAGCGCGCGAGAGGGAAAAAGTGAAATTGAAAGAATTGGAGCTTGGGATTAGAAAAGAAGAGATCACGATCGCAGAAACGAGCGTGGCAAATGCCAAAAAAACACGCGCAGACGCAGAGGCCACGCTTGATGACGCAAAGAAAAAAGGCGATGTAGATCTTGCGAATGTGTATGGGGATGTTTCGGATATATTGCAAGATGTGTTTACGAAAATCGATGACGCGCAGAACAAACAGATTGATGAGCTTTTTATCGATGACAACGGTTCGAATCCGCAGATCGCATTCTCTATTCCGAATTTTCAACTTGAATTTGATACGGAATATCAGCGGTTGCTCGCTCGCAATGCTTTGCAAAAATTAAAAAATTCTGTTGACACGCTTCCATCTGATTATCCGGGAATAGATGTAGCTTTCATCGCGGTAGAAAAACAACTCGTCGTGATTCGAACTTTTTTTGAAAAACTTACCGAGGCAGTGGCGGCGGCGAACGCGGCATCGTATAAGTCAACTGTGAATACGGCGCGCGGGGTTATCAATACGCAAATCAGCGCGATCAATAACCAGAAACAATTCATTGTCGCGCAAAAGGCCACAAATGCGCAGTCAATCCTTGCGGCGCAAGCACAGCTCACAGAAGCGAAGAACGCGCTCGAAAGCGCGGAAAAAGAATTGGCGCTGAAAAAAGCCGGCGCCACAGCCGAGCAGATTGCGGTACAAAACACAGTGATAACGCAGGCTGAGGCTACGGTGCAGACATACGGAGCACAGGTAAAACAAGCGCAAGCGACCGTTGCCCGTATTCAAGCAGAGCTCGGGAAAACGGTGATACGGTCGCCATTTGAGGGTACGATCACTGCGGCGCCGTCTCCGGTGGGAGCAATTGTCGCGGCGTATACCCCTGTGGTCTCCATGATTTCGAGTGATCCATTTGATATTGAGGCATATATTCCAGAAGCAGACATGGCAAAAGTGCGGGTGGGCAACGCGGTGGCCATGACGTTTGATGCCTATGGTGATGCGGAAGAATTCCACGGCGCCGTCATTGCCATTGATCCCGCAGAAACAGTGATTGATGGAGTGACCACATACAAAACCACCATTCAGCTTGCGACGAATGATGATCGTGTGAAATCTGGGATGACGGTGGACGTCACCATTATTGGCGCATCAAAAAAGGACGTCGTCGCTATCCCACAGCGCGCAGTTATTTCAAAAGATGGAAAACAGATTGTTCGGGTGATCGAGACACCAAATCAAAAAGAAGAGATCGTGGAGAAAGAGGTGACACTCGGCCTTCGAGGCGCGGATGGATTTGTGGAGATTGTGGATGGTGTCGAGGAAGGGGAGAAGGTCGTGGTGTTTGTGGAGGAAAACAAACGATCAAAAATTGAAAGTTGATCGTTGACCATTGCTTATTGAACATGTAACTCATGAGCTAGGTTTTTTCCTCTCACGAGAGATACGGAAACTCGCTATGAGTTCATTGATTATTTCGATATGTCTTTTATCGAAGTTCAAAACCTTACTAAAGTGTATTCCCATGATTTTCTCGAAACCCCCGCGCTCTGTGGTGTTTCTTTTTCTATTATTGAAGGAGAATTTGTCGCGATCATGGGTCCGTCTGGTTCTGGAAAATCTACCCTTGTCCATATTTTAGGGCTTCTTGATCGCCATAGTGCCGGCACCTATCAATTTATGGGAAAATCTATTGAAGACTTTCCCGATGCAGAACTCGCTCATATTCGCAACGAGACCATGGGGTTTGTATTTCAAGCATTTTTTTTATTGTCTCGGACATCAGTGCTTCACAATGTCATGTTGCCCCTCCTCTACTCGGATATTCCAGAGAAAGAATGGAAGGGTCGGGCTGAGGACGCGATTGCAAGTGTCGGGCTTACCCACCGCATCAATCATGAACCTTCGCAGTTATCCGGTGGTGAGAAACAGCGTGTCGCGATTGCTCGCTCTCTTGTCATGAACCCGCGCATTCTTTTTGCTGATGAACCTACAGGCAATCTCGATTCTGTCTCTGGTCGACAAGTGATGGAGATTTTTCAGCGTCTGCATAGAGAAGGAAATCATACGATTATTTTGATTACGCATGATCTCGCAATTGCGGGATATGCGAGAAGGACGATTCGGATGAAGGACGGAATTATTGAAAGTGATACGTATTGATCAATAGATATGAAAACAAGACAATATGTCTCCACAGCATTTCGAGGCCTTCGAGTGAATACGGGCCGTTCGATTCTCACCATCCTTGGTATTGTGATTGGCATTACCGCGATTATTCTTGTCATGGCTGTCGGCAAAGGCGCCGAAGAACTGATCTTGAACCAAATTAGAGGACTCGGCGCTGAAACTATCTTTGTCGAACCTGGCCGAGAACCTGAAGGGCCGTCGAATTTCGCGGAAGTGTTTACCGATTCACTTACGTCTCGCGATCTCGAATCGCTCCTCAATCCGATCAATGTCCGTGGTATTAAAGAAATAAGCCCCAATGTCATTCAAGTCGTACCCGTGACATTTCGAGAAGAGACAATACGGACGAATGTCCTCGGCGCGGCGTCAAGTATTGAAACCATCATGGAGATTACTCCAGAGTTTGGCACTTTTTTTAATAAAGATGATGTGCGGGAAAAAGCAGCCGTCGCAGTGCTTGGGGCTGAAGTAAAAAAGAAACTGTTTGGCGAATCTGAAGCGATGGGTTCACATATAAAAATTCGATCAAAAACATTTCGAGTCGTCGGCGTGCTTCCCAAAAAAGGCCAGGTAGCGTTTTTTCCGGTGGACGATACGGTGTTTATTCCCTATACCACGGCTCAGCAGTATCTCCTTGGCATTGATTATTTTCATACCATGATGATCCGTGCGGAAAATGAAACAGTGGTTCCTCGCGTCGTGCATGATGTGATATTGACACTCCGAGAACAGCATGGGATTCTGGACCCGGACAAAGATGACTTTCATGTGATAACACAGGAAGACATTGTGAAGCGAGTGGGTTTTATCACAGGTATCCTCACCATTCTTCTCGTTTCTGTTGCAGGAATTTCACTCCTTGTTGGTGGAGTCGGCATTATGAACATCATGCTTGTATCCGTCACAGAGCGGACTCGCGAGATTGGACTCCGCAAAGCCGTTGGCGCCACCAATCGGGATATTCTTTCCCAATTTTTATTTGAAGCAGTTCTTCTTACAAGTATTGGCGGCATGGCGGGTATTTTCTGTGGCGCGTTATTTTCGTTTGCCACTGTATTTATTCTTTCTCGTGTTGTTTCCGGAGGGTGGATGTTTCACTTTCCACTCTCCGCTACGTTCATCGGGCTTATTGTTTCCACAGCCACCGGTCTTGTCTTTGGGCTGTATCCTGCTCGTCAAGCATCGCGCAAACATCCGATTGAGGCGTTGCGATACGAATGAACTCATATCGATTTTTTTTCCTCTCACGCCATCCCATCACTTTTTTTTGCCTCCAAAACACGCACGCGCAAAACTCGAACAGCATCATAGTCACCCAGAACGCTCTCTACACGCCTGTTTTGCCCCTGAGAATTGGAGGCACAAAAAAAAGGAATCGTGACGATGCTTCATACAGCAGATATCCTTGACATGATAAGGAAAAGTGAGGTGGCCAGGCAACATCCCAGTAGGATCAGACCATCTCATCTTTGCATTTCTCACAAAGTCATGTAGCATAAACGCAACGATACGTTTATTTTCAGTAGGACGTACGCGTTTGCCATCGGCGTTCACCTCTCTTTTTCTCGCTGAGGAAACTCGCGTCCTTCTGAGGATCGGTGATACGCCCTGCGACCGCACACGTCCGGGAACGGGCGTATCACCTCGCTCACACAGTCCTCACGAGAAAAAGAGAGGTGAACGCCTCTTTGAGAGGCAAACGCGTATGTCCTACGTATGAAACAAAAGCCAAAGCAGAAAGTTCTCGTTGCCCTGTCCGGCGGTGTTGATTCATCTGTGGCCGCCGCTTTGCTCGTGGAAAAAGGATATGATGTGGTGGGAGCGTTTATGGTGCAATATGACGACAGTTCAGAGAGAGGAAAAAGATCATGTTGGCCAAACGAGTATAGGGATGCCCTGCGTGTTGCCGCGCATCTTGGCATTCCATTGTTGAAATTTGATTTTACCAAAGCATATTCGAATCATGTCCTTGACTATCTGTATCGGGAATATCAGGCAGGAAGGACGCCAAATCCTGATGTGTTGTGCAATACGTTTATTAAGTTTGGCGTATGGCTTGAAAAAGCAAAAGCCTTAGGTTTCTATTATTTGGCGACAGGACATTATGCGAGAATCAAGAAAACAATCCCTTATTTTTTTCACCTTCTGCAAGCCAAAGATACAAATAAAGATCAGACGTATTTTTTGCATCAACTGAGTCAGAATCAACTTTCTCATGTCTTATTTCCTATCGGCGAGTATACAAAACCAGAAGTCCGGGCTCTCGCTCGAACATTTGGATTGCCAACCGCGGGAAAAGAAGAAAGTATGGGGATTTGTTTTGTGGGAGAAGTATCAATGAAGGAATTTTTGAAGAAAAAAATCAAGGAGAAGCGTGGAAATATTGTGACGTCATCTGGGCAGATCATTGGGAAGCATGATGGTTTGGCGTTTTATACGATTGGACAGAGGCACTTTGGAGTTCAGAGTTCGGCGTTCGGAGTTCAGAGCAAAGACAATCCTCCATTATTTGTGGCTGATAAACGAAGAAGGACAAACGAACTCGTTGTCGGCTTTGAGAATGATCCGTTGTTGTATAAAAAAGAAATCACCGTGACCGATGTTCATTGGGTGAGAGGTGGACAGGAGTCGCGGTTTCCATTAAAATGTGAAGTGCGACTGCGGCATCGACAGCCACTTCAAAAGTCTCAAGTCAAAAGTCTCAAGTCTCCGCCAAAGGCGGATCCGCGTCGGGCGAAAAAAGTCATCATTGTTGCATTTGATCATCCGCAACGCGCCGTGACCCCGGGACAGTTCGCGGTATTTTATAAAAAAGGTGAATGTTTGGGGGGAGGAGTGATTGAGTGAATTATGATTACCGGCGACATTCGACAAAAATATCTTGATTTTTTTCAAACGAAAGGATACGCCATTGTACCCTCTGCTTCCCTGTTGCCAGAACATGATGCGACAACACTCTTTACCGGATCCGGCATGCAGCCCATGGTGCCGTATCTTCTCGGTCAAAAACATCCACTCGGGACCAACATTGCAAATTCGCAAAAATGTTTCCGTGCTCAGGATATGGATGAGGTGGGGGATAATCGGCACACAACATTTTTTGAGATGCTTGGTAATTGGTCACTCGGGGATTATTTCAAAAAAGAACAGATCCTATGGATTTTTGAGTTTATCACAAAAGAACTCGGGCTTGATTCAAATCGATTATATGTCACGTGTTTTCGAGGGAAGGAAGAGATTGGCATTCCAAAAGATGAGGAATCAGCAAGATTGTGGCAGGATCTTTTTCAGAAAGTCGGAGTATCAAATGGCATCCAAGATAATTCTCAGCGAGACGGCATGAATGGGGACGCTCGTATTTTCTATTATGGAGCCGAGAAAAATTGGTGGAGCCGAGCTGGCGTGCCAGAGCATATGCCGGTCGGCGAACCTGGTGGAACAGACACAGAAATGTTTTGGGATTTTGGTGAGCATCTTCGACTTCATGAACAATCCGTCTGGAAAGATCAGCTCTGTCATGTTAATTGTGATTGCGGTCGATTTTTTGAAATTGGGAATAACGTCTTCATGGAATATGTAAAGAAAGATCATGGGTTTGAACAATTACCACAAAAGAATGTTGATTTTGGCGGCGGACTCGAGCGTCTAGCGGGAGCGGTAAACGACAACCCGGATGTATTCATGATTGATATTTTTCAACCAATGCGACAAACGCTCGAGCGTGTTTCTCATCAATCATATGGCAGTGCTGAAGAGACGGACAAAGCCTTCCGGGTTATTATGGATCATTTGCGCGCTGCGACATTCTTGATTGCTGACGGCGCAGTACCTTCTAATAAAGATCAAGGATATTTCACCAGGCGACTCATGCGTCGCTCGATTCGTTTTGCCCAAATACTTGGTATTCAAGAGACGTTTTGTTCCGAGATCGCGACCTCTGTTATATCGGCCTATGAATTAGCCTATCCAGAACTGGCCAAAAAGAAGGACTACGTCATATTGGAAATGGAAAACGAGGAGAAAAAATTCAAGCGTACGCTCCAAGAAGGGATCAAAAAATTTTCGATTTTAAGTTCCGAGTTTTTAGGCAGTCGTGAGCAAATTTCTGCCAAAGATGCCTTTGATTTATATCAATCATATGGTTTTCCCATCGAGATGACCGAAGAGTTGGCAAAAGAACGTGGTTTGGCGGTGGACAGAGAAGGATTTGATACAGAGTTAAAAAAACATCAAGAACTTTCTCGCTCAGGTTCAGAACAAAAATTCAAAGGTGGGCTTTCGGATCATTCCGAAATGAGTGTCAAATATCATACAGCAACGCATTTGTTGCACGTCACTCTCAAACGCGTGCTCGGCGACCATGTGGAACAAAAGGGGAGTAATATCACGCCCGAGCGATTGCGGTTTGATTTTTCTCATCCAGCAAAGATGACAGATGGAGAGATCAAAGAAGTTGAAGACCTCATCAATGCCGCTATTGCCTGCGACTACCCTGTCTCTTGGCAAGAAATGACAGTGAAGGAAGCTTATGATCAAAAAGTGATTGGCCTTTTTCCAGAGCGATATGAGGAGAAAGTAAAAGTATACACGGTTGGCGATCCAACCGGCATCGCTCGCGCGAATCCGGAAGACCCCACATTCAGTCGCGAAATTTGTGGGGGGCCTCATGTCGAGCAAACCAGAGTCTTAGGCCACTTTAAAATTCTCAAAGAAGAAGCGCTCGGCGCCGGGATGAGGAGAATGAAAGCGATATTGGAATAAATGAAGTTTCTTTTTGTTTTTGTCCATGATATAGTGCAATATCATGAAACCCTCTCTTTTCTACCTCTGGTCTATTCGGAAAGAATTTAGCAAGTATTTCATCGTCGGCGTCTCTGGTCTTGTTCTTGATCTGGGGACCCTTATTTTATTGAAAGAAAAATTAGGGCTGCTCCCAGAGGTTGCTGTTATTTCCAATCAAGCCCTCCTGCTTGTTTATAATTTTACGTTGAATAAGTATTGGTCATTTCGTAATCGTGATATTCCTCATCAGCAGATGGTGCGGTATGGCATTCTCGCGGGATGGAATTATGCCTTTAGCGCCGGAACCATGTATCTCTTTCGAAGAATTCTTGGATTTGACTATCGGCTGGTTCGGCTGTGCGCGATTGCCGCTATGGTGAGCTGGAATTTTTTTCTGTATAAATATTGGGTCTACCGAACCAAGATCTCAAAAGACGTTATACACACCCCGCAAAGAGGCGCTCCTTGACAGGGAGACGATCAGTCTGTACAATACGGGGGCTTAATTTCGTTTCAATGGCAAAACAAAGAGACGTGGTAGAATTTCGTGGTGTTATCTATGAGGCACTCCCAGGCGCGATGTTTCGCGTCAAGCTCGAGAGTGATCACGAAGTCATCACCCATCTTTCCGGAAAGATGAGAATGCACAAAATTCGACTTTCGGTTGGTGATGAAGTCAAAGTAGAAATGACACCGTACGATTTGACAAAAGGCCGGATAATCTATCGGTATTAATCGAGAATTTCAACTGAAATATCAACCTGTGTCCGGCCGCGGTCGGACGGCAGTGGTTGATATGTTTTTTTGTATCTTATGAAGGTGCAGGCATCGGTAAAAAAAAGATGTAAGAAATGCAAAGTGGTTCGCCGACAAGGGGTTGTTTATGTGATTTGTGAAATCGCGCGCCACAAGCAACGACAGGGAAAGAAACAGAAGAAAAGAGCAGCATCATAACTTTTATTATGCGTGTCGCAGGTATTACAATTCCAAAGGAAAAACGCGTGGTGATCGCTCTTACCTATGTGTATGGAATCGGTTCACCGAATGCCCGATCGATTCTCAAGGTTTCTCGTGTCTCAGAAGATATTCGAGTGAAGGATCTGACACGAGAACAAGAAGACGCGATTCGTAGCGTGGTGGAGCAGACGTATAAAACCGAAGGTGATCTGCGTCGAGAAGTTTCGAGTAATATCAAGCGACTCAAAGATATTAAATGTTATCGGGGTGTTCGGCATACCAAGCGTTTGCCTGTGCGAGGACAGCGTACCAAAACGAATTCCCGCACTGTTCGTGGAAATAAGCGGAATCTTGCGCCAAGTGGCAAGAAACCGTCGGCGCAAAAAACCTAAGGTTAAAGGTAATGAAACTATGGTAAAAACTGTTCAAACAACCAAAACAAAGAAAAAGAAGAAAATTATTCAGCAGGTGAGCCATGCACGCGCCTATATTCAGGCCACATTTAATAATACAATCGTCACTGTTACCGATCAGAATGGTGACGCGCTTGGTTGGAGTAGCGCCGGAGGTGTGGGATTCAAAGGACCAAAAAAGGCGACGCCGTATGCCGCGAGTCAGGTGGTCAAAAAAGTGGCGGAAGCGCTCAAGCCCTATGGCGTGAAAGAAGTAAGCGTATATATCAAAGGAATTGGCGGAGGACGCGAGGGGGCCATCCGAGCGTTTCACACCAATGGAATACAGGTGCTTTCTATAAAAGATGTCACACCCATTCCGCATAATGGCTGCCGTCCGCCCAAGAGACGACGAGTATAATGTTATAATGACAACTCCGAACTATTATTTATGGGACGATACATTGGACCAAAAAATAAAATTGCAAGACGTTTTGGCATTCACTTGGGTCTCAAAACGAATCCGACAAAAGTCGCGCGTCGCCTTCAGCAACCGCCTGGCGTGCATGGGCAGAGACGACGACCAACTCGACGTTCTTCTTTTGGAGAACAACTCCTTGAAAAACAAAAGGCAAAATTTTTATACGGAATCCGCGAAGAACAATTTCGTCGGTATGTGCGGGAAGCAACACGACGTACCGGTGACTCTGGGATCATGCTCCGCCAGACGCTCGAATTCCGACTTGATAATGTCGTGTACCGGATGGGATTTGCAGGCACACGAGCGCAAGCCCGCCAATTTGTGAATCACGGCATGTTTGATGTGAATAAGAAAAAGATGGATATTCCATCGTATGTGGTTCGGATAGGCGATGTAGTCACGCTTCGGGAGACGAAGAAAAAGAAGAAGATTTTTGTTTCGGTGGGAGAGCAGCTTCGCCGCCATACCCCTCCGTCGTGGATCGCTCTTGATCCTGAGAAACAAGAGGGAAAGATCCTTCATGCTCCCAAAGATGAAGACATGGAAAAAATTTTTGATGTCAAACCAATCATCGAGTATTATTCATCTCGATAATGCACATCACTATGGAGCATATATTTCTTCCGACGACCATCGAATTTCAACAGACGAAGGATCCTACCATAGGTAAGGTAGTCATTTTGCCTTGTCATCAAGGGTATGGGACCACGATTGGCAATGCCCTGCGTCGTGTTCTTCTCTCATCTCTTCCTGGCGCGGCAGTGGAATGTGTGAAGATTGATGGAGTGCAGCACGAATTTTCCGCCATCGAAGGAGTACAGCAGGATGTGATAGAGGTTATTTTGAATTTAAAACAATTAGCGGTTCGCTGTTTTTCCGATGAACCAGTCGTTGTGCATGTATCAAAAAAGGGAATGGGCAACGTGACCGCGGCAGATATTGAAAAAAATTCCGCTGTCGAAATTGTGAATCCGGATGTGGTGATTGCCACGATCACGGATAGCAAAAAGACTCTCTCGATGGATATCACCATCGGGAAAGGCCGAGGATATGTGTCTGCCGCAGAAAAAGATACGAAACATTTGGATTTGGGAACCATCGCGATTGATTCATTGTACACGCCTATTCGAGATGTCGGATATCATGTCGAGCTCACGCGTGTCGGCGATGTGACCGATTACGAGAAGCTCCTGCTGACGGTTGCGACGAATGGAACCATTACCCCGCGAGAGGCGATTCGGCAAGCGACGAGAATTCTCATGGATCACTTTGCGCTCCTTCTCGATGTTGCGCAAGAAGAGGAAGCCCCATCGATTTCGACAAAGACAGATCAGGCCAAAGAAGACACTTTGGAAGAAAAGAGTGAAGAAGTCGCAGAAAAAGAAGCGACAGCAGAAAAACCTCGGACACGAAAAAAGAAATCAGCATCATAAATGATTCAATCTGACATCTGATATTTAGTCATCGTATGCGACATCGAAAGAAACAAGTAAAATTAGGAAGAAAGACTGACGCGCGACATGCGCTTCTGCGGCGAGGAGTCGAAAGTCTTGTGATTCATGGAGCGATTCGAACAACAAGCGCCAAAGCGCGCGCCATTCGGTCTCTTGCAGAGCATCTTATCACTGTTGCAAAGACTGGCACACTCACTGCTGAGCGGCGTATCCGCAAAGAACTCACCGACGAAAAGGCAGTGAGGAGTATGATGCGGAACGTTGGTCCCAAATATCGTGAGCGGATGGGTGGATATACGCGCACGATTCATCTCCCCTCCCGTGTCAATGATGGAGCCGACATGGTACGGATCGAGCTTGTCTAATTTTGAGATTTGTATGAAGCAACAAAACGTCAAAAAGGCCAATGAACATGTGATTGACGCATCTGGAAGAGCAGTCGGGAGAGTGGCGACAGATGCTACACGGATTCTTACAGGCAAGCACATGGCTCGATACGCGCGAGATCGTGATATGGGAGAATCGGTTCGGATTATTCACGCAAAACAAGTTTCGTTTTCAGGAAGAAAGCTCGCCCAAAAAGATTATCGGCACCACACTATGCATCCGGGAGGACTGAAAGTCACCTCGATGCAGCGCGTATTTGAAAAGGATCCTGGGTCTGTTCTCCGCCGAGCGATCCATGGGATGCTTCCGAAAAATTCTTTTCGAAAAAAAATGATGAAAAGGCTTTTTATTGACCGTTGACAATGAACATTTAAATTAGCTTTATGGCAGAAGAAAAAACAACACTGCGAACTGTGGGCCGAAGAAAGACCGCGGCAGCGCGGGTACGTCTCACGCTCGGAACAGGAGCTATTATGATCAACGGAAAATCACTCGAGATCTATTTTCCTCTTGCCTTGTTGCAAGAGACTGTTGTCTCTCCTCTCAGCGTTGTGAGTAAACGAGACGATTTTGACGTTTCCGTAAAAGTACGTGGTGGAGGAGTACATGGGCAGGCGGGAGCGGTGCGTCATGGGATTGCGCGCGCGCTTGTGACATGGAATCCTGAATGGCGCAAAGCCCTGAAAGCCGAAGGATTTCTCACTCGTGATCCTCGAGCCAAAGAGCGCAAGAAACCGGGATTGTATCGAGCGCGACGTGGGCATCAGTGGAGAAAAAGATAAAAAAATGAAAAGAGATGCGTCAAAAGTGGCGCATCTCTTTTGAGTTTTGAGTTTCTATTGTACACTGTTGGTTGTATGGCTTCAGTCATGAAAAATACGGCCATTATGACACTGGCCTCTGTATTGCAGAAGGTAATTTCTTTTGGTTACTTCGCCTTTCTGGCTCGTGCGCTTGGGGCAGGGGATTTGGGAAAATATGGAACCGCGCTTTCGCTTGCGGCAATTATGGTGGTATGTGTAGACATGGGATTTACGAATGTATTTATTCGTGAATCATCGAAAACGCGTGAACGGATACAGGAATATCTTTCCACAGTTCTGTCTGCCAAAATACTCTTTGGGATTGGGACATATCTTGCTCTTTTGCTCGTAGCCAAGATTCTGCGCTATGAATCGGATGTGCAGATACTGGTGGCATTAGCCGGCATCACGATGCTTTTGGATTCTGTGCATCTCACGTTGTATGGCGCTATGCGAGCGCTTGGCACGGTGCGCTATGAAGCGCGTGGAATTATTTTTTCTCAATTCGCTACGTTTGTTTTTGGGGCCATATTCTTATCGCGTCATTTTCCGCTCTGGTCATTGATGATGGCATTTATTATTCCTTCTTTGGGAAATATATTGTACGCCTTCCGCCTCTTGCAAAAGAAGTATAGGCTCTCTATTCGACCGCGTTTCGAGAAAACACTCTTTCGTTCATTCGCGCGCCTCTCTTTTCCATTTGCTTTGGCTGCCATTTTTGCGAGGCTGTATGGAAACACTGATCTCCTCATGGTCAAAAGTCTTGCTGGGAACCATGCGGCCGGGCTGTATAGCACGCCGTATAAAATCAGCACGGCCTTTCAATTCATACCCCTTGCCCTCATTGCCGCGACCTATCCGGCCATGAGCGCGGCATTCGCGAATGATCGAGCCTATCTCACACGCGTATTTCATGATTCATTCAAATATCTCCTCATGATCTCGCTCCCGATTGCTTTTGGTATTTTTTTGCTCGCGCCTGAGATCATTCTTTTTATTTTTGATCGGGGATTTGAAGGATCCATACAGCCGCTCAAATATATTATTCTTGGCATGGTTTTTACGTTTTTGAGCTTTCCAATCGGCGCGCTTTTGAATGCGTCAAACAAACAGGCAACCCAAACAGCGATTATGGGTGTTGTCATGGTGATAAATCTTGTCCTCGATTTTTTTCTTATTCAAAAATATGGGATTACGGGCGCCGCCATCGCGTCGCTTATCGGAAGCATCTTATTGCCTGTGGCTGGTTTTCTTTTCGTCTCTCGTATTATTCCGGTCTCGTATGGTTCGCTGTTCCAAGCGATTATTCAGGTTGTTGTTTCGGTTGGTGCGATGGGAGGAGTCATCTTCGCAATGAAGGAGTATGTGCCGCTGTCCATAACGATTCTTTTGGGAGGAATTGTGTATATCGGAATGATATTTTTGCTTCGAGTTGTGACATTTCGTGATGTGAAAGAGATGATGGGGCTGTTTCGGCGTGGTGCGTAAACCGTAGCCTCATTGGAATAAGGCAACGCTCGTGCTACAATACGACCACATGCTATAGATCTCTTGCAGAAAAACATTCCGGCTCATTTTCCCAAATTTTGGCTGCAAAAGGCTTAAGCCTCCTCCGCGTAGTTCTGCGGCGAAACATCGTCGGCTATTCACCTTTTTCGCTCAAAATTTGAAAAAATTATCTCAAAAGCTTATTCTGCAAGAGGTCTTATGAAAAAAGTCCTTCTTATTACATTGGAATACCCTCCCCAGATAGGGGGGATTGGCGTGTATACGCATCAGATCGCGAGTGGATTTCCGAAGAATATCGCGGTTCTCGCTCCACTCCATCATGACGCGGCAGTTTGGGACAGCGCTGTCCCGTATTCGGTGTATCGCAAAAAATTTTTGTTTCCAACATGGATATGGCCTCGGTGGTTGAGGTTGTTTTTTGTTGTATGGAAACTTGCGAACAAGGAACAGGTGACATCACTCTTTATCCACCATGCATTGCCGGTGGGATATGTGGGGTTTCTTCTCAAGCGGTTGAAAAAAATTCCATACGTTCTTTTTTTTCATGGAGCAGATATGACGAGCGCCAAGAGCCAGACGCCGTGGAAAAAACGGATGATTCGGTTTGTTGCCAGTAATGCGGATCTCTGCGTGGTCAACAGTCAGGCAATGAAAAAAAGACTCGAGGATATTATCGGATCGGAAAAATTTATCGAAATACTTTTCCCTTGTCCAGAATCGGCATTTTTTACGCCTTCCTCCAAAGAAGAGACAGAGACAGTGCGTAATCGGTATGCGCTCGATGGCAAGACGGTGATGCTGTCTGTTTCGCGTATTGCTGAGGGCAAAGGCTACCCGCATCTTGCTCGGCTTATGCCGCGACTCTTAGTCCGATTTCCGCATTTAGTGTGGGTGATTGTAGGAGACGGACCCAAGCGAGCTGAAGTGGAAAAACTCATTGATCAATTGTCACTCCAGAATGTGGTCCGTTTTGTCGGAGCGCTTCCTCGAGAAGATCTTCGGACCCTGTATGGAATCGCTGATATTTTTGTTCTGCTCACGCATCCGGATGACGTGCGGGGAGAAGAGGGGTTTGGCATTGCGTTTCTTGAAGCTGCTCACGCTGGCGTGCCTGTTGTCGCAGGGCGCACAGGAGGTGTCGAGGAAGCAGTGATTCATGGGCGCACCGGCCTTGTTGTGAATCCGTATCAGCTCCCCGAGGTAGAGGAGGCGATTGTCAATATTTTGTCAAACCATGATGTTGCTACGTCTCTCAGAAACGCGGCAAAAGACCGCGTGCAGACAGAATTTCAGTGGAAGAAACAGATCGAAAAGCTGCGATCTTGGGTGGAGGGGGTATGATGTCTCAAAGAAAAATATATGCGGCCTCTCATTAGCATTATTATTCCTCTCTATCGGCAAGAGAAAGAACTCGCGTTAGCGCTTCAATCTATTGGACGGCAATCCTATCGGCCGATTGAGGTGATTGTGGTGGATGATAATGAGGTGAAGAATGATCAGTTAGGGATGAAGAATATAGCATTTTCTTTTCCTCTTATTTTCCTTCAGCCATCCCATAGTGGCGCGCCAGGAGCGAGAAATAGTGGATTTCAGGAGTCAAAAGGGGCGTATGTGATTTTTTGGGATGCGGATGTGGTAGGAGAGCCGGGCATGATCGAGAAGATGGTGAATGAACTTGAGAAGAATGCATCCGCAAGTTTTGTGTATTGTAATTTTTATTTTGGTTGGAAAAAGATGAGAGGGCAATCGTTTGATCTCTCTGAACTTCGGAAGAAAAATTATATCATGACGACCAGTCTTATTCGTCGAGAACATTTTCCATTGTTTGATGAGTCGCTCAAGCGGTTTCAAGATTGGGATCTTTGGCTCACTCTTGCCGAGCAAGGAGAAAAGGGAATTTGGATTGACGAATATCTTTTTCGAGTAAAACCTGGGGGTACGATGAGCACATGGCTTCCATCATTCGCATATCAAAAACCTTGGAAATGGATTCCGGGGTTTCGAAGACGGGTGAAGGAATATGAAAAGGATCGAGCGGTGATAGTGCACAAGAGAGAGGTGGGGAGGAGACGTCACGATGATACGACGTGACGTCTCCTTGAGTGATCCATGTTGTCACCTTCCTTTCTTGTATCGTTGGAGAACACGGCGAAGAAAGAGGGCTCGGTTTTTTGTCGCTCCGCTCCCAGTCGCTCGCTCCAGAAGTATAGCGAGAACACCCGGTTTGTCCCAAAGAGCAAATGGAATGTCTAGGCCATAGCACCGAAGGGCGCGCAGAAGCTCACGCTGAAGCAGCTTCTTTGTTTTTCGTCGGCTTATCCGTTTCATGGCACACTCCAATGCCATTCATTTTAGACGTTTTTGATCATTCTGTCAATAGTGACGTAGTGAAATTCATATCGAGTTTTTTCCTTTCGCGCGTCAGACACGGAAACTCGCTATGAGTTACTGACTCTTAACACGTATCTCAACACTACAACCTATGATTTTGGTCACCTTCTCGCCCTTCACCATAAAAAATCCTCACTGTATCTACGGATACACCTGCGGTTTTTTACGGCTCCAGGGCTTCGAATCTGACTCAAAATAATACCGTGTATTCGTTTAGGTACGTGTTAAGAGTCAGTAGTGTTTATCTAATATGGCGTTCACCTCTCGATCCGCTTCTTTGTTGTACTCTCGCAAAACATGTTGTATCGTTGCTTTTTTGAATTGTTGCATCTCGTTCCACGCTTCTATAAATAATTTTTGAATGTGTGGTTTTTTTACTTTCCATTTTCTGTTCAATTGTTCGACGATTAATTTGCTATCAGCGATGCACGTTACTTCTGTTGCGCCAAGAGCACGCGCTTTTTTGAGTCCAGAAATAATAGCGGAGTACTCGGCAACATTGTTCGTTTGTCTCCCAAGATATTCTCCATAGGACGAGATGACATTGCCGTGACTATTTTTGATAACAACGCCAGTCGCCGCAGGCCCCGGATTGCCACGGGAACCACCGTCTGTGTAGATAGTAAGTTTCATACAGATTTCTTTAAATCTACTATCGTCATTTGCAACTCACGATTTCCATTCCATTCGTTGATACCGATTTCAAAGACGACATCAAGGAAAGTGCCTGGCGTCAACTCCTGACACCAGTTGGTTCCCTTCGTGGTGCATAAATTCCAGCCCATCATTTTTTTTGTTTGATTCCCCGTATGACGCACCATGAGACGAAGATGTTTTTCATCTTGACCTACTCCTTCTTTCCCAACTACGGTGATTCCTTTCGCCACATATTTTGGTTTTGGATTTCCTTGTCCAAATGGCTCGAATTTTTCGAGGATATCATAGAGTTCCCATGTCACATCTTCGAGCGTGAGTTCACAATCAATGGAAAGAGTGGGAGAGACGTCTTTGCCACTCGTTTTTTCTAAAAATTTTTGATTGATCTTCTCTGTACACTCTTTCAGATGATCTTCTGAGGCGAACGTGAATCCGCATGCCATAGGATGGCCGCCAAATTTGGCAAAACATTCAGAAATTTCCTGTAACGTTTCGATCATATTAAATTCCTCGATACTTCGGCCTGACCCCATGAGATTCCCGTTATTTTTGGTAACAACAAGCGCAGGTTTTTGAAATTTTTCTTTGAGTTTACTTGCGATGAGACCCACAATCCCCACTGGCCATTCTTCGTGAAAGGCGACGAGGACAGGAGGTTTTTCATCCATACGCTCAATCTGGTTCACCGCTTCTGCCACACAGTGCTCTACAAGCTTTTGACGTTCCTGATTATTATCGTTGAGGGCACATGCGAGGGATGCTGCTTCTTCTGGGTCTTTGGTTGTCAGAAGTTCATAGGCCACGCTTGCGTGATCCATGCGTCCTGCGGCATTGATCCGCGGCGCAATCTGGAATCCAATGGTATCGGCATCAATGGTTCGTTTTTTTGTTCCGTTCTCCTGCGTAATTCGCGCTTCAAGAAGGAGTTTTTGTAAGCCGATACGTCTGGTTTTATTCAGCACAATGAGTCCGTATTTTGTGAGTGTTCGAGATTCCCCGAGAAGTGGCACCATATCAGCCACACTTGAAATCGCGACCATGTCCAGTGACCATTTTTCGAGTGATTCATGCGCTTCCCCACTTCCGAGAACAGGATGAGTTTGCTTGTGGCGTCGGAGCACTGCTTGGAGTAGTTTGAATGCCACCCCTCCTCCGGAAAGGCCTTTGTCTGGGTATGTTTCCCCTTCGATTTTTGGATGGATGATGGCAAAGGCCGGGGGAAGGATTGCGGGAATAGCATGATGATCGGTGATAATCACATCAATGTCTTTTTTATTCGCAAGCATCACTTCTTCCCGATTGCTAATTCCGCAATCGCAAGTGATAATAATGCGAGTTCCCTGAGCCGCAAGAGATTGAACAGTATATTTGTTCAGACCATATCCATCGGTCTCCCGATGAGGCAGAAAGACATTCACGTGCGGATATTCAAGAGCATGAAAAAGATTGGCAAGAATCACAGAGGCAGATACGCCATCCGCGTCGTAGTCGCCATGAATCGTGATCTGTTCTTTCTTTTCCATTGCCACAAAAAGCCGATCCACGGCTTTTTGCATATCTTGAAAAAGATATGGGTCATGGATATCTTCGCCATATTCTGGGTGCAAAAATTCATCAATCGCTTTTTGCGTTTGAATTCCTCGATGAAATAGGAGTGTTGCCACAATGTCAGGAAGCTCTGGATGTTCTTCGTAAAATGATTTGGGTGGATCGGGTATGAGCTGCCATTGCTTTTTCATACAACTGTATTGTTCAAAAAAACGCCGGCAACACCGTAAAGAAGAGCATCGAGAAAATAGCGATAACCGAGATGATAATCCAAAGGATTTTTAGCGCTTTGTCTTTTGGTTTCATATAAAAATATAAATGAACTCATAGCGAGTTTCTGTGTCTCTCGCGCTTTCCCAAGCGCCATTCAGTCACTTTTTCTTTGCCCGCAACTCTGTGGGTTATATCTGACCGTATGGCGGGGTCGAGAGCGGGTTTTGGAGACAAAGAAAAAGTGATGGGATGGCGCGAGAGGAAAAAACCTAGCTCATGAGTTCTATAGTAAATTGGATTATCTTTTGAGAACTGCCAAATAGGCCTCTGTCGGAATTTCAACTTTTCCTTTTCCCAGTTCTTTCATCTTTTTCTTTCCTTTTTTTTGTTTTTCCAGCAGTTTTCTTTTTCTAGTCACGTCTCCGCCATAGAGCTTCGCGGTCACATCTTTCCGAAGAGCCGAGAGCCGTTCTGCCGCGACGATTTTCCCTCCGATGGCTGCTTGAATTTTTATTTCAAACTGTTGCCTCGGGAGCGTCTCTTTGAGAGATGCAACAATCTTTTTCCCAACCTGATACGCCTGATCTCGCCAGACCAGGCTTGCGAGTGATTCTACTGCCTCTTCTGCGATGAGAATATCGAGGCGCACGACGTCGGTATTTCGATATTCCTTTAATTCATAATTCAAAGAAGCATAGCCACTCGTTGCCGTTTTGAGTTTATCATAAAAGTCTGTGATGAGCGAGGCAAGCGGCATCTCATAGTGGAGGAGCGCGCGTTGATCCGGACCGGTACTCAAATAATCGGTATTGAGATAGGCGCCTTTTCGATCGGACACAAGAGTCATCACCCCACCCATAAACGTTTTTGGGACGATAATATCCACATTCATCCATGGTTCTTCCATACGTTCGATATGTTCGATTCGAGGTAAATCCTGAGGACTTTTTACCATCATGATGTGTTTATTTGTCCCATACACCCGATAGGCCACACTTGGGACTGTTGCAATAATATGAATGGCGAATTCTCTTTTGAGTCGCTCTTGGAATATGTCGAGGTGTAGCATGCCTAAGAACCCACAACGAAAACCAAATCCCAGGGCTTGCGATTGTTCTGGTTCATACGAGAGCGCGGCATCATTGAGTTTCAATTTTTCCATGGCGTCGCGAAGTTCTGTGTATGCGTCTCCCTCTTGGGGGAAAATGCCGGCAAACACCATGGGTTTCACTTCTTTATAGCCGGGTAGCGGTTTTCCTTTTTCATCTGCATGCGCCGCGGTTGTGATCGTGTCTCCTACCCGCACTTCTCCGAGTTCTTTCAGCCCTGTGACGACATATCCAATCTGTCCGTTCTCAAGAGATGGATCAGAGACCAGAGTAGGGGAGTAATGGCCAGTTTCGAGGGCTTGGCCTCGCGCAAGGGTCCCCATACAAAGAATGTTTTGGCCTTTTTTCAGAGATCCATCCACCACACGAACCGATGCGACCACACCGCGATAATCATCATAAAACGAGTCAAAAATAAGAGCACGCAGTGGTTTTGATTGGTTTGGAAGAGGAGATGGAACGCGGGTAATGACCGCCTCAAGGAGTTCAAGAATTCCCTCCCCTGTTTTTCCAGAGACACGGAGAATTTCTTTTTTTGCGCATCCCAGAAGATGAATGATTTCTTCTTCTGTTTTTTGAATTTCAGCGTTGGGCAGATCAATTTTATTCATGACTGGAATGATGGTGAGTCCTTGGTCGATCGCAAGATAGAGATTCGCAATGGTTTGAGCCTGGACACCCTGGCTTGCATCAACCAAAAGAATAGCACCCTCTACAGCAGCGAGCGATCGTGAGACTTCATAGGTAAAGTCCACGTGTCCGGGTGTATCGATCAAATTGAGTTCATAGTTCACAATTTCTGCCAGAGGCGAACCCGCCTTTGGCGGGCGCAGTTCGGAGTTTGTTGATTGAAGTTGATAATGCATTCTGACCGGTTGCAACTTAATCGTAATTCCTCGCTCTTGCTCGAGTTCCATCTGGTCGAGCAGTTGCGCGCGCATATTTCTTTTTTCTATTGTTCCTGTCATTTCAAGAAAGCGATCCGCAAGTGTGGATTTTCCATGATCAATATGGGCAATGATGCAAAAATTTCGGATGGATTGGTTCATAAAATTTCTTCTGGGGCAGACGCGTGAACATCTCGGAGTTTTGTCCATCGTCTCTTGAGAGACTGCGAGAAATCACGGAGTTCCTGGAGTTGTAAGCAATAGCTTACGATACCATAGACAAAAAGTCCAGAAAGAACTGTCACAGATGTCTGGGTAAAAACTCCCCAAAGCCGGGTCATGTCTACCAGGCGAGCCAGAGGCTCTTTGAGCAGTTCAATCGTAAGCCCCATTGCGAGGCTCGCGATAGATATTTTGTAGAGAAATGGCACAAGAGTGGCTTCATTCAATGTCCCGAGATATCGTCTGAGGCTCATCCAGAGAAGGGTGAGCTGGACGACCATGGCAAGAGAATAGGCGAACGCAAGGCCTGCGATCCCGAAATGATCTTTGAGATACCATCCAAGCACAATATTGAGCGCAAAACTTATCGTACTCATAAGAAATGGGATGAATGTATTTTCCATAGCATAAAACACTCGCGTGAGAAGGGGGATGAGACATTGAGCAAACAGTGATAATACAAAAAACGCAAGAGTATCCGAGGTTCGAATCGTTGCGTCCCAATCAAAGGCCCCACTGCCAAGGAAAATCCGTACGATTCTCGCACGGAGAAGTAAGAGAATAATCATGGCCGGGATAATCAGAAAAAGAACGGATCGGATCGTCTGAGAGATTGAAATACGCATTTCTTCTACTTTTTTTTCTGCATAGAGCGTGGAGAACAAGGGAAACGCTGCAAGCGCGAATGGGATCCCAATAATGCCCACAGGCGCGTATTGCAGATTATCAGCAAGATGAAAGACGGTAATACTTCCTTCTCCGATACGGGAAGCAAAAAAAATCATTGCGAGCCAGTTTAATTGATGCGCAGCGAGTCCGAGAGTCCGTGGGATCATCAGTTTTCCAATCATGCGTACGGATGGATCTTGGTGATTCCAACAAAATCGGAATCGGAATCCTTTTTTGAGAAGGGCTGGGATCTGCACGACAAAGTGAAGCGCTGCGCCGATCACCACTCCGAACGCTAATCCAATTTCGCCCCAAAGGGGATAGAAAAAGAGCACTCCTACTATAATTCCAAGATTGTAGACAATGGGAGTAATCGCATACGTGACAAAATATCGAAGAGATTGGAGAACGCCACTTGTCACACTGCTCAGTCCCAAGAATACGGGACTGAGGAGCATGATCCTGGTGAGCGTGATGGTCCTCTCCTGCAATGCCGCATCAAATCCAGGAACCATGAGGGGAATAAGGAACGGGATACAAAAAAATAACAGAACAGAAAAAACGAGCAAGATAATAGAGAGAATACTCATGATCTCGCGGGTCAGTTGCCATGCTTGCTCTTTGTTTTTGGTGTAAAGCGAAGTAAATATAGGGATGAATCCGGCAGACAGCGCGCCAATAACCACAAGATAAAACAAGAAATCTGGAATCCGAAACGCAGCATAGTAGACATCGAGGGTGGCGCTTGCTCCAAAGACATGCGCAAAAAGGCGATCACGGATAATTCCAATAATACGGCTCAACAAAGACGCTGCCCCAAGAATGATGGCAGCGCTTGCAATGGTGCTCGTTTGTGTCTGGAACAGACGACGGATCATATCTTAATAGAACTTCATGAGCTAGGTTTTTTCCTTTCGCGCGAGAGACACGGAAACTCGCTATGAGTTCAGAGCCATCGTTTTCGTTTCAAACGATATATGATCACAGCGATGATACCGGACAGGACAGCAAACATGGCCCATACCCAAATAGGATTTTCCACAAAAGGGAGACCGCGGATATTCATGCCATAAATACTTGAGAGCACGGAAAATGGCAGAAGGGAAACGGAAATGACTGTGAGGGTAGACACCGTTTTGTTGATTCTTCGATTGATAAGAGACTCGACCGTGGTATGGAGTCCATTCAGCGTATCTTTGTATGTGTCCACAATCGTCCAAATTTTGTTCAAATAATCATTGAGATCATCAAAATACAGACTCGTTTCCTCATTGAGGAATGGTTTGTGGATGTGAGTGATCGTGCTCACAAGATACCGTTGGGGGTCAATCACCCGTCGAAAATTCACCACGTTTCTGCGATGACGAGCGAGCTCGTAAATGATGCCTGTGTCTGGTTCACTCCCAAAGATTTCTTGTTCCAAAAGAATAATTTTTTTTCCAATATTATTCAAAATAGGTTGAGAATGTCGAAATAATGCTTCGATAATTCTGTAGAGAAGATATCCAGACGATTGCTCCATCCAATCCTGCTTTACGCTTCTATTTTTCATGCAGCGATAAAAAAAATTTTTCATTTCTTTGGATTTTTCATTTTGGATGGTCACGAGGTATCCTTCTCCCAGAAAAATATCCACTTCATGATGAACAACGGTGCGGTCGTGCGCCTGCCACTGGGGAAATTGGAGAATGACAAAAAGGTAATTTTTGTATACATCCACCTTGGGAATGTGGCTTTCTCCCTGCACATCTTCGAGATCCAGGTGATGAAATGAAAAGTTCTGACGCAGATAAGTGACTGCCGTCTCGTCCACATGATCAATGTTGATCCATTTGAGTCGTGCTGACTCGATAATTTTGATGGCCATATAGGTTTTTCGATATTGCAAAGAAATGATCTATCAATGTGTATGATACAAAGGTATTCATGTTCGAGGAACGGCAACGATAAGAATCATCATGTCTGTGCCTGTTTTTTCTTTTTGATCTTGAATGATGAGTGTGCCATTCACTTGATCTTTGGAAAAACGCAGAGCGGCAGTGTTGTCTGTATCCGTATTTTCCTCTAGAGAGAAATCCTGCTTTTTCAAATTCGTTCGAAAAAATTCAGATAAAAATCGTGGTTCCGCGCTGAGCGCCTGCCATTCGATGATAAGAATATCGCGATCATCAACATATTTTTGATATAAAAACTCCACATTTTTCCATCCGCCCGGAGCATCTTCAAGTGGGTACTGCTCCCATACGTACGCCATGGGTTTCAAAATAATCCGGGGGATAAATAATGCCACTTCCACACTTTTTTTTCTTTGTTTGCCTGAAATGTATGTGACACGGGAAATCGTATCTTTGTCGTAGAGCGGAATATCCGGAAACCATTCGGGGACCTGCTTTAGTTTTTTTGGTTTCGCGATCAAGAAATGCTGTAATGTAAACCCTACGATACAAAGCAGGATAAGGATCGTCACGCACCCTGTAACACACCCTCGTCCTAATCGGGAACGGGTTTTCTTCATTTCTTCAATCGGTGGTTCTTGAATTTCGACATGATCTTCGTATGGTCGTTGCATAGGGAGTGCAGATAGTATATCATAGTCGGTGGAGGAAGTACATCTTTTAGAATTTTTATCCGTATGCATCTCACATTCTATGGAGCCGCGCATGAAGTGACTGGATCATGTCATCTTCTTGACACAGGACAGACCAGGGTCCTCTTTGATTGTGGCATGTTCCAGGGCACTGATTTCAATGAAGCGCGTAATTTTGATCCATTTGGATTTGACCCAAAGACGATTGATGCGGTTCTCGTGTCTCATGCGCACCTCGATCATGTGGGTCGTATCCCCAAATTGCTGCGAGAAGGGTTCAAAGGAAAGATATGGATGACCAAAGGAACCCGAGAGCTGGCGCGACTTGTGTGGGAAGACGCGCACAATGTGATGGCCGCTGATCACGAGAAATTTCAGTCGCCGATTCTATTCACTCCCGGAGATATCGCCGAGGCCTATATCCGCTCTACAGGCATCGAATATGAATTTCCCATACAAATCGCCCCGGATATCACAGCGATCTGGCATGATGTGGGGCATATTTTGGGATCAGCGTTTATTGAAGTTCGCGCTCTGGGAAAGACGATTGTGTTTTCAGGCGATGTAGGCAATGATCATGTGCCTATTCTCAAAGATACCTCACGTTTGCCCGCGGCAGACATTCTTCTCATTGAATCTACCTATGGGGATCGAGAGCATGAAACCGAAGGAACGCGTCGGGATATGTTATTAAAACTCCTAACAGAGGGTGTGCAAAAAGGAGGAACGATTATGATTCCGTCTTTTTCGATTGAACGCACACAAGAGCTTTTGTACGAAATGCACACCTTGAGCGAACATGATCATCGACTTCCCAAAGTGCCCATTTTTCTCGATAGTCCGCTTGCGATTAATGCCACCAACGTATTCAAACAATATCCGCAATATTATGACAAAGAAGCCGCGAGCGCGTATATGCTTCATGATGATTTCCTTAGTTTCCCGACCTTGCACATTGCGTATACTCAAGATGAATCCAAAGCAATCAATATGGTGAAAGGCGCAAAAATTGTGATTGCTGGCGCGGGCATGATGAATGGTGGACGTATTTTGCATCATGCGCGCCGATATGTGAGTGATCCACGATCCACGCTTATTATTGTTGGCTATCAAGCCACAGGCACACTTGGTCGGCGATTATACGAAGGCGCACAGCATGTCACGATTTTTGGAGAAGAGATCCCTGTGCGGTGCCGGGTGAAAGCGATTGGGGCGCTCTCTGCCCATGCAGATCAACACAAACTTTTGGCATGGATCCGAGAAGCAAAAGGATTGCCAAAAACCGTATATTGTATTCATGGAGAACCGCACGCGGCAACGGAACTGGCTCACCGTATCCGAGAACGTTTTTCTATCAATGCCTTCGTTCCAGAATATGGTGAAACAGTAGAAATGTAGCGGACGGAGTGATCTGCCATCGGCAAATGACCCCGTCCGCTGTGTTATCCACGATAGTTCGGATCCTTGCGAACCAGCCGCTGGAGGAGCATCTCTCGCTCTTGAGCCGAGATGAGTTCGTTTGTTTCAAGATCCATGATGTAGCGGACACCAAGAATCCGCTTGAAGAAGTTGTATCCAATTCGCTGGCCTGCGTAGTAGCGGTTGTCGGAATAGCACCGCAGGCGTTCTCTGAGGTATGCGAGGTCATGGCCTTCGCTTTTGATCCACTTTGCAACGGCCGGAACATACGTGAGAACCTGCAAAAACCGGGCTGTGTATTCAGGATGCAATTGTGTTCCGATCGCGAATGGGCCAGCAGACAACACTTCGACAATGTCTTGTCTGACTTCAGACACAGGGCCTTTTTTGGATCGGCCTCTCGCGATTCTGTCTCGGAATAGCCGGTAGCTCGAGGCGATCACATGGCCAGAGAGACGTGCGTCATTCGGGTCAAACTTTTGGGAGTGGACTTCGAGTCCTGGAACATGGTCTACCCGATTCATCACGGGGTGGGAAACGATTTTTCGAATGCGTTCCACACCGAAAACCATGTATCGCTTCCCTGGGACTACTTTGGTAAAATGAGTCGTGAGGTCGCCGAACGGTCGATGCATGTGGAATGCATGACCATGCGGGACATGCAGATATGATGGAACAACGCCATAGGCCGCAAGACCTAAGAGGTGCAGTCCAAAGCAGTTGCCGAAGATTGGAATGTCCAGGTCAAGACAATACCGGATGAGCTCCAATGTTTTTTGAATGATCCGGTGTTTTTTGACCCTGGAGAGCATTTTTGGCGAGCCACTCAGGCTCAAGCCAGCGATCCGAATCTTCTGACGGATGACGAGATCGCAGAGTTCATAGATATGGCTCTCGGCATGCGCCACCACGACACGCAGGGGACGAACGCGCGGTATTGATTCAAAATTCGCGAAAGAATTCACCGCTCCAATCCACTCCGCGATCTTGGTCCAGTCGAGGTATGAGCCATCAGCAAGCCCTTGGCGGACTATCTGTTCGAGATCTCCTGGGACCTCTTTGATGTCCAAAAATTCAAGCGGGATGTTTCCGCCCTCCAGAAGAGGGACAAGAGCTGTCTTGATGAGCGTATGATATTTGCCCTCTTGGCCCGGTCGGTTGTCAAGGTGCAAATGGATCTCATATCCAAGCGATTGGTCGTTTCGAAAGAGCGTAACAGGACACCGATGGGCAGTAGGCCATCGGTGTGTGATTGCCTTTGCCATGGTGTTTCCTTCTGTTGTGAGATACACTCACAATCCTTTTTGGTATACTGGAATGGATGTAAGAAGTCAAGAGCGTGGCGTTTTTTGTGGTATTTTTGTGTATCTTTGTTAGAATGATCCAATATAGAGCTCATATGCAATTCAAAATTCATTCTTCTTATAAACCAAGTGGAGACCAGCCAGAGGCAATCGAAGCGCTCGTGGACGGCATGCAAAAAAATATGTCCAAACAGACGCTCCTTGGGGTCACTGGTTCAGGCAAGACGTTTACTATTGCCAATGTGATTGAGCATGTGCAGATCCCCACGCTTGTGATTGCGCACAACAAAACCCTTGCGGCGCAATTGTGCAATGAATTTCGCGAATTTTTTCCGGAGAATACTGTGGAGTATTTTGTGTCTTACTATGATTATTACCAGCCCGAAGCATACATGCCGCATTCAGATACGTATATTGAAAAAGAAGCGCAGATTAATAAGGAGATTGACCGTTTGCGTCACGCCTGCACTCAGGCGCTTTTGACGCGTAGCGATGTCATTATTGTGGCGTCTGTATCCGCGATATATGGATTGGGGTCACCAACAGAATATCAAAAGATCGTCTTGCATCTTCGCGCAGGAGATCTTTTGGATCGTCGAGGCATGATGGAACAGTTGATTGAGATGCAATTTCAGCGCACCAACGCAGATCTTATCCGTGGGACATTCCGCATGCGAGGACAAGTATTCGAGGTGATGCCGGTACATGAAGAAATGATCTATCGTTTGGAGATCAATGATCGCATTGATCTAATTGAGAAGGTGGATCCGGTGACGCGGCATGTGGTAGAAACACAACATCGCATGCCTGTGAGAGACATGTGGCTCTTTCCAGCCCGTCATTATATTGCCTCGTCTGATCTGCGCGCAAAGGCGATCAAATCAATTCGCCAGGAATTAGAAGAGCAGCTCGCACTGTTGCAAAAGCAGAAAAAAATTTTGGAATATGAACGCCTAAAGCGCCGGGTCGCTCATGATCTCGCGCTCATTGAGCATGTGGGATATTGCAATGGGATTGAAAATTATTCGAGACATTTTGAAGGAAGAAAAGCAGGAGAACCTTCGTTTACGTTACTTGACTATTTTAGGCATACGAATGAGAAATTTTTAACCGTCATTGACGAATCTCATGTGACCATTCCTCAACTTCGTGGCATGTATCATGGGGATAAATCTCGGAAAGATACACTTGTGACATATGGATTTCGGTTGCCAAGCGCGAGAGACAACAGGCCACTCACGTTTGAAGAGTTCGAAGCGCGAATCGGTTCAGCTATTTTTGTTTCCGCTACCCCAGCAGCGTATGAAAAAAAGATGAGCGATCAGATTGTCGAGCAGATTGTGCGACCGACAGGGCTGGTGGATCCGGAAGTCTTGGTATTGCCGATTACAGCAAGAAATTCAAAAAATTCTCAAAAAAATATTTCAGGTCTGTCTCAAATTGACGACGTCATTGCTCGCATTCATGATCGCGTGAAAAAAGGCGAGCGCGCGCTTGTGACTACACTCACGAAAAAAATGGCAGAAGACTTGGCCGAATATCTCAAGGAACAGAAGATTTCTGTTCGATATCTCCACAGTGGCATTGATACGCTCGAGCGAATACAACTGCTTACGGATTTACGAAAGGGAACGATTGATATTCTGGTCGGGGTCAACTTGCTCCGTGAAGGTTTGGATCTTCCAGAAGTATCTTTTGTTGCCATTCTCGACGCGGACAAAGAAGGATTTTTGCGCAGTGATACCAGTTTGGTTCAAACCATTGGGCGAGCCGCGCGAAATGTGAATGGGTTAGTCGTGCTCTACGCGGATCAGATGACTGGCTCGATTGAACGCGCTCTTGATGAGACACGACGACGTCGAGAGATTCAGCTTGCGTATAATAAGAAACACGGGATCACGCCGAAGACGATTCAGAAAGCGATTCGAAATTTGTTGGAAGAGTTTGGAATAACCGCGCAAGGGCAAGAAAACAAAAAATCAAGAAAACAAACATTTCGTGCCACCGCAGAGCTCGATTTGTTCGGGGATGACCGACCGCGAGCGGACATCATCCGAGAAAAAGAAAAACAGATGAAAATAGCCGCGAAAAATTTGGAATTTGAGCTCGCGGCGATTTTGCGAGATGAAATTCGGATATTAAATTCATAGCGAGTTTTTTCCTTCCGCGCCGTCCAATCACTTTTTATTATTTTACTTCCACTATCACATCATTGCTATATATCGTGCATGTTTTGTTCTTCACCACACAGATACGAAAGTGTTGCGTGCCGCTTGGCCAGCCTGCCTTTGTCAATTCGCGGTGGGCTGGACCTCGTTCATGCCAATAGGTGGACGGCCATTCTGGATTTGGATCTTTACTCTGCACAATTCTGTATCCTTCGGCATCTTCTGCAATATTTTCACGCACTTCCCATTGAAATTGCACGGTGCTCGTGGATGCCAATCCTTCGGCTTTGAGTGTTATGCCACTGTTCAGATCTGTGATGGAAGTGTCGTCCACGGATTCTGGTCGCGTGGATTCTTGTTGTATTCCCGGCGTTATGGTAGGAGCAGGGTTGAGAGAGCCAACCTTCTCACATCCAACACCCATGAGGAGTAATCCAAAAAACGGGACTATGATGCGCGCGCGCCTATACATAGAAAAAGAAGAAAAAATTACAACGAGAGTATATCAAGAAGAAAAAAATACGCAAGGGCATGAAAAATACGAAGGAGCTCGAAATGCGAGCTCCTTTCCGTTCTCTCGGTTGTTTTTGTCGTTCTTCAGTAGGTGTGAAGGATTTCTGTGAAGGCGATCCCCCATGGAGTAAAGGAGCATCCATCGGCGCAATCAGTAAGCAAATGGAAGTACCACTCGCCAGAGCTGAATTGCGCTCCCTCAAACGGTCCGTAGATGCCGATGCTTTCGATGGGGAAACGCTGTGGGTTTGCATCCGGATTTTCCGCAGAGGTAGGAGAGCGTACCTGGTCGAGATACCACGTGAGCCATGTACCCTGCTGTTTGGTATCTCCAGAAGAAAAACCGATCTCGCTTACCTGCATCTTCAGATCAGGATATCGCGCGTTCATCATGGAAAGGGCAGTGTGAAAGCGGGTTCCATCAGGAGAGAAATCCATTGCTGGAATACTGAAAGCGATGTCTTCTCCACTGCTCAGAGTAATAACGTGGGTGTCCTCTGTCACGTGCATCGTGCCATAGAATGTGATTCCGACGCGCTGGAACGTGGTGTTTCGTGGACGGCGCGTACAGGGAATCTGCGCGTTATCATCAAGTGCATCGAAATTAGTGTCTGTACACGCATAGAGCAGTGTATCGAGCAACCAGTAGTTGAACACGTACTCGAGCCGCCACGCTGACTCTGATTGTTCATTCTCTTCAGCAGAGGGAACGAGCGGCCGCACGTTTTGCGCGATGAGCGGATCCCAGCCGGCCTTTGAGATGAGGTCTCCCGCATCTTTCAGAGCATCGCGAAGGTGGGTAAGAGCTATGGCGAATGATTTTTTTGCTTTTTTTCCACCTGGCGGCCAGTTGCCATTGCCGAGGTAGCTGTTGAAGAGCATGCCCATTGGCTCGTCCATGAGACAGACTTGTGATCCAGACGGCAAAATGCCTGTGAGTTCCACAATAACATTTTCAGTGAAAGTGACGAACGCACTCTGCGCATCATCGTTTGTCCATCCTGCGTTCGTGATAGCGAACGCTTGTCGAGTAGACAGGTTCTCAAACAGCGATGCTGGGCCAGCGTCATGGTGGCTGAGCACGATCTCGACTTCCACACCCCGATCGAGGAGCATGCCGATGATTTGTTTCATCTCTTGTCGCCATGTCGTATCTGCCATCCAACACGGCCAGACGATTGGCAGGCGAACGATCGGTTTGAGATCATCGAGCGCTTCGAGGGCGTTTCCCAGCGCCGTCTGGTACTGGGATAGACTATCGAAGAACGGCTGCACGTACATCGTCTGGAGCGGCACGATGGCTTTTTCGTTTTGTGAGAGAGACTTCAGGAATACCGTCCAGCCGCTGGGGCAGGTCGCAGGATGCACCGCGCTTTGGACTTCCTGAATCGGTGAGACGAGAAGGGCGAGCCGTGGCAAAGCGACTGGTTCTGATGTCGTTTCGAGTTGACTCGCAGAGTCACTGCTCGGAGTAGTCTCTCCTTCGGCGATGCACGACCACAGAGAAGAGAGAATGAAAAGAACAACGAGAGAACGGATGTTCATGATGCCTCCTTCCTCATGGAATCATGGTTCAAAAAAAAGTATAGCATGACAATTGACTATTCACAATTGTCTGTACGCATACATTCTTGACCACTATCTTGTATTGAGAGTATGCTATCCCCTCTACCCTCGTTTCAAGGGATTTTTATGGTTTTATGCAAGAAAAAATAATCATTCGTGGGGCGCGAGAACATAATCTCAAAAATATTTCTTTGGAATTGCCACGCAATGCCATGATCGTGTTTACTGGTCTTTCTGGTTCAGGAAAGTCGTCTCTTGCGTTTGATACGATTTTTGCCGAAGGACAACGCCGGTATATTGAGAGTTTGTCCGCGTACGCGCGGCAATTTTTGGGTGGTCTTCAGAAGCCAGACGTGGATGAGATTGAAGGGCTGTCTCCGGCGATTTCGATTAACCAAAAAGCCCATGGCGCCAATCCGCGCTCTACGGTCGCGACGATCACGGAAGTGTATGATTATCTTCGGGTGCTTTTCGCGCGTATCGGCAGTCCCTATTGTCCGCTGTGCGGAACAAAGATTGAAAAGATGACTGTGGATCAGATGATCGAGCGGATTTCAAAAAAACAAGTCACCCCGCTCATCATTTTTTCTCCCGTCGTCCGAGGGAGGAAAGGGGAGTATTATCAAATGCTCTATGATATGTATAATTCTGGATTTCTCGAGGTGCGAGTGGATGGGAAAATGAAAAGTTTGCGTGAAAGGATTGTGTTGTCGAAGCACATCAAACATACGATTGAGATTGTTGTGGACAACATACCTTTCATAAAACACAAAAAAGATGGGTCTTCTCTTCAAAGATTGACAGAAGCAGTCGAGACCGCTATAGACCTATCGAATGGTCTTTGCACTATTGCTTTTCCAGATGGAAGTGAAGAGATTTTTAGTACCCAATATTCATGCCCAAATGATGGATTTAGTTTTCCAGAAATCGAGCCACGATTGTTTAGTTTCAATAGTCCTTATGGATATTGCACACGCTGCACGGGGCTTGGGACAAAAGAATTGTTCAGTGAAGACATATGCACACAATGCCGGGGGAAACGGTTGAGCGACACAGCTCTTTCTGTAAAAATTCAAAAGAAAAATATTTGGGAAATCACCGCCATGACGATTTATGAAGCAGGAGAATTTTTTCTCGAAGTCGAGGACAAACTGACTGAAACAGAAAAAGAAATCGCCGGAGTAGCGATACGAGAAATACACAATCGTCTGAGATTTATGCTCGATGTGGGGCTTCATTATTTGACACTTCATCGAACCGCGGGAACACTTTCGGGCGGAGAAGCGCAACGGATTCGTCTTGCTTCGCAAGTAGGTCAAAAGTTAGTTGGCGCTCTGTATGTGCTCGACGAGCCCACGATTGGCTTGCATCAAAAAGATAATGAGCAATTAGTGCGGACGCTCAGAAATCTTTGTGATGTCGGCAATACCATTGTTATAGTCGAACATGACGAAGATACGATTCTCGCGAGTGATTGGATCGTGGATATTGGGCCAGGAGCAGGAAAACATGGAGGAGAGATTGTGTATTCAGGACCCTTGGTCACGCTTTTGAAAGAAAAAAGTCAAAAGTCTAAAAATTTTGAGTGCCAAATTGCTGGAGACGCAAACACGTCTCTCACTGGTCAGTATCTTCGAGGTGAAAAATCTGTTCCTCTTCCTGAGAAGCGCCGAAAAGTAGATGGGTCAACACCGAAATTGAAACTTATTGGCGCTGAAGAAAATAATCTTAAACATCTTACGCTCGAGATTCCATTGCGTCGGCTTATTTGTCTCACCGGCGTATCTGGATCTGGAAAGTCCACGTTGATGCATTCTATTTTGTATCGTGCGATTGCGAATCGTCTGAATCACACGCGATATACCGTCGGCAAACACAAAGATATCAAAGGGCTTGAATATATTGATCGTATCATTGAGATTGACCAGAGTCCGATTGGTCGCACGCCCCGGAGTAATCCGGCGACATATACCAAGGCGTTCGATCACATTCGCGATTTGTTTGCCGCAACGCCAGAAGCAAGAATTCGTGGATACAAAAAAGGGCGATTTAGTTTCAATCAAAAAGGTGGGCGATGCGAGCAGTGCGAAGGACGGGGGACGATTGAAATCGAAATGCATTTTTTGCCGAGTGTGGAAATCGTCTGCGATGCGTGCAAAGGCAAACGTTTTACGCAAGAGACACTCCTCGTTCATTACAAAGAAAAAAATATTTTTGAAATTCTATCAATGACGATCGAAGACGCCAAAATTTTTTTTGAGGATATTCCACACATTTATGATATACTCAACATGTTGAACAACGTGGGTCTCGATTATCTCACGCTTGGTCAATCTGCGACCACGCTCTCGGGTGGAGAGGCCCAGCGGATTAAGCTTAGCCGAGAGCTTGCCAAACGCGGAACCACGAAAACGCTCTATCTTCTTGATGAGCCTACCACCGGACTTCATTATGATGATGTGCGCAAACTCATTGATGTGCTCCAGCGCCTCGTGGGCCAAGGAAATACGGTGATGGTGATCGAGCACAATTTGGACGTGATCAAATGCGCGGATTGGATTATTGATCTCGGGCCGGAGGGAGGAGATCGGGGTGGGGAACTCGTGGCTGTCGGGCGGCCGGAAGATGTGGTACAATCCAGGAAAAGCCACACAGGACAATATTTAAAAAATTTTCTTTCAATGTTATGATATATTTTTTTGATCGAGAAGAAGGATTTCACGCAGAGGACATAGAATATGACATGACCCTGACCGATCCAAAAAGAAGGAAACTGCCAGAAACAGTGGTAGCAAAAACAAAGAAGGAAGACGCGCACGAGAATGTTCCTTATTTCGTGGATCCGAAATGGGAAGTAGTCAATATGCTTGGAAGAGGAGGGATGGGGGATGTCTGGCTTGCTCATGAATTTGCCGCGAGCCACAACGGACCACTTCTACGCGATGAGGAGGGAGAGTTGCTCATAAAAAGGAACGTGGTAATCAAAGTACTTAAAAAAGAATGTTTGCCAGAGGGAGCGGAAAAATTGTTTCAAAGGGAACGAGAGGCGCTCATCGCGGTTGAGAATCCCCATGTGCTTCCTATCTATGATGTGATACGAACGGTAGAAGGCGATATCGGTTTGGTCATGGGATACGCGTCAGGTGGCGATCTGCATACGTTGATGGAAAAAAGATGGAGTAACAGATCTGTCCCCCCTGATATTGTCGCAAACATTGGGGCACAAATATGCATAGGTCTCGAAGAAGTGCATCGGCAGGGATTTCTTCATCGTGACATCAAAGAAACGAATATTTTGGTTGTGGATCCAGAAGAAAAAGAACCACGAGTGATGGTGAGTGATTTTGGTATCGCTGGGCTTTTGGAAAAATCAAAGGACAGGGAGAATCGTCTATCCTTTTTGGGTCGGCCAATACAAGATACAGCCTCAAGAACAGAGGTTGATGAAAGCAATTTTACTGTTGGCTCTCCTATGTATATGGCGCCAGAGCAATGTCTTGGTGAACAGATTGATGAGCGGGTTGATTTGTACGCTCTGGGGACGCTTCTCTACGGGATGTGGACAGGGCAGCATCCCTATGAGGATTATATTGATGATGAGGATCCACGCGCTGTTATGTCCGCGATTATATCAAAAGAAAATAAACCGAAATCGATTCACGCGGTGCTCGGAGAAGAAGAAAGAAATTTGGAGCGTATTATTATGCAGTTGTTGGAAAAAGATACAAAGATTCGTTCTTCTGTGCAACTTCGCGACGGCAAGACATATTCTCTGCGCACTGCCCTCGATGTCGCCAAAACCATAACAGCCGCGATGGTGCGCGAGGATCCGAAACGCGCGATGAAATATCCGTATTATCTTTTTTCAAAGCCGGCTTACTTTCCTAAAAGCTAATAATTTTCATCGCGTATCAAGCAAGTTTCGCTCACGGATAAATTTTTTTGTTTCTTCTTTCAGGAATTCAAAAGAAGATATCACAAAATATCGTTGTTGTAAAAAAGAATAATTGTAGTCAGTATTGATAACCTCTTCGATAGTAAATGGGCGAATATCGGCATCAGCGCGAAAGGCATTATTCATGTCTTCAATCCCGGCCAGTAATCCAGCGCCAAAGGCCTTGGGATTTCCATGCTCTTCAATCATACCGTATTCCAACGTAAACCAGTAGAGCCGTTCTAATTGTTTCAATTCCTCCTCCGAAGCCTCTGTGGCTGCTTGACCAATCAGACGGGTGAATTCAACCAAATCCGCATCGGCAAATGTGGGCACATGCCCAATAAATTCATGAATCGCGTCTGGTTCTGGGGTGAACGTGGGTCGAGAATGGTGCCGAATGTATTGGGTACATAACATTCGTTTGTTAGCCAAAGAGATCAAAAAAGATCGACTATCCACCAATCCTTCGATCGGCGCGAGTCGCATGCCATTGAACAATGAAACAGAGTGGCTGAGTTCGCGCATTTGAGGAATATGATTTTGAGGAATATGCAACTTTTTACGCGCACGCAAATACATGCCACACGCTCGATCCGGATGCAGACTGGACAACACGCCGTTTACTTCTTTCCAAGTCGCATGTTCCTGCGGTGTGTATTCCAACAGAGGAATCGCATTCGGTTCGCGACGAAATTGTTGAGCCAATCGGGCAATCTGTTCTCGTCGGGTTCGATATTCCGGATCAGTAGCGCCAGGATGATCGAGATCCAGAATTGCCAAGATTTGCTTTGGTTCTAAGGGTTTCCATTCATTGTTCATATACGGTAGATCCACCGATGTTTTTTCTCCCCGTGAGGATTGAGAGCCTGTCTCACAAGTCCATATGTATGATTTTCGCGATGAAAGAGACTGGTGAGATAGACTCTTAGTGAGATTCATCCATCTCGGCCAGTCGGCGTGACAAAAAACACCGCCTCACTAGGGCGATGATGGCAAACAACATAATCATCTTTACCCTAGTCGACAAAGATGTAATAATACACTGAGTGGCTTGAATTGTTCGGATAGGTGAGAGCCATATTTTATAGCATATCATCTCTTCATCAATAGCGCAATGACGATGTGGAACATTCTTTGTTTCTTCAGCGTGTGCCAGCGCTTCCGGATGAGCCGGGAGTATATTTATTTTACAACAAAAGAAGAGAAATAGTGTATGTGGGCAAGGCAACATCGCTCAAGAATCGCGTAAGAAGTTATTTCGCTCCACAAGGATCAGCGCGTCCCATCGAGTGGCTTTTCCATGAGGTCGTGGATTTGAAGACTGAAAAGACAGCATCTGTGCTCGAAGCAATCATTCTCGAATCGATCTACATCAAAAAGTTTCAGCCAGTATACAATGTGATTGGCAAGGATGATAAAAGTTGGAATTATCTTGTCATGAGCAATGAGATGTATCCAACACTTCGCGCCATTCGAGAGCATGATCTTGAAGGAAAGTATCGATCTGAGGCTATCGGTTTCACACGAGAACCATCGGATCGACTCACTGGGGCGATGAAAAAAGATTTTTTATATCTTTTCGGTCCATTTCCTGGGTTGAACGCAAAGGCAACCATGCAAATATTGCGGCGATTATTTTATTTTTCGACCTGTCAACAAAGACGATCGGGGAAGAAAAATTCCGTTCACACCCGCTCCCTCCACAGGGGATGGCACGGGAGGGGTCCGTGTTTTTATTACCAAATCAAACAGTGTCTTGGTGTATGCACGGGCGAGATAACACCAAAAGAATATCAACAAAAAGTGATTCGGCCGCTTGTTCTTTTTTTGAAAGGAAAGAAGATGAGTGTTATTCGGACGCTTGAAAAAGAAATGAAAGTTGCGGTGCGGCGGGAAGATTTCGAAGAGGCGGCGCGTGTTCGTGATCAACTGTCTCATTTGGAGCGGATCGAGGATGTCGCGCTCATGAACGCGTCGTTTTTTTCCGACCAATCCGCTTCGGGTGGATCGGGCGGGAGAATGAAAAAAATAGAAGGGTACGATATCTCAAACCTCGGCTCAACCGGCGCTGTTGGGAGCATGGCGGTATTTGTGTTTGGTGAACCAGACAAAAGCCAATATCGTCGATTTCGCATCAAAACAGTAGTGGGCCAAAGCGATGTGGATTGTTTGGAGGAAGTCATCCGAAGACGTTTGAGACATGCTGATTGGCCACTGCCAAATCTTTTCCTCATTGACGGCGGCAAACCGCAAGTGAATCGAATACAAAAAGTGTTCAAAGAATGCTCGGTGCATATTCCCATCGTCGGGATTGCCAAAGGGCCGGAACGAAAGCGAAACGATATCTTGATTGCAAATGATTCTTCTTTTGGTTCAAATGATGCCAACAATAGAATCATGATTCGATGGATTCAGAACAACCAAAACCTTCTCATTCGAGTTCGAGACGAAGCGCATCGGTTTGCGCTTGTGTATCAGAGGAAGACGAGGCAGTTGTGAGAGGACACTCTTTGATATATACTTTTTCATGAAGTCTTATGGATCACATATATCAGATGTTGAAACAATTTGGTCATGTCACACTTCACGAATTCCTTGCCAAGCATACAACATTTAAAATTGGCGGACAGGCTGACTATTTTGTGACGGCAAAAAGTACGGATGATTTGATAGAATTGCTCAAATATCTCGATCAAGAAGGCACACCGTATTTTATTTTGGGTGGGGGAAGTAATGTTTTGGTGAGGGATGATGGATTTGATGGGGTCGTGGTAAAAGTCCGAAGTCAGAAGTCCGAAGTCAGAAGTCCATTTCTTGAAGCCGATGCAGGGTGTGTTACGGTTGAAATGGCACAACAATCAATCAAAGCAGAGCTGACGGGATTTGAGTGGGGTGTCGGAGTGCCCGGGACGATTGGTGGAGCGGTGCGAGGCAATGCCGGGGCAATGGATGGAGAGATGAAAGATGTTGTTGAATCAGTTGATGTATATCAAGATGGAGAAGTCGTAACGCTTTCGAATACAGCATGCGAGTTTCGTTATCGAGATAGTGTGTTTAAACATGGGGGCGGTGTTGTTTTGAGAGCGAGGTTACGGTTGAGGATAAAAGAAAAAAAAGATGAAGCAGGCATAAAAAAAGCACTTGAATATCTACAGTATCGCAGTAAAACACAGCCTCAGGGGTGGGCGAATACAGGATGTATTTTTAAAAACAGTCATCAGCTATCAGCCATCAGCCATCAAATTGAAATGCCAAAAGAATTCATTCAGAAGGGCAAAATTCCTGCGGGATGGTTGGTAGAAAAGGCTGGGATGAAAGGGGCACAAGTCGGGAACGCAAAGGTGAGCGATGTGCATGGGAATTTTATTGTGAATATGGGTGGAGCAACCGCGGCCGATGTGTCGGCACTTATTGAAAAGGTGAAAGGGGCAGTGTATACTCGATGTGGGGTAGTGCTAGAAGAAGAAATACAGATTCTTGGAAATTAGGTTCATGTTTCAACTATGATCATCACCATCCATGGCAGTGGCATCGAACTCACGGATGCCCTCAGGCAATACGCGGAGGAAAAAGTGCAAACACTTACCAAACATTTTGATAATATTCAGAAAGCGGAAATAGATATTGGCCTACGCACGCATCATCATCAAAAAGGAGATATTTATTACGCGGAAGTAAATTTATGTGTTCCGCAGCATGTGCTCCGTGTCGTCAAAGAAGAGGCAGACTTGTATAAAGCGATTGACAAGGTGAAAGATCATTTGAAAATGGAATTGGAAAAAATGAAGGGCAAGATGCGGGCGAAGAACAAACGTGTGCTTCGGGAAAACAAAGAATACCACACATAGTCGCATGACGCATGCCATAAATTCACGACGTATCATGAAGATGAAAGGGAAGTCCAGAGACTTCCCTTTGCGTTCCTCCCATTGTTTCTATGGCAGGATCGGACCACGTGGCGTGTTCTGCCGCACATACACGCATGCTTCGCATCGGCATGGTTGTTCTCCGAGTCCGCAATCAGTAAGGTGGCCGCAGAGCGCGCATGTGTCTTTCCCGACCCCCCCAATGGGCCGAGCACATGCCCGACATGTTTTTTCTTTTTTCATGCTAGCTCCTTTTCCCAGTTTGTAGTATAGAGAAAAGGATCTACATTTGTCCATTTCTCAGGCGCAGTCTGGACAACAAGGGGGAAAAGATGATATCCTCGCAGACAGGAAAGAGATTACATCCATTCTCGACCACGCCATATGGTGAGATATGGCCCACAGAGTTGCCGGCAAAGAAAAAGTGACTGAATGGCGCTCGGGAGAGCGCGAGAGACACGGAAACTCGCTATGAGTTCGGAATTAGGAATTCACACTCGTATGTCTTGGTACACAAAAATTTTCGGCGATCCATCGAAAAAAGAGTTACAAAAATTGCAACCCATCGTAGAAAAAATCAACCATCTTGAGCTTGAATATCAGGCGCTTTCAGATGAGGGATTGCGAGAGAAGACCGATACATTCAAAGTACGGTTGCAACAGGGAGAAACCCTCGAGGATCTTATCCCGGAAGCATTCGCGGCAGTCCGCGAAGCATCCAGGCGCACCACAGGCATGCGTCATTTTGATGTCCAGCTTATTGGGGGCATGGCTCTGCATCAGAGAAAGATCGCGGAAATGCGAACCGGAGAAGGAAAAACACTGGTTGCCACACTTCCGGCCTATCTCAACGCGCTTGAGGGAAAAGGGGTGCATATCGTGACCGTCAATGATTACCTCGCTCGCCGTGATGCGGTGTGGATGGGGCAGATTTATGATTTTTTGGGGATGCGTGTGGGTATTGTTCAGAATTTGAGGATTTCGTATGTGTACAGTTCAGAATTCAGAGTGCAGAGTGCAGAGGAACAGGAAACATTGAAAGAGGGAAGTGATACAGATAAAGAACGAGACGAGATGGGTAGTTTCAAAGTAGAGTACGATTATCTACAATCCTGTTCGCGACAAGAGGCGTATCGTTGCGATATTACCTATGGCACGAACAATGAATTTGGGTTTGATTATCTTCGCGACAACATGGTGCAAGATGTGTCGGAGATGGTGATGCGGCCTGGTGCGGAAATGCATTACGCCATTGTGGATGAAATTGATTCTATTCTCATTGACGAGGCGAGGACTCCCCTTATTATCTCAACGCCAGCAGAAGAGGCAGGAGAGCAATATTATATGTTTGCCCGATTGGTGCGACAGCTCACAGAGCATGATGATTTCGCGATTGATGAAAAACTGCGGAGTGTCACGCTGACAGAATCAGGGATTGCAAAATTTGAGGAGTGGCTCGGCGTGGAAAATCTTTACGTCGAAGGCGGCATTCCAATGGTCCATCATATTGAACAGGCGCTCAAAGCCGAGTATCTTTTCAAACGTGATAAAGAATACGTCGTTGATATGGATGAAATTCTTATCATTGATGAATTTACCGGACGCAAAATGCCAGGGCGCAGATATTCCGAAGGACTGCACCAGGCGATCGAAGCGAAAGAAGGCGTCACGATCAAGCGCGAGAGCGTCACGCTTGCGACCATTACATTTCAAAATCTCTTCCGCATGTATCGTAAATTATCGGGCATGACTGGGACGGCAAAAACAGAGGAAGAAGAGTTTTATCGAATTTATGGACTTGAAGTATTTACGATTCCCACAAACAAATCCGATCACAGGTCTGATCACCCGGATCGCATTTATCGAAGTAACAGCGGCAAATACGCCGCGATCGTAGAAAAGATAAAAGAAGCCCAAACAAAATCGCAGCCACTCCTCATCGGCACCATCTCTGTAGAAAAAAATGAAGAGCTGAGCGCTTATTTGGATGCGAACGGCATTGCGCATGAAATTTTGAACGCGAAAAATCATGAACGTGAAGGAGAGATTATCGCGCAAGCCGGTCGGCCCGGCGCGGTGACACTCGCGACCAATATGGCAGGACGTGGTGTGGATATTAAGCTCGGAGGTAGCCCGGTGAATGAGGAAGAGGCAGTACGGGTCGTTGCCGCAGGCGGGCTTTTTGTACTCGGTACGGAGCGGCATGAGGCACGACGTATCGACAATCAACTTCGAGGGCGCGCGGCTCGTCAGGGCGATCCGGGTGAAACGCAATTTTTTGTGTCTACTGAAGACGATCTCATGCGTATTTTTGCGGGCGATCGGATGAAAGCGGTGATGACACGGCTCAAGGTTCCAGAAGACATGCCGATCGAACAGCGCATGATTACTCGCATGCTCGAAAGCGCGCAGAAAAAAGTAGAAGGATTTCATTTTGATTCGCGCAAACACGTGCTCCAGTACGACGATGTGCTCAATCGTCATCGCCATGTGATCTATACCAAGCGCCGGCAAATTCTTGAAATCGCTGCCAAAGCCGAAGGGGTTCTCGATCCTTTCATCCAGCTTGTCACACTCGAAGAAGGCGATGTGCGTTATGATACACTCAAAGACATGATGCTCGAAATGATTGATGGAGAAATTGAGTTTCTGGTGAGTTTTCACACCATGATGCCCGGAGAAGAATCAGCAGATTTTTTGAGAGAGACAAAAGGATTATGGGATATGGAGGGAATTATAGAAGGAATCAAATCGATATTTCCAATGAAAAGCGAGGACATAGCGCATCTGCGCGAAACATTTAGACCAGCGGCAATGGGCAACAAAAGCACAATAGAACACAAAGATGCCATGATTCAGTTTATAGCTCAAAAAGCCCGCGCCGAGTATGCGCTTATTGAAGAAAAGATGCGGACAGTGGGCGATGGGCAAGCGGAAGCTGGTAATCGTCTGATGCAAGGGGTCGAGCGCAGTGTTCTTATTCGAGCGATTGACACGCTCTGGGTTGAACATTTAGTTTCTGTGGATTATCTGCGCACCGGCATTGGTCTTCGTGGTTATGGGCAACGCGATCCACTGATTGAATACAAAAAAGAAGCATATCGTTTATTCCAGGAGTTGCTTGGCAATATTCAAAAAGAAGTGGTGACGTCATTTTTCAAAATTGGGCTCGGGATTCAAATGGCGCCGCGAATGATCGGCGAATTGGCGTTTGGTCCCTCGATTATGGCAAAAGACAAGATGGTGATGACTGGCGCCAAAAAATCGGAAGAAGAACATTTGGCTCCATCATCCACTCCTCGGTCAGCAGATGGAAAAAAAGTTGGGCGCAATGATCCGTGTCCGTGTGAAAGCGGCAGAAAGTACAAAAAGTGTCATGGGAAATAATCTTCAGCTCGGCATCTACGAGCACTACAAAGGCAACCGGTACGAAGTGATCGCGGTTGCAGAACACAGTGAAACAGGGGAGCGTTTTGTGGTATACAAGGCGCTGTATGGGACAGGGACGATGTATATTCGGCCGTTTGAAATGTTTGTCGAGGATGTGGAAGTGGATGGGAGGGGAATGCCGAGGTTTCGATGGTGTAAAAATTCTGCGACCCCAGGGGTTGCCTAGGGTCGTCAGAGGAAATTGACGATTTTCGTCATTGTCTGTAGAATACGTCCAGCTATGCAACCACGGAAACAGCCACAATATCGTTCCAAAGTGCGCGCAAAAATGCGCTGGGGGGTTGTGAGTATTTTTGCGTTGCTTCTTCTTTCGGTGTGGTATGTCGCGCCGCAATGGGTGAATCGAGGCATTGATGGACTCAATGCCATCCTGCCACGTGCTCTGCCACACATTTCAGAGTCCTCATTCAAGCTCGGTTTAGATCTTCAGGGCGGCGCTCATCTTGTGTACCGGGCGGATGTGCAAAATATTCCGAGCGGCGAACAAGGAGACGCGGTCGAGGGCGTGCGCGATGTGATTGAGCGCCGTGTGAATGGCCTGGGAGTTGTCGAAGCAAATGTTCAAACCACGAAAGTAGGAGAAGAGCATCGGCTTATCATCGAGATGCCTGGCGTTTTGGATGTGCAGCAAGCCATTGATCGTATTGGAGAAACACCTATTTTGGAATTCAAAGAACGAAATACCGAACCGCTCCGCGAGCTTACTACAGCAGAAAAGAAAGAACTGGAAGAATTTAATATCGCGGCAGAGAAAAAAGCACAAGATATTTTGAATCGCGTGCAGAAAGGAGAGGATTTTTCAAACGTAGCGACCGAAGCATCCGAAGATGACGCGACAAAAAACACGGGCGGCGCCATGGGGTATCTCACCAAGAATTCCATTTACCAGGAAATATATGCATGGGCAACACTCGCAAAAGAAGGCGAAATCGGAAAGAAATTCGTCACATCAACCGAAGGATACAATATCGTGAAACGCGAGGCTGAAAAAGAGGGTCCGCTCCAGGTTTCCGCGAGTCATATCTTGATTTGTTACCTGGGATCCAAAGGATGTGACAATCCATCCCGCACCAAAGAAGAAGCTCAGAAAAAAGCAGATGAGCTTCGCGCGCAGGCAACACCAGAGAATTTTGCGGATCTTGCCAAAGAATTTTCCGACGATCTTGGGAGTAAAGCGACGGGGGGAGACTTGGGCGCATTTGGAAAAGGCGCCACTGTTCTTCCGTTTGAAGAAGCGGCATTTCAAGCCACTAGCGGAACAATTGTCGGGCCGGTGGAAACAGAATATGGACTCCATTTGATTTACAAAAAAGGACAAGAGATAAGCAAAGAATACGAGGTATTCCGTATTCTTGTAAAAACAAAAAAGCCAGAAGATATTATTCCACCGGCAGATCCATGGAAATACACAGGACTCTCTGGAAAGCAACTCACACGCGCGGAAGTCGTGTCGGATCAACAGACTGGAGCGGTGATGGTGTCATTGCAGTTTGATGATGAGGGTAAACAGCTGTTCAAAGATCTCACAGAGCGGAATGTCAAACAACCAGTCGCGATTTTTCTCGATGGAGCGCCAATCAGTATCCCAATCGTGGATGAGCCGATTACAGATGGCAGAGCAGTGATCCGAGGCACATTCACGCTTGCAGACGCTCAGGAGCTCAAACAGCGATTGAATGCCGGAGCGCTCCCTGTCCCGATTGAGATTGTTTCACAGCAGACCGTCGGAGCAAGTCTTGGCAGTGATTCACTCACCAAAAGTCTGTATGCTGGTATTGCCGGTACGATTCTTGTTATTATTTTTATGATGCTCTATTATCGCGTGCCTGGAGTGGTTGCGATGATTGCGATTGTATTATATGTTTTTCTGAATCTCGCCATTTTCAAACTCATCGGTGTCACTCTTTCGCTTGCCGGGATTGCCGGATTTATTCTTTCAATCGGTATGTCGGTGGATGGCAATATCTTGATTTTTGAACGCATGAAAGAAGAGCGTGGCTGGGGAAAAAGTTTGCAACTTGCTGTCCAAGAAGGATTTTCGCGCGCGTGGACATCCATTCGAGATGGCAATGTGGCGACATTTATTACATGTCTTCTCCTTTTGGGATTTGGATCGAGTTTTGTGAAAGGTTTTGCCGTGACGCTTGCGATCGGGACGCTCCTCAGCATGTTCACCGCGATTACCATTACCCGAATTCTCCTCCGATTTATCGTGCCGTGGTTTGCGAAGAATGATGGGGGACGGTGGTTTTTAAAGTTAAAGGTCAAATAAGTATATGTACGACATCATTGGAAAAAGCAAACGAAAATTTTTTTTTCTCCTCTCCGCGGCACTCGTGCTTGCGAGTATGATGAGTTTGATTATATTCGGATTGAAACCTGGGATCGATTTTACTGGAGGAACACTCATTGATGTTCGATTTGATGGTATTCAGCCAGAGCTCTCGGAAATGCAATTCACACTTGATTCATTGGGGTGGGGCAACGTGGTCATTCAGCCAACGGATGCCAATGGGTATCTCTTGAAGTTACGTTTTCTTTCAGAGCCGGAGCATCGGGATCTTTTGCAGAAAATAAAAGAAACATATGAAAAGGATAGCGTGATCGTGCGAGAAGAAAGTATTCAGACCATCGGTCCATCCATTAGTGAGCAATTGCGTGAACGCGCGTTCACGGTGACGATTGCAACCATTCTTGCCATTGGTTTGTATATTGCGTATGCCTTTCGTAAAGTGTCGCGCCCGGTACGCTCATGGAAATATGGCATGGCTGCCATTCTCGCTCTCGCCCATGATGTGCTTATCACACTTGGCGCGTTTGCGATCCTTGGAAAGTTGTTTGAGATCGAGGTGGATATTCCTTTTGTCGTTGCAGTGCTTACCATTGCTGGATATTCAGTCAATGACACGATTGTGGTATTTGACCGCACACGAGAAAATCTGATCAAATACAGTGGCGAGCGTTTTGAAACTATTGTCAATCGCGGGCTCAATGAAACACTCGTTCGGTCGTTGAATACCTCGCTTGCTACACTGCTCGTTTCTCTTGCCTTATTTTTCTTTGGTGGGGGGACCATACATTATTTCTCCCTCGCGCTTATCGTCGGCATTGTTTCCGGCACTTATTCTTCTATTTTTGTGGCAAGCGCCCTTCTCGTTGCGTGGAATGAATGGGGACATCGCGATCGGTCATAATACGGTTTTTTCTCATTTGGCCTCACTGTGGTATACTGGGAGAAATTTTGGATTGTAACAATAAAAGTCTTCTATTTTTTATTTCACCATTATGTCTGATCATTTCGTTCGTCATCTCATCTCGTTTGTCGTCACACTCGTTTCCTTTCTTATTTTTTGGGTTGGATACATGTCTGGGACATATCGATGGGGGTGGGCAGCCATCTCGGTTCTTGTCATGTACGTGATTATTTATAAGCTTTTGGATATTTAGCCAATAGCCAATAATTTTCTACTGGTTATTGGTTATGAATCCATCAGTATGTCCCTCGGCGCTCTCTTTACCACCATTCTGAATGGCACTGCCAATTTTTTCGCGCAACCTGCTCCGGCAGTTATTTTTCAGCTTTTTGTCATGGGAGGATGGGCTATTTTTGCTTGGCTACTTCTCTATGCCGCTTTTTACGTCCATGTCTATGATTACAAACATGACAAGGCAATCAAAAATTGGCAGTGGGTATTATTGGCAATTGATATTCCTCCGCTCAATGTGCAGACGCCAAAAGCAGTGGAACAATTGTTTGCACATCTCGCAGGAGCGCTTCAAAAACCTGATATCGCGCAGCGATTTCGCCACGGCTTCAAACAGCGGTGGTTCAGTTTTGAAATTATTAGCATCGAAGGATACATTCAATTTTTGATTCGCACAGAAGTGATGCTTCGAGATCTTGTTGAGTCTGCCATATATGCGCAATATCCAGAAGCAGAGATCACAGAAGTCGAGGATTATGTTGAGAGTGTGCCAGATCATTTTCCGAACGATACACATGATATCTGGGCGGCTGATTTCGCGCTCGCGGAAAAAGACGCATTTCCGATTCGAACGTATCGAGAGTTTGAGCACACTATTTCCAAAGATACCATTCTCAAAGACCCGATGGGGACATTTTTGGAAAGTTTTACGCGGATCGGTCCTGGCGAACAAGTCTGGTTTCAGATCATTGTGGAACCGATTTCGAATAGCTGGAAAGAAAAGGCAATCCAGAAAGTGCAAGAGCTGATCGGGGACACGACTGCTCACGCGCATGGAAAGAAAAATATCTCGGATATGATCGCCGATCTGCCTATCAAACTCCTTGGGGGTGTGAGTGATCGGATATTCGGTGCTCTGGGAGAAACCGCCACCCATGTGGTAGAGAAGCCCGAGGAACCAAACAAGATTCGTTATCTCACCCCTGGACAAACAAAAGTGGTGGAAGCGATTGAAGAGAAGATCAGTAAAATTGGGTTCAAAACCAAAATGCGGGCAATCTATGTCGCGAAAAAACAATTGTTTCGGCCAGAACGAGCCGTGAACGCGATTATCGGGGCGATCAATCAGTTCAACATTCCCAGCGCGAATTCAATTATCCCAAAATTTGGGGTGCGGACGTCGTATTTGTTCAAAACATCGCGATCAAATTATAAGAAGACTCTTCTCATGAAAGCCTACATCAAGAGGAAACCGAAAACGGGCGCCACTCCGTTTATTCTCAATATCGAAGAGCTCGCGACTGTCTGGCATTTCCCCATGTCGCATGTAAAAACGCCGCTTTTGCAAAAAGCGATTGGCAAGCGCGCGGAGCCGCCCGCAGGGCTCCCTGTTGGGATACCGATCGGAATGGCAGAATCTCTTGGTGTGTCCGCAGCTTCTTTTGGAGAAAAGACAGAGGGGCAGAAAGAAGAGGGACGCGCGACCTACCAGACGGATTCTGGAGATATCGGATATCGGGATGAGGATGTGAGGCTCGGGTGACGTACGCGTTTGCTATCGGCGTTCACCTCTTTGAGAGGCAAACACATACGTCCTAACGTCATAAAAAACAATGCCTCCAACGTCGAAACGTGGAGGTCTGCGGCGTGCCCTGTGAACCAGCTCAGCTGTAGAAGCCGAGTCTTTTTTGGTACCAGTGAGGCGGGTACGTCGAGATCACGGCGATGCCATGGTCGTCTGATCGGACGAGGCCGTAGTAGTCGAAATAGGAGTACCCGAGCACAGGGATGTCCAGCTTGAATCCGACCAGCGCACAGAACGGCTTCTCTCCGTGCAGAACGATGTTGCGCATGCCGGACTTGGGACCTTCGAGGCCTCGGTAGTGCCAGACGACCATCTGGTTGGAGTCTCCGATGAAGTCGCGCATGAAGCCGAACTTCTTCAGGAACTCAGAGCCGAGGAACATGACGATTGAAGTAGCGACATCGACCCGGCGTTTACAAGCAAGCGCTGGGTGGGGGCCGCAGCACGTGGGTTTGAAGCCTGCGAAAGGAGCTAGCCAACAGTGAATGTTCTCTTGAAAGTTCTCACGTTCCTGGCAAGCGTCCTGAGGCGGGCGGTGTTTGCCCTCGGCCTCTGGGGCCTCGCCGCGTTCGCTCTCACCAATGGATTGGTCGGTCCAATGGCAGAGATTATGACTCGAGGTGTGTTGTTCTATACTCTGTTCCTGTCTCTGCTCATTGAGTGGCGTTGTAGAACGCACAAGTGAAGCATTTGCGCGTCCCCGCCGATGCGAAGTCACAACCAACCAGGTGGCTTCGCATCGGCATTTGTCAATGCAATTGAAGCACTTGCTCGTGTACACTTGTTTGATTTTTTTGTTCTGATCGGCTAGCATGGGGAAATATGTGGATTCAAGAGATTTTACAGAAAAATAAGCCTATTCTTGCGCTCTCCCCAATGGCAGATATGACAGATTCCCCATTCTGCCAGATTGTGCGCCGCATTGGCGGGGCAGATATTGTGTTTCGAGAGATGGTTTCCAGTGAGGCGATCGTGAGAGAGAATGAAAAAACACTTGGCATGACAGATTTTGTGCCAGAAGAAAGGCCTATTGTGCAGCAAATTTTTGGCGCGTATCCGCTTACCATGGCTCGCGCGGCCGCAATTGTCATGGAGCATGCCAATCCCGAAGGGATTGATATCAACATGGGTTGTCCGGTATACAAAATCACGAGTAACTTCAATGGCTGCGCGCTGATGCGTGAGCCTGAGCGAGCGGCTCTCATCATACGCGAGATCAAACGAGCGATAGGCTCGACTCCGATTTCAGTAAAAATCAGACTCGGGTGGAGCAATCCAGATGATTTTAAAACTTTTATCCCTGTGATCGAGGATGCTGGCGCAGATTTGATCACGATTCATGGGCGTACGAAGGCTCAAGGATACAGCGGGAAAAGTGATTGGAAACGGATCGCGCAAGCCAAAAAAATAGCACGCGTTCCGGTCTTGGCGAATGGTGATATTCACGAACCGTTTCAAGTGAAAAAAGCGCTGGAAGTGACAGGAGCTGATGGCGTTCTGATCGCACGAGGCGCGTTGGGCAATCCGTGGTTCTTCCAACAGACTTTAGCCGAAGTCAGACAGCAGGAAGCCGATGTCAGTCTGAAAGAGCGAGTGAACGTTATTTTAGAGCACGCGAAATTGCATGTTGCCCACTATGGAGAGCGGGGGATTGTGTCGTTTCGAAAACATCTTTCGTGGTATTTCAAAACACAGAAAATTGGATTTGAAATTCCTAGGATTTCAGAATTTCGTTCTCGGTTGGTGCGGGTAGAACATATCTGGGAACTTCAGGATATGTTGATTGATTTTTCTAACGTTACCTCACCAATTTTTGTCACTCCCACTCAATCGTCCCTGGCGGCTTATTCGTGACATCGTAGAAGATAAAATCGATATCTTTGAAAATAGAATGAGTTGAGATCTGCGACAATGTTTCATCCTTCAGTTTTGCAAATGTCACTGTCATCGCCTCAATCGAGCTCACAGGACGAAGCACGATTGATTCGCCACTCTTGTATCCAAATGGCACGAGAATGATAGGCATTTGCCAGATCGTTTTAAATTCTGGATCTTTTTCTACGATAGTATTCACGATCGCATCAATCTCGCGCAATAAATCGAGTCTTTCTTTGGTAATATTTTTTTTGAAAAGATGAGAAGAGAGGAGTTTTTCTTCGTCTCCATGGATGAGTCGGAGGACGCGGTTCACTTGGGGAATGTTATTGGTGATTTCAGGAGCAATGTGTTCAAAAAAATTCCAGCTTTTGTCATCAGCGTGTACCGCCACTGGGTGCGCGTATGATCGTTCATCGCCTTGGACACCAACAGATTGGATGGGAAGTTTGTACAGGGGAGGGAAGGCAGGGGTCTGTATCAGTCCGACCAACTCATCTCCACCATTCGACGACAAGCATCGAATCGCGAGCCCTGGCCCAGGGAATGGATGACGATCAATGAGATTTTTTGGAAGACCAAGCATGGAGGCGAGCTCTCGCACCTCATCTTTGTACAAATCTTTGATCGGTTCAATAATACGGCCTTGTTCAATAAGTTCAGTCACGCGTGGGACGCGGTTATGATGGGTTTTGATAGTATCTGCCTGTTTTGTTCCACCGGATTCGATGGTGTCCGGATAAATCGTGCCTTGGGCAAGAATCCACTCGTCTTTGTTGCACCCCAGTTCTTCCATGACGCGCTCGGTAATATCAAGAAAAAGATTTCCAATTCTTTTTCTTTTTTCTTCAGGATCGACCACACCCTCGAGTGCTCCAAGAAATTCTTTTTCAGCATTATACACATGCAAATCGTTCCACCCAATTTGTTTGAGGATTTTTATGATTTCTTTCGATTCATTTTTTCGCATGAGTCCATGATCAATATGAAGCCCGTAGACTCTGTGTTTTCCCAGATATGTTTCAAAGAGAGCAAAACAAAGGGTTGAGTCAATGCCGCCGCTCACAAGGAGGAACATCTTTTTTGATGAAGGAATGGATCCGAGAAGATTTCGAATATCGTGAAGTCGCGCGGCAGTATCCCAGTTTTTTGGAGCAAAGCAAATACCAAAAACAAAATTCGAGAGCATCATCATACCGTGCTCGGTATGTGATACTTCGGGATGAAACTGTAGTCCGTATATCTTTCGCTTCCTCTCTTCCATTGCAGTTATTGATTCACCGTCAGTTTTTCCAATTTTTTCAAATCCGTCGGGGATTTTTTTTACATGATCTCCATGACTCATCCAAACCGTTGTTTCCTTGGGCAGACCTTTGAACAAATCTGAATCAGACATACATAATCTTGCCATTCCATACTCTCGTGCTGTGCCAGATGTCACAGTGCCGCCAAACACTTTTGCGACAAGCTGATGTCCATAACAGAGGCCGAGGATGGGGGTTCCAAGCTCAAAAATATTTGGATCATAGGAAAGAACTGGTTCTTTGACTACACTCCGAGGACCTCCAGAGAGAATGATTCCTTTTGCATTTTTTAGTTTCTTGCTAGAAACATCGTGTGGATAAATGTGCGAGCGCACACCGAGTTCCCGGATACGCCGGGCAATGAGATGGGTATATTGCGATCCAAAGTCGAGGATAGCGATTTCGTGGTCTCGGGGCATAAAAAAGTACTTGAATCATACCAACATTTGTGCTACACTTCAATCACTATGTTCTCCCAATTTCAAGAAACACTCACATTTGACGACGTTCTTCTCGTCCCGCAACATTCGCGGGTTTTGCCCAAAGACCCTATCCTTGAGTCGCACGTGACAAATCGCATCACAGTGAATATGCCTTTTTTGAGCGCACCAATGGATACCGTCACAGAGCACAGCATGGCAATCGCGCTTGCGCTTGCCGGGGGTATGGGATTTATCCACAAAAATCTTCCCATAGAGGAGCAAGTCAAAGAGGTGGAACTTGTGAAGCGGTTTAAAAATGGATTTATTGAAGACCCTGTGACGGTTCGCCCAGAAGATACGATTGCCAAAGTGATCGAGATCCGCAAAGAATATGGATACAAAAAAGTGCCAGTGGTCAACGAGCGAGGAGTGCTTATTGGGATGATTAGCGATGTGGATTATTTTCCTGTTGAGGACAAAAATCTCATGATAAAATTTCGCATGGTGGCTGTGAAGGAGTTGGTCGTTGCAAAAAGAGGCATTCGATTGGAAAAGGCAAATGAAATGATTCGGGAACTTAGATTAGAATCACTCTGTGTTGTCGACAAAGCAGGAAGGCTTGTCAGTTTGGTGACCCGCCGGGATATTGAGAAAAATGAACAATTTCCTTACGCCTGCAAGGATGACGATAAACAGTTGCGCGTTGGCGCAGCAGTCGGAGTGGGGAAAACTGCTATCGAGCGTGCAGGGGCGCTTTTTGAAGCTGGGGTTGATGTGATTGTGGTGGACACTGCCCATGGGCATTCAGAGGGGGTGATGGCGACGGTAAAAGCGCTCAGAAAAAAATTCAGAGATAGTAATCTCATCGCAGGAAATATCGCGACAGCCGAAGCAGCTGAGGCTCTCGTATCTGCCGGGGTTGATGCTGTGAAAGTTGGTATCGGACCTGGATCCATTTGCACCACGCGTGTGGTCGCAGGAGTCGGTGTTCCTCAGCTTTCCGCGCTTCTTGATGTGCAAAAAGGAATTCGAAAATCCAAAAGAAAAGTTCCCATGATCGCAGACGGCGGCATCACATCATCTGGCGATATTGTGAAAGCGCTTGCGATCGGCGCGTCCACTGTTATGATGGGCAATATCTTTGCGGGGACAGATGAATCACAGGGTAAAGTCGAATTCCTCGATGGGCATATGTACAAAGTGTATCGCGGTATGGGGAGTCTCGAGGCGATGGAATTTGGAAGCAAAGATCGTTATGGTCAGGGGCACATTGATGAAAAGAAAAAGTTTGTGCCAGAAGGCGTCAGTGGCCGCGTGCGATACAAAGGTCCAGTGGATCGGATCATATATCAGCTTGCAGGCGGTCTTCGAAGCGGCATGGGATATTGCGGAGCAAGAACAATTCTAGAGCTTCAAAAAAATGCGCGGTTTGTGCGCATGACACATGCGGGTCTCAAGGAGAGCCATCCGCATGATCTTGGACCGGTGGAGAATGCGCCGAACTACGCTACAGATCGGTACCAATGAAGGTCTATATCATTTCTACCGTCTCTATTTTTTAGAAGTTTTTCCACGCAACTTCATATGCGCCTTTTGCAAATTTTCAAGAAGTTTGCTTTCATTGACAAAACAATGCCTACGATCAGAAACCACGAAGACGCCTCGGATCATGAGATCGCGCACATCGCGACTCCCGTGCGTGATCATGTTACTCACCAATGTTTTCGGTCGTCGTTCATCGTATGGCATGAAGCCGCGGTCTTTCAGTTTCCAAAACGAGAGATTCGCGGTGTAGCCAGGAAGAATTTTTCCAAGTTTTGAAAGGCCAAGCAGACGTGCTGGTCGCGCTGTTACCATGTCAAAGAGATCTTCATATGACACAATGGTGCTGGCTTGGTGCAGTGTTTTCATGGTGAGCGCTTCGGTAAGAAGGTCGAGCCTGTTTTTACTGACCACACTATCGGTTCCAAGTGTCACCAGATGCTCAGCGCCGACTTTTTTGAATGCCTGATAATTGAAAAATCCGGACCGATGGAGGAGATTGGATGTGGGAAGATGCACGACAATGGCGCGCGCTTTTTTGATTGCCAGGATTTCTTCCTCTGTGAGATGCACACCATGGCTCATAATCGTACGGGAATTGAGCAGTCCATAACGCGAGAGCACACCAATCGGTCGCTCACCAAAGAGTCGGAGGCAATTGCCAACCGTTTCCTCGCTTTCCGCAACATGCAATGTAAGATACACTTGATATTTTTTTTGGATTTTTTGGATGGCGCGAAGAGTCGTGGGTGTGGCTTTCCAAACATAATGTAACGCGATGCCGGGAGTGGTGTATGTATTTTTTTTCTTAAGATATGACTCGACGAGTTTTGGCGAATTCTCTGGATGGGTATTGCTTGCCGCTGACACACAATGAATCACATGCTGGCGAGTGGCAATCGCGGCTTTTTCGATCGGGTCAAACACCGCGTAGTGGCTGAGTGTCGTTGTGATTCCCGCCTTCTGTTCTTCCGTGAAATCGCCAATCGCGCCAAGCGTATAATCTTCTTCGTCCATCAGCCGCTCGAGTCTGGCCATGCCAGAGAGCGCTTTTGCAAGATTTGGTTCCGCGAGAGTGAGCGAGGAGCGCAACAGATACATGGGCGGGTGCGCGTGCATGTTGATGAATCCAGGAGTGAGCGCAATGCCTCCTTTTTGATCTCCGTCATAAATAAGATCAATGGTGTCAAGGTTTATTTCTGTGTGGAGAGCATTTTTGGGAAAAATTTTTACAATTGTTTCATTCTCGATAAGCAAAGACATGTCTTTCTGAACCACAAGCCGATCTTGTCCATTCATGGTCATAACAAAACGAATTCCATGGATAAGAATTCGTTTTGGGTGTTTTTTGGGATGGAGAATGTTGTAGCGGTGAGAGAGGGGAGGTGTGAGCATATTGCTATGAGTTGGCACGTTGACCCGTTTGCCAGTTGGTCAGTGCCCAACTTGTAAATTTGCTAACTGGCAAACTTCTCAGCACATAAGACAGTATTAAGAAGCAATTTCGCCACTGTGATTGGCCCAACACCGCCAGGCGTTGGTGTCACCGCATACGCTATATCTTTCACACCCTCGACATCCACATCACCATACATCACGTCATCATCAAAATCAACGCCCGTGTCAATCACAATTGCGCCTGTCTTTACCATATCTTTCTTAATCACATATTTTTTTCCAATACCACTCACCAACATATCCGCTGCAAGGCATTTTTCTTTCATATCTCTCGTCGCGCTGTTACACGTCGTGACACTTGCTCGCGCATTCATCATCATGATCGCAAGCGGTTTGCCGACCAGCGGGCCGACTCCGACAATCGTGACATTTTTTCCAGTAATGGCGACATTCAAATGCTCGAGAATACTCATGACAGCTCCAGGTGTTGGAGGAATAATGGTCGCTCGGTTCATCATCAGTTTTCCGAGATTCTGTGGTGTAAGACAATCCACGTCTATCGCAGGATCAATCACGTCCAAGACGTTTTGCGTGTCAATGTGTTTGGGAAGTGGAAGTTGCACAATAAGCCCGGAGAGAGTATGAGATGATTGGAGTGTTTTGATTTTTGAAATAATATCTTCAGTCGTTGATTCTTCTTTCATTTCCACTCGTTCAAATGTGATGCCGACTTCCTCAGCCGTTTCTTGTTTTTTGCGCACATACGTATGAGACGGCTTATCATTGCCAACCAAAAGAACGGCGAGTTTTGGGGTGATGCCTTGCGTTTTTAGCGCTTCAACTTTCTCTTTTGTTTTTTTATGGATAGCCTGCGCAATCGCATGGCCATCAATGAGGGGTGCGCTCATAGATCGGAGATCTGGTGTATATACCATTTGGCTCGGGGACCTGGATTCGAACCAAGATACTCAGGTTCAGAGCCTGATGTCCTACCATTAGACGATCCCCGAATGTGATGTGGCTCTCATGCTATCGCACTGTTGTCCTATGTTCAACTCATACGCACCGTATTCATTGCACCACATCGCCTCCGAGAGCCGTCGCGAGCTCTGTCATGGCTTCTTGATTTGGTATCGAAGGAGTCTCCAATACCACGGCTGTGAGGCGAAGTGGGGTGCCGAGAAGTGAGGAGAGAATCGATTCAATAGTGGATCGTCGCGTTTTTTCCATGACAGAGTCGCGGTGAAATGGGTATGCAAGATGCAATTCCACGTTGTCTTCGTGAACGCCAGTCACGTCTGCCATGTGCAGAATTGAGCAGAGTGATGGGTGTTTTTTTTCGATGTTTTCAAGAAGAGCGCTCCAAACGTTCTTGACATCCTCGACATGTATCAATGGCTTTTTGGCAGAAGAAGCTGAGAAAGCCTCCTTGTTCTCTTCAATTATTTTTTCAGTTTTTTTTTGTGGAGAAGGAGGAGGGGTGAGAGGATGCGTTTGTGGAGGAGGAGTCGACCATTCCACCAGGGCGAGTTCAATAGGTAATTGAGGGAGCGGAGAGGTACGGATATGGTTTCTTCGCTCAGACAAAATATCTATGAGCGTCACTAGGTTGTTTGGCGCGATATTTTTTTCAATGTTTTTTAATGTTTTCAGCGTTTCATCGCTCAAGTCAGCAACCAGATCATTTCGAGCACTCTGAATAGAGAGAAGAAGCACGGTGCGAGATAAAGAAATAAGATCGTCCATAATGTGCACCAAATCTGTATTGGTCGTTGCAAACTCGTTGATCACTTCCAATCCTTTCTCTATGTTTTTTTCCACAAAACATAAAAATAGGCGTACACTTTCGTCAATCGCAGTGGTTGGGAGAAGAAGCGATGCCGTCTCGGCTGTAATATGTTTTTCTCCTGCCGACATGAGCTGGTCGAGAAAACTGAGCGCATCTCGCATGCACCCATCGCTTTTGCCAATAATACGGTCGAGAACAACTGAATCGATTGTGACATCTTCTTTTTTTGCAATAGCAAGAAGGGCATGCTTCATTGTGTTCGCGCTCAATCGATGAAAGTCGAATCGTTGACATCGAGAAAGAATCGTTGCTGGAATCTTGTGTCTTTCTGTGGTCGCGAAGATGAAAAGAATGTGAGTTGGCGGCTCTTCGAGGATTTTGAGAAGCGCGTTGAACGCGTTTGTCGAGAGCATGTGCGCTTCGTCTATAATATAGATTTTGTATCGATTTTTTGTGGGTTGAAATTGCGCGTGTTCAATAATCTGTTCCCGAACATTGTCAACGCCTGTATGGCTCGCCGCGTCGATTTCAACCACATCGATCGCCCGAGCGCGCTGAATTTCTATACAGCTCGCGCACGTTGTACAGGGGTTGGGGTCAGACACGCTACGATTCGTACAGTTCACCGCTTTGGCAAGCAGGCGCGCGAGCGATGTTTTCCCGACGCCACGCGGGCCAGAAAAAAGATAGGCGTGTGAAACAGAATCGCGCAGAATTTGGTTGGTGATGGTCTGCACAATGTGTTCTTGATCAACAACATCGCGAAATGTTTGGGGACGGTAGGTGTGGTAGAGAGCCATAGTTGATTCATTATAAAGAATATTCTCGCGTGAGTAAATATCCCTCCTCTCAGAGGCGTTTAGCCGCGACACCTTGCTTTATAATTCCCTCTATGCTATACTGTGGATAACTTGGAATCTTCCAAAGGATTATCTTATTCATTTTTAAACTCATGGCTATGCCAAGAAAAGCAAATCCAGCGCTCTTAAAGCCGCTGAATTTAACCCCCGAGCTCCAAGCAGTAGTCGGGAAAGGTCCACTCCCACGAGGGCAAGTCGTCAAGCAATTGTGGGTATACATCAAGGAAAATAACTTGCAGGATCAGACGAACAAACGAAACATCAAAGCGGACGCCAAGCTCAAAGTGCTCTTTGGCGGCAAGGATGTCGTGAATATGTTCGAGATGACGAAGCTGGTTTCAGCACACATGTCGAACTAATCCTCAAGCAAAGCATTCGAGAAAAAATACTCCGTTTCTAGCGGGGTATTTTTGTTGTCGGTGTTTATCTCCTTCCACCGCATCCAACTCATGACGAATGTTACCCCGCATCGTCTGATTCCTTTTTCTTCCCTCCAAAATCCGCGTGTCGAAAACTCAAAGCACATCATAGCGTGGACGTTTTACTGACTCTTAACACGTACCTTAACGAATACACGGTATGATTTTGAGTCAGAT
>CAYJXK010000003.1:0-35605 GCA_964374115.1 uncultured Gammaproteobacteria bacterium
CCGCCTCGCGGCCGCGCGGAGCAACCCTTTCAAACGAGGAAGTATCAATCTGCGGAGAGGGAGGGATTCGAACCCTCGGTACCCTTGCGGGCACACCGCTTTTCGAGAGCGGCACCTTCAACCACTCAGACACCTCTCCCTTTTTTCGTAGCCTATCAGAAAATTAGGCACGTATCAATACCATAGTCGGTTTGAACACTCGTCGTGTCTCATCCATAAGCCGTACATATTTGCCGTTGGAACAAGAATATCAATTCCCGCGCCGTTGATTGCACCATTGGCGCTATCTTTCGCACCCATCACCACCCAATTGATCTGTGGAATCGCGGCAATGAATTCGGCACACGGCGTATGGCCATGGTTATACCGCTCGGTGCATGGCTCGAGTGTGGAGTAGAGAGTAAATCGGCGATTCTCCCAATCTGGACAATTGGGTTTGAGCATCGCGATCGCGTCTTGCTCGGTATGCAGATCGCCTCGACGCGACCCCCACGCTTTTATTTCCATGGTATCGGAATCGAGAATAAGTGCGCCAACTTGGTAGCCATGCTTTAAAACATTAGAATATTGAGCCACGTCTTCGGTCAGAATATACAGTTTTTGATCAATTGTTTCCCACAGTGTCCGCTTGCCGTGCGTCGAGAGTGTGCAAAATACTTTTCCCTCATTATTAATGCGTGTGTCGAAAAGATTATGGTTTCAATCATGCCTTTCACCGTGCCACCGGTTGACATCATGCAATCAACAATTGCCACCTTTTTTCCTTCGATGATCCGAGGGAGATACATCTGTCGTTCGTAATAGCCGGTTTTTTGCGGGAGCTCGATCGCGGGCATGTTGTAATAAAATGATTTGCAGATAATGAGCGGAAGCGAGAGCTCGGCCGCGACACATGTGGCAACACTGATCCCATCGGTTTCGATGGTGAGTATCGTTTCTGTTTCTTTTGGGATCATGCGCGCGAGATATTCTGAGAGTGTTTGGAGCAGTTTGAAATTGGTGAGCGTGATCCCCTTGAAGGGATAAATGTAATAATGGTAAGAGTTCATCGATCTGCCGAGTGGATCAGTGACACGATATGTTTGCGCTTGTTTGAAAATATTGACTGCCTCGTCAAATGTGCGTTTTTATTCTGCGAGAAGCCGACTCATTTCGTCGATATTTTTTTCAAGAATGTTTGGAGAATAGATCATAGGAATTTGATAGTCATGAGGGCGCGGGTCAATTTTTTGAGTTGGGGGTGTTTTCCAGGACATACAGGGTAAGATATACCAAAAGTTTACCTTTTTTCAAGGCCATTTTTGCTTCGTCGGTATAGCCAGAGAAGAGTAATGGCTACGACGAGGCCGAGGATGCCGATGTCAAACCATTTTGTATACTCTTTGAGATGTACCCAATTGGCGCCGAGGGAATAGCCAAATCCCACAATGGCGCTATTCCAGAGGAGTGACCCGATCGCGGTGTAGAGACAAAATTTTGGAAATGACATTTTTGCGGCACCGGCCGGAATGGAGATGAATTGGCGCACGAGTGGAATAAACCGGCTCACAAGAATTATTTTTTCTCCATGACGCGCGAACATATCGTGCGTTTTTTTGAGATCAGATTCAGTGATATGCACGTATTTTCCAAAGCGGTGAACAAACGGCAATGCGCCATACAGTCCGATGAGATAAGAAGTTGATGCGCCCAGCACCGCGCCAATGGTGCTTACAACCAGCACACCAAGAAAAGAAAATCTGCCTGAAAAAATCAGAAAACCGGCAAACGGCATGATGGCTTCGTTGGGAACAGGGAGCACCGTGCTGTCGAGGAATGTGAGAAGGAGGAGCGCAGGATAGCCACCGGCAGAGATGAATGAGGTGATAGTGGTGATGAGGGTTTGGGTGAGGGAGAAGGACATAGAAATGTCTAATTTTTAATTGACTTACTGACTCTTAACACGTATCTCAACACTACAACCTATGATTGTGGTCACCTTCTCGCCCTTCACCATAAAAAATCCTCACTGTATCTACGGATACACCTGCGGTTTTTTACGGCTCCAGGGCTTCGAATCTGACTCAAAATCATACCGTGTATTCGTTAAGGTACGTGTTAAGAGTCAGTAATATCTAACTTTTCATTTTGGGCTACCATTAATGCCACCAGCAACCAAAAAAATAATGACAGATCATTTTTGATGTATGGTGAGTCGACGAGACCGGTGACGAGGAGGGCGGTCATGGAGGCGAGGAGAAAAATTTCTAATTTTTTTTGTTTGAGATGGCGACAGCCTTCTTTGTAAAACCAAACAAGAATCAAAATAAATCCAATCAGTCCCAAAAGCCCTAGATTCACCCACATCGTGAGAAAAATATTGTGCGGATGATGGAAGATCTCGATTTTTTCTCCATTCACTTTTGTGTGGTAGGGCGCGATACGTTCTTCATATGATGCGAGTCCAGCGCCGAGGAAGGGTCTGTCTTTCAGAAGTTCGATTGTTTCTTTCCATATCGCGATTCGAATCTGCCCAGAACGATCTTGGAGCGTGAGTTCTTGGCGGAGACCAGAAAAGCTTGCGAAGCTCATAAGGCTTAAGAGGCCGATGATTCCAAGCATGATAGTCGGAATTCGAGTTTTTTTATTGAACAAAAAAAGAAAACCAATACCTGCGGCAACGCCGACGAGACCGCCAGTGGATTTGGCGTAGATAATTGTGAGAAGAGAGAGAGGGAGAAATAATATTGTAATACAGAATACAGAATACAGAATACTGTCTTTTTGTTGTAAGGTGTTATTCATTTTTGTCTTTTGAATGTTCTCCCACATGGTTTTTACCAGATACAATCCGAGCGGTACAAGCGGCGCCAAAAATAATCCAACCGCATTTGGAAATCCGTACCAGCCAGTGACGCGATACGTATTTCGATTCGCCCAAAATGCGTGCGGGACGAAGAATCCGGTGAAGTGTTGGTAAATGGCGAACAAACTTGTTATAAAGCCACAGATGATGAGCGCGTACAATAACAATTGAACAATCGGATAATGAAATAATAGTCTCTTGTTTGGCTGTTCGGCTGTTTGGTTGTTCTTTGATTGGATATGTGTGGTCATGATGAAAAAGAGAATGATTGGCTCCACATAAAATGTCTTCCATTCGCCCGCGGCCGTGCGTATGTCAACAGAGGTAAAGATGGAGAGAGTAGCGGCGAGGAGGAAGAGGGAGACCCCGCTACACAAGAGTGTATTCTTATAAAAAAAATCTGAAATTCGCGGGTGGTTTGATTGTTCTATTGGTTTATTGTTTTTTTTGTGCATTTGTTTCCACCATACCCCCACTACCACGACGATCATTCCCTCAAATACGGTCGACGGCAACCATCCAATATGGAATCGAATGAGGTAAGTTGGGAGCGATAAAAAAAGAACCGCAAGCGCGAGATCAAAGCGTTTCCATGCAAGGATCACAAAGGAGCATATAAAAAGAACGAAAAAGATGATAGCCATATCTTTATTCATTATTTTTGATTCCTATCACTTCTTTTATTGTTTCCTTCGACACTGCCCCAAACCCGAGAGCAAAAAATCCATATATCACCATGCCAACCGGGACGAGGAGCATCACATGGAGATCCTGGAAAAGGAAAAGCACTCCTCCCATCACGAGGCCGGAAAATAAAAGTTTCACGCCTGTGGTTGGGATGATTTTTTCTTTTGTATATCGCCGGATGATGAACCAGAGAAGAAGGCCTGTGTAGAGTTCGGAAAACACCGTCATCCAAGCGGCGCCATACGTGCCGTATCGAGGAATGAATATGAGATACCCGATCAGTGTGAGAATGGCGTTCGAGATATAGATCCACAATGTTTGTTTTTGTTTGTTGATGGCAACAGCCATGTGGCCGAATATGGCCCCAAGATACACTCCGAAAACAGCAATCGAGAGGATCCGCAGCATGTTTCCAGAGGCGGTATAATCGAATGTATTTCCCGCGACCAATTGCATGATAGGAGTCGCAAGAATAATGCTCCCGATAGTCAGAGGAATCGCAAAGAGCAGCATCGTGTCAAATGATCTCTGATAGTGCGCGTGGAATTCTTCTTTTTTTTCTCTTGACCAGGCAGATGCAAGGAGTGGCAAGAGGAGCCCCATCATGAGCATGGCCGCTTGGGTGAGAAGATCAATCACGCGATATGCCGCGCCATAATTGCCGACCTCTTTTTGAGTGCGAAGCAATGTGAGAATCAGCACATCGCCTTTCAGATACACCACATTGAAAATAATCGCAAGCGCGATCGGCCACATTTTTTTTGTAATCGCGCGCCATACATCTGCATCAAATCGCGGTGTGGTCGGAGTATCTCTCTGCACAAAGATCCAAAGAACAATCGTGTATACGACGCTTGAGAGCGTGACGATTGTCATGATAGGGAGAAAATTTGACCTGCCTTGAATCAAGAGAAAAATGCCGACGACTAGAACAATGCGACCGATCACTTCTCCCACAACCTGCAAATGCATTTTGAGACGTGTCTGGTAATATCCGGTAAATATTTGATTGATTGCGATCGCAAGAAATGAGATCGTGGTGAAGCTGATCGCGATTTTGACTTCTCTGGGATAGGGGAAAAAGAACGCGATGAATGGGGCGAGCGCGAAAAAAAAGATCGCGGTGGTGAGACGGAATCCCAAAAGATTTTGAACAAGTTTTTTTGTGTCAACCCCTGCTTCGGAGAGCATCTGCGCGGTGAGCGGAATCAGACCAAAATCGGTGAGGATGCCTATGAATTGTAAAAAAGTGATGGTCGTAATGTACCAGCCAAAACGATCATCCGTGGCAAAATACCGAGCCATCATCCCAAGCGCGACAAGACCAAGAAGCGTAGAGACGATTTTTCCGATGATTTGAATGATGGTGTTATGAGCGATTTTTTTGGCGAGAGAGGTCATAGTGCGATCTACAAGTAATCATATACTATCGAAGTTTTCTCTGAACTGCAATCCTCATTGACAAATCAAGAATTTTTTGTGATACTATATATTGATGAGCTCTACCAGCTACTGACTATTCGCACATAGGTTAATAGAGTAAAAATTTCAGATTTGGATGCAGCGCGCCGCCATGGAGCCCGAAAAAACCGCAGATGTATCAGTAGATACATTGAGGATTTTTTTGGGCGAATGGCAAGCGTTGCGCCAAATATGGAATTTTTGGCATTAAGCTATGTGTAAATAGTCAGTAGATAAAGAATCGGTAAATGTATTCACTTTTCATAATACAAAAATCGGAACAAAAAAAGATGGGGCTTTTGGCTATCATCTTTTTTTCTTTTGTAGCGGTCATCGGCTTTTCTTTTCTTTTGCGCGTGATGGGAGCGGAGTTTGGACGATCGGTTTTTGGTATATCCACTGTCTCTGCCGCATCGTCCAAAGTGACAGAGTATACAGCTCGTCGTGTTTTTACCAATAAGCCGCGCATTATGGTAAAAGGGGGCGAACCCACATCCATGGTCGTCGGTTTTCGAAATACAGGAAATGTCACGTGGGAAACATACGCATACGTGATCGAATATCTTCCGCGTCTTTCGTCAACAACTGATTCGCTCGTCACATCTCTTTCATTTGCCGATGACACATGGAAAAGTACGTCAATGATTTTGAAAAAAGAAAAAGTGATCGCGCCCAAAAAAATGGTACGAGAAAAATTTACGCTTCGCGCGCCGCAATTTGAAGGCGTGTATACTGTGGCAATTTCTCTCGTTGTTGATGACAAGTGGCTTCCAGAAACTCGTTCTATCATGACAATCAACGTTACGGAAGAAGCATTCAATACTATTGTTCCATTTCTTCCTGAAGATAACCTTCCTTTCCTCAAATCCAGACTGAGCGCAGAGCCATGGATTCGAATAGGACTTTGGGAATCGCCAGAAAAAATTGTATTTCGTTCGAGCGATGATGTTGTGGTCAGCGTGGTGGAGCGAAGTGAGGGGCTTGCAAAAGGACAAGAAGCGACGATCACATTCACGAAAAATGGGGCAAAGGTGTCATTTGATGATAAATTACTTGATGTGTCACTCCCTATCACATTGACGCCAGTGAATGATCCACATGCCACGTTTGAATTGATCAATTTTGATCGGCGGCTCAAGACAAAAGGAACAAATTACAATGTGTATCGCGGCAAGATGATTGTGGATCGCGGGAAGAAAGATAAAAAATTATGGCTTGTAAATGAAACACTGCTTGAAGATTATGTAGCCGGGGTAAAGGAAACCGGAAACAACAGCCCGGCGGAATATCAGAAAGCATTACAGGTAGCCGCGCGATCGTACGCGTACAACATCATTGTGTGCAAATGCAAGTATGGAATTTTTGATGTACTCCCGAGTACGTATGATCAACTTTTTCTTGGGGTGAAAAGCGAACAGGAGCTCCCGTCCGTCGCCGCCGCAAGCCGAGAGACTCGAGGATTTATGGCGACCTATGATGTTGACGGAAATCCGGAAACCCCGACAGACGTGGTTATGACTCCTTATTTCGCAAACTCAAATGGGCAAACCAAAGCCTGGCACACGGTGTGGGGTGGAAAAGAAAAATTATGGCTTGTGCCAGTGGAAGCCACATATGATAAACGCGATGGAAAAAAATTATACGGACATGGCGTTGGCATGAGCAATCGCGATGCCGCTATTCGAGCGGATGAAACAGGGATGAGCTGGGTGCGGCTTCTCAAGTATTATTATACAGGAGTTGGAGTAGAGCGGTGGTATGAGTGAATGTATATTCTAGTTTTTCGATACTATTCCGTATCAACCCCCACCTTTTCCCCAGGGTTTTCTTTCTCTTCTTCTGGCGCCTCGCCTTTTTCAATCGCTTCCAAAACGCGTTCTTTTATTTTTTTCATGAGCTCTGGATTTTGTTTGAGATATTCTTTTGCTTTTTCTCGCCCGACGCCGAGTTTTTCTTCACCGAAGCTATAGCTATTTCCCATTTTGGTAACAATCCGATGGAGGACGCCCGTGTCAAGCAGATCTCCGGAAACCGAGATACCTTCGTTGTACATGATATCGAACTCACAGGTGCGAAATGGAGCAGCCACTTTATTTTTTACCACCTTTACTTTTACGCGGTTGCCCACAATTTTTTCGCCTTGTTTGAGTTGCGCGGATCGGCGCACTTCGATACGCACCGATGAATAGAATTTGAGCGCTGTTCCACCGGTAGTTGTTTCTGGATTGCCAAAAAAGACGCCAATTTTGAGACGTGTTTGGTTGATGAAAACGACGACTGTTTTTGTCTTGCTCACAATGCCTGTGAGTTTGCGCAAGGCTTGACTCATGAGGCGTGCCTGAAGCCCCATGTGGGAATCCCCCATTTCTCCTTCAATTTCAGCTTTCGGGACCAGCGCCGCGACAGAATCAACCACTGCGACATCCACCGCGTTTGATCGGACCAGTGTTTCCAAAATTTCGAGCGCTTGCTCTCCGGTGTCGGGTTGGGAAATAAGCATGGCATTGATATCAACGCCAATTTTTTTCGCGTAATCAGGATCGAGCGCGTGTTCGGCATCGATAAATGCCGCGATGCCACCGAGCTTTTGGACCTCTGCGATAATGTGTTGGGCAAGGGTTGTTTTGCCACTTGCTTCCGGGCCAAAAATTTCGATGACTCTTCCGCGAGGCACTCCTCCGACGCCAAGAGCGATGTCGAGCGAGATGGATCCCGTTGAGACCGCGTCCACTTCCATGGTTTTTGCCTCTCCAAATGTCATGATCGCGTTTTCGCCGTATCGTTCGCGAATTTGGCCGATGGCAGTCTCGGCAGCTCGCAATTTTTCTTTCTGCTCTTCGAGGATTTTTGTTGACATATGTATGAAATAGAGATAAAAAAAGGAGGTATGATCACTTCCTATATACAGGATACGTACTTTTTGATTAAGTGTCAACTCCATCCATGCCTTCTGGTTACAAAAGGAGAGGATGGTTACTCGCTATAGAGTATGTTGCTTCAAAGAAAATCGGCTTACATCACGCAGGATAACGTGACGAGTCATGGTCGTTGTTTTTCCATATTTTTTCTTTGCCGAGATAATGAGAGTATTGATGCCGGGCTGGAGATCGATCTGTTCCTGGAATTGTCCCGTGCCATTATTCGAGATTTCTTTTCCATTGATCGAAATGGTCGTTTCCTTTTCCGTTTCCCCTTGCACCATGATGGCAATATCATCAGTAATGAATCCATCAAGCGGGGATTGGAGCACGAGCTTTGGCGGTTCGACAATGTGTTTGATTTGTAAACCAAGATAGCCGATGAGGATAGCAACAAGCGCGATAAGGCACGCAGATCGGACCACGAGTGGCAGATTGTGTAAATTGCGCGCGCGAACAAAAAAGTGTGGGTGTTGGCAATCTGGTGTTTGCGTTGGTTGTTCTTCTTGCACAAATTGTGGGAGAAATGATTCTGGTTTTCGTCCCAGCGCTCGCAGGTATCGTTTGATGAAATGTCTCTGGTACACGCCGCTCATGGGAAGTTTGTCAAATTCGCATGCCTCGAGCGCTCGAAGATATTGTTTTTGAATTTTTGTCTTTTCCACGACTTCGTCCAGAGTGAGTCCGGCCGCTTCTCTCGCTTCTTTGAGACGAATGCAAACTCGTTTCGAAGTCTCTATTTTTTTCTTTGAAAAAAGATGCATATTGTTGTTTCATCAATACAACAACACAATTTCATTCCTCTCGCATTCCCTCAGCGTCTGTTGCTGTCACTGGTTCTGGTTCATCAGTTGGGGTCTCCTCGAATACATTGAGCTCTCCACCGGCATCCATTGTATCATACTCCGCACTCGCGGTCACGAGGAGCTCCCTAGGTTTGGCGCCATCACCCGCTCCAATCACACCTGCCTCCTCGAGTTCATCGAGGATTCTCGCGGCTCTCGCGTAGCCGAGTTTGAGTCGTCGTTGCAAGAGTGAGGCGCTTGCTTTTCCTGCTTCGAGAATCACGCGTTTTGCTTCTTCAAAGAGTGGATCCCTGTCATCTGTGGGGCCTCCAAACATATTGAGCGTGCCGCTCCGAGGAGTGGCGCTTACCACAAGTTCTTCATACATTGGTTCTTCATCGCCCTTGAGGTATTCGACGATACGATATACTTCTTCTTCAGACATAAATGCGCCCTGGAGACGCACAGGTTTACTGAGTTCGGCCGTGAGGAACAGCATGTCTCCGCGGCCAAGCAGTTTTTCTGCTCCGGGTGTGTCGAGGATGGTACGAGAATCAATGAGCGAGGCAACAGAAAAAGCGACGCGCGCCGGGATGTTTGCTTTCATGAGACCAGTGATGATGTCCACGCTTGGTCGCTGTGTGGCGACGATCAAATGAATGCCGACAGCGCGGGCCATTTGGGCCAGACGAATAATGCCGGCTTCAATTTCGTTCGCGGCCGTTGCCATGAGATCAGCAAGCTCATCAATGATAAAAATAATGTGTGGCAATTTCTGCGCGGAAAATTTTCTATTATAGGAGATGATATCACGGCTCCCTGCTTGCGAGAGGATTTCGAATCGGCGATCCATTTCTCCAATCGTCCACTTGAGCGCTTGGATCGTCTTTTGCGTATTGGTAATCACAGGAGTCAAAAGATGCGGAATGCCATTATAGAGCGTGAGTTCCACTCGTTTTGGGTCAACCATGATCATCCGGAGTGTCTCGGCCGTATTTTGGTAAAGCAAACTCATGATCACGGTATTGATGCAGACTGTTTTTCCTGATCCTGTGGCGCCAGCAATGAGCAGATGCGGCATGCGTGGCAGATCCGCAAACCAGGTTCTGCCCGCGACATCTTTGCCAAGCGCAATCATCATATTGTGATGTCGGTCGCGGAATTCTTTGGTTTCAAGAAGTTCTTTGAATGTGACCATCGCTGCTTTTTGATTGGGCACTTCGATGCCAACGAGTGATTTGCCGGGAATTGGGGCTTCGATACGGATGGGATGCGCGGCAAGAGCGAGCGCGAGATCGTTTGAAAGACCAGTGATGCGCGAGAGTTTGATGCCTTTTGATGGCTTAAGGGAATATTGTGTGACCGTAGGGCCGACGCGCACCTCTCCCATCGTCACGTCAATGCCAAACTCATGGAGCGTGTTCTCAATAATCGCCGCATTCGCCTCAATATCTCCACTCGTTGGTTTGCCTCGTTTGCTTGAGAGCAAATCGAGCGGTGGCACATCTTTGATAATTGCTTGACGCGTCCATGCCGGTTGCACGAGTTTCCCTTCATCATCATTGTCTTCGCGGAGAGCAGTTTCTGTGGGTGGAATTTTTGGAGACCCTACGGCGGTGCTTTCATCTGCCTGCTCATCAATTGGCCGTGAAAAAAAGCGCCTCTCGGAGATTTCTCTCTCATCTTCAGGTTTATCTGAATCTTCTGTGTATGTGTCTTGGATTTGGAGCCCTGATGGAGATCGGACAGAGAGGAGTTTCACTGTGGCGATCAGTCCTTTCACGAGAAGGACGATCCGTGTCACGATTTTTTTTCCGACCGAGGCGGATCCGCCTCGGGCGGAATGAATGATATGTGTGATGGGAATATTAAATAGAAGAATGAGAGAAACACATCCGAGACCAACAAGAAGCACCACGCTCGCAATGGAGCCGAGATATGTTTTGAGCGGCCAGGCAAGCATGCCAAAAACTCCGCCTCCGTGGCCATTGACTGCTTCAAACCACATGGCCTCGGGCACATACGAAAAGTGAAACGCGCCGGAGAGAGTGATAAATAAGAGGATGACGCCAATTCCATGCGTGCGACGATAGGTGTATTCGACATCTTTTACCAGAAACCAGGCAAGAAAAAGGAGAATGAAAGGGGTTCCATATCGGATATTGCCAAATAAAAAACTTAGGATCCACTCATTGAGTATAACCCCGAGCGTTCCGGCTTTGCCAAAAAAACTCAATGTGATGATCATTGCTCCCATGGCAAGAAGAATGGCAATGACGCCAGTAGAAATTGGAGGATCGAAGCGAGCTGTTTCTCGACGAGATGGGCGTGGCATATAGTTTTGATCAAACTGGGGCGTATTGTACCATACATTATACTTTGTGGCATTTTTGAGATAGGCTCTCGTTATTTTTTAAGTGTGAATTCATATCAAGTTTTTTCCTCTCTCGCCATCCTATCACTTTTTCTTTGCCTCCAAAACCCGCGTGTTGCAGACAGGAGAGAGATCTCATCCATTCTCGACCCCGCCATAATTGTGGATAACTTTTTTAATTTTTATCTCATTTTAGCCAAATTCATATATCTCTTGACATACTCTTTCCCATACGTTCTATTTGACAACTCAAGAGTTATCCGATACAATCATACCGTCATAAAAAATATGCCGATCCTTTCCGAGAAGTCGGAGAACATCAGTATATTTTTTCAGAATCGTGCACGAAACGCACCCAGATTTGGCCTCGTGTCTGAACTGAAATTCGCGTGGTCGTGTGCTCAAGACCGGTACTTTAGAGCACATGCGCCCACTTATCTCATACTATTCATAAGCGTTCGTAAGAGCATCTGCGAGAAACAGATGATTTTTTGTTATCTATGCCTATCGTCACTCGCCAACTAACGCGCGCGCGCGAACGACTCCTGTTTACCAAGCCGCACACGGCGATGCCCATGCCCGATCTCATCGAGGTGCAGAAATCGTCGTATAACTGGTTTTTTATCCATGGCGTGCAGGAGTTGTTTGAAGAAATTTCTCCTATTACCGATTTTACGGGAAGAGATCTCCAGCTTTCTTTCGAAGAATATTATATTGATGAGCCGAAATTCGATGAGGTGATATGTCGGCAAAAAAATATTACATACGAAGCGCCGCTTCGCGTGAATGTGCGCTTATCAAATGCCCGCACGGGCAAAGAGATGAAACAAGAGATTTATCTTGGCGATATTCCAGTCATGACACATCGCGGGACATTTATTGTGAACGGCATTGAGCGTGTCGTGGTATCCCAGCTGATCCGGAGCGCTGGCGCGTTTTTTACCGCGAATACACTGCGTGGTCGTCGCTTTTATGGCGCAAAAATTATTCCGAATCGCGGCGCGTGGATTGAAATTGAAACCGATCAAAATAATGTGATCTGGGTGAAAGTAGATCGCAAAAGAAAAGTAGTAGCGACATCACTGCTTCGTGCGTTTGGACTTGGCGATGATGAGGCAATTCGAAATGCATTTACTGATGTGAATACGCATCCGACGATTGATTGCATCGAGAGCACTCTCAAAAAAGATTCGGCAAAGAATGAAGACGAGGGGCTCATCGAAGTATACAAGCGTATTCGTCCGGGGGATCTTGCCACCGTTGACAACGCGCGCAGTCTTGTCCATGCCATGTTTTTCAATTTTGATCGCTATGATCTTGGTCGCGTGGGTGTATACAAATTTAAAACAAAATTCAATCTCGCGCTCGATGAAGCGGCGCTTGACGAAAAAGAACATCGGGTGCTTTCCCTCGAGAAAATTCTTTTGGTTCTCAAAGAAGTGGTACGGCTCAATGTCACACAAGAAGATCCTGATGATATTGATCACCTCGGGAATCGCCGCATTCGCGCGGTCGGAGAATTGGTTCAGAATCGTTTCCGCGTCGGGCTTGCCCGCATGGAGCGGATTATCAAAGATCGCATGAGCACCTATGATATGGAGAGTTTGTCACCAAACAAACTCATCAATGCGCGCCCGGTGATCGGGGCCGTGCGAGAGTTCTTCATGAGTTCTCAGCTTTCTCAATTCATGGATCAGGTCAATCCACTTTCTGAACTCGAACACAAACGTCGCGTGAGCGCGCTCGGTCCTGGTGGGCTTTCTCGAGATCGCGCAGGATTTGAAGTGCGCGATGTGCACACTACCCACTATGGAAGAATTTGCCCTATCGCCACTCCAGAAGGGCCAAACATCGGGCTGGTTGGGCATTTGAGTAGCTATGCCAGGATGAACACGTTTGGATTTTTGGAAACTCCTTATCGCATGGTTCTTCATACGGTCCCCAATGATGGCGCAAGCGCCATAGGGGAAATCGCGCGTGAAGAAATCGAGGGATGCCTGAAGGTAGGAGAAAAAATAACCGATGGCATTGCGACGTCACTCGCCAAAAAGAAAGATATCGCGACGATTCGCGTGAAGTCGCGTGTGACATCTCTTATTGTTTTTCTTAATTCATTTGAAGAAGAGCGCGCGGTGACGACCAGCGCCACGACTGCGATTGACGCGGAGGGATATTTTGTCGCCGATCGCGTGCCATCTCGTGTGCATGGAGAACCAACCACGATCGAAGTAGAAAAAATTGAATATGTGGATGTTGCCGTGAATCAAATTTTGAGTGTGGCAACGAGTCTGATTCCATTTTTGGAACATGATGATGCGACGCGCGCGCTCATGGGAACCAACATGCAACGGCAAGCAACACCGTGTATTGTGGCAGACTCGCCGCTCGTCGGCACTGGTGTGGAGTGGGATGCTGCGATGAATAGTGGCTATGTGGTGACTGCCCCGCACGACGGAGAAGTCACGGCAGTCTCGGGTGGGCATATTGAGCTCACATCAAAGAAGGGTGATGTCACGATGTTTCCTTTGCAAAAATTTATGCGCTCGAATGCCTCGAGCTGTATCAACCAACGACCGGTGGTGACCCTCAATCAAAAAGTGAAAAAAGGTGAGCCACTCTGTGATGGGCCTGCGATTCAGGATGGCGAATTGGCGCTTGGCCAAAATGTCTTGGTCGCCTACATGGTATGGGATGGATACAACTACGAAGACGCGATCATCATTTCTGAGCGGCTTGTGCAGCACGATCGCTTTACTTCTATTCATATCGAGGATTACACGACAGATGTCCGCGAAACAAAATTGGGACCAGAGGTAGTGACGAGCGATATTCCAAACGTGAGTGAAGAAAAATTGAAAAATCTTGATTCCGAAGGCATTGTTCGTGTCGGCGCAGAAGTGCATTCTGGGGATATCCTTGTGGGGAAAATTACCCCAAAAGGTGAAACCGAATTGACGCCAGAAGAACGATTGCTCCGCGCGATTTTCGGTGAGAAAGCTCGTGATGTTCGTGATTCCTCTCTCTATCTCGAGCATGGGGAACAAGGAAAAGTCATTGATGTCAAAATATTTTCCGCGGAAGCAGGCGATAAATTACAGCCCGGCGTTATTAAGCAAGTACAGGTCACGATCGCTGATTTGCGTAAAACTCAGGTCGGTGACAAAATGGCGGGCCGCCACGGGAATAAGGGTGTGATTTCGCGTGTCGTGCCAGTCGAGGATATGCCATTCCTCGAGGATGGCACGCCGGCTGATATTATTCTCTCGCCTCTTGGTGTGATTTCTCGTATGAATTTGGGACAGCTTCTCGAGACCCATCTTGGGCTCGCGGCTAACGCCCTCCAGTATCGTGTTGCCACTCCACCGCTTGATGGTATCAATGAAGAAAAAATTAAAGAAGAACTGAAAAAAGCTGGATTTCCAGAGAGTGGGCAACTCCAATTGTTTGATGGACGTACCGGGGAGCCATTTGATCACCAGACCACGGTTGGATATAGCTATATCATGAAGCTCAATCACATGGTGGAAGATAAAATTCATCAGAGATCTATCGGGCCGTATAGCCTCATTACCCAGCAACCACTTGGGGGAAAAGCTCAGTTCGGTGGCCAGCGTTTTGGAGAAATGGAAGTGTGGGCGCTTGAGGCCTATGGCGCGGCGCATACATTGCAAGAAATTTTGACGATCAAATCCGACGATGTTCAGGGTCGATCCAAGGCGTACGAGGCGATTATCAAAGGCCAGCCTATTACTCGCGTCAACATTCCCGAATCGTTTAATGTGTTGGTGAAAGAGCTTAAAGGATTATGTCTTGATGTGGAGCTTTTGAAAAGACACAGTAATGGTGGATATACACCAGTCGCGGACATGCCCAAAAAAGGTGAATCGAATGAAAGAGAGGATAGAGAGTAAAGTTTTTTCATTATACATCTATGAATCGTGAGACCCTTCATTTTACCGACTTTGACGCCATCAGTCTTCGGGTGGCCTCACCCGAGACGATTCGCCGTTGGTCGCATGGTGAAGTGACCAAGCCTGAGACCATCAATTACCGCACCCAAAAACCAGAAAAAGGAGGATTGTTTGCCGAAGAAATTTTTGGTCCGACCAAAGATTGGGAATGCTATTGTGGCAAATACAAAAAAATTCGTTACAAAGGCATTGTTTGTGATAAATGTGGCGTAGAAGTCACGCATTCTATTGTTCGACGAGATCGCATGGGACATATTGAGCTCTCTGCTCCGACATCACATATTTGGTTTTTACGATCTATTCCCTCCAAAATTGGGCTCATGCTTGATGTGTCCATTCAAGCGCTTGAAAAAGTCATCTATTTCGCTTCCTTTATCATTACCTCGATCAACACGCAAGGAATTCAGGAAGTCGCCCAAGAGATCAAAAAAGAATATAAAGGCAAACAAAAGCAGATTGAGAATGAATACGCGCAAAAGCTCGCCGTGCTTGAAGGCAAAGAAGGGGTAAAGGCGCGCGACGCACTAGCCAAAGAAAGAGATCGAAAGCTCGCGGAGCTTGAAAAAGATGTGATAGGAGCACAAAAAGATCTCAAGGATCTTCGGGTTCAGAATATTGTTTCGGAAAATCGCTATCAAGAATTGGCGCTTCGCTATGGCCATTTATTTGACGCGGATATCGGAGCCGCGGCTGTTCGATCGCTTCTCGAGCGTCTCAATCTTCCTGACACGATCGAGCGGCTGGAAGAAGAAATTAAAAAGAGCAAGGGCGCCAAACGAGATCGTCTCGTCCGCCGTGTCAAGCTCATCAAGAGTCTTTACAAAAATAATCTTCGGCCAGAATGGATGATTCTTACAAATCTTCCAGTGATTCCACCGGATCTTCGTCCAATGGTCGCGCTCGATGGTGGTCGATTTGCGACCAGCGACCTCAATGATTTGTATCGGCGAGTGATCAATCGCAATAATCGTCTGAAACGACTGCTTGAGCTCAATGCCCCAGAGGTCATCTGCCGCAACGAGCGACGCATGCTCCAGGAAGCCGTGGACGCGCTTATTGACAATAATGCGCGTGCGAGTAAAACCGTGACCGCTTCAACAGGACAAAAGCGCCTACTTCGATCCCTGGCGGATATTCTCAAAGGAAAACAAGGGCGATTTCGTCAGAATTTGCTTGGGAAACGTGTGGATTATTCTGGCCGATCTGTTATTGTGGTCGGACCCAAATTGAATATTGACGAATGTGGGCTTCCCAAACGCATGGCGCTCGAGCTATTCAAGCCATTTGTAATGGCAGAAATCATTCAGCGCGAATTTGCCCACAATGTCCGAAGCGCCTCTCGGTTTATTGAGTCGAATGCGAGTGAGGTGTGGGATATTTTGGAAGCGCTTACCAACAAGACGCGTGTGCTCCTCAACCGCGCGCCAACACTGCACCGATTGGGAATCCAGTCTTTTCGTCCGCGTCTCGTCGAGGGAAAAGCGATTCAATTGCATCCGCTCGTGTGTCCCGCGTTCAACGCAGACTTCGATGGCGACCAGATGGCTGTGCATTTACCCCTTACAGAGGAAGCCAAATGGGAAGCAGAACATCTTATGGCGGCAGAGCGAAATATCCTCAAGCCCGCGACCGGTTCTCCGGTGACGACGCCGCAACAAGATATTGCGTTTGGATGTTATTATCTCACTAAATATCGGGAAGATGATACAGCAGAAGCAAAGAATTTTTTTGCTTCAGAGCAGGCAGCACATTTTGCGTACAAAAATCGTCTGATCAATCTCAAAGAGCGGATTGTGATTCGATTCACTGATCTCGCGAAATTTCCTACAGACACAGGATCGCGGATCGAAACATCGGTCGGCAGACTTTTTTTCAATGAAATTTTGCCAGACAAACTTCCGTATTACAATGAAGCCATCACGAAGAAACATTTGAGCGCCATTATTCAACGCCTTCTTGAGCTCTATGGTCAGGAAGAAACAGCGCGAGTTCTCGATAAGATGAAAGATCTTGGTTTCAAATATATCACCAAATCCGGCTATTCGCTCGGCATGGATGACTTTGGGCATATCGCGGAAAAATCAACGTTGCTTCGCGAGGGAGATAGTGAGATTCAGATGGTCGAAGAACAATATCAAGAAGGACTCCTCACTGATTCAGAGCGGCATGCCAAGGTTCTCGAGATTTGGGCTGGCGTGAAAGATCGCATCTTGTCGCACAACAAAGAGGCGCTCAACAAAGATGGTCCTGTGTTTGCCATGATTGATTCAGGCGCTCGAGGAAGTTGGGGACAGCTCGGGCAGGTTATTGGCATGAAAGGTCTTGTGGCCTCTCCAAGTGGAGAGATTATTGAACTTCCGGTGAAAGGAAATTTCAAAGAAGGATTTGATGTGCTTGAATTTTTTATCTCCAGTCACGGCACGCGAAAAGGATTGTCCGACACCGCCCTTCGTACCGCGAACGCCGGATATCTCACGCGACGTCTGGTGGATGTTGCTCAAGATGTGGTGGTCACCATAGAAGATTGTGGCGACGCGATCGGCGAAGTATTCACCCGCGCGCAATCCGAGCAAATGGGGGAGAAATTATCAGAGCGCGTGATGGGGAGATTCGTTGTCGCTGACGTAAAACACAAAAGAAAAACACTGGTCAAAGCAGGCGAGGTCATCACAGAAAAGAGCACGCGTGAGATCGAAGAAAACGGCGTCGAAATCGTGCATGTGCGCAGTGTGTTGCAGTGTCGTCTCCCAAAGGGCGTGTGTGTCAAGTGCTATGGGTATGATTTGGCGCTGAACGCGATCGTAAAGAAAGGCATTGCTGTTGGGATTATTGCGGCGCAATCCATTGGAGAGCCGGGGACACAGCTCACGATGCGGACATTTCATCTTGGAGGAGTCGCTGGTGGCGGAGATATCACCCAGGGTCTTCCTCGTGTAGAAGAATTGTTTGAAGCGCGCAAGCCCAAGCGAGCGGCCGTCCTTGCCGATGTCGCAGGGACAGTTGAAATTCAAGACGCGGACGGAAAAATTATCACAGGGCCGACAGGCAGAAAGATCTTTGAAGGACGACGAGGACAAAAAATTATTTCTGTCCATTTTGAAGGCATTGATGAAATGAAAATCGCAGTCAAAAAAGAAGATGAAATCAAAGTAAAAGACGGAGAAAAAGTGAAAAAGGGTGATACACTCATGGTTCGGGGAACATCTGGGGAAGATGTCGAGGCGAAATACGCGGGCAAAGTGAGTCTTGGAGATGAAGCATTGATCTTGAGCTATGAAGGCCGCCATACACGAGAATATATTATTCCTCTTGGATACAAGCTTTGGGTCAAAGATGGCGATACGGTGCAAAAAGGGGATCAGCTCACTGAGGGAAGTATTGACTTACAAGAACTCTTTGACCTAAAAGGTAGAGACGCGGTGCAACGATATATCCTTTCTGAAATTCAGGAAATTTACGCGTCTCAAGGACAGCGGCTGAATGACAAACATATCGAAATCATTATTCGCCAGATGTTTAGTCGTATCTATGTCGAGGATCCTGGCGATACGGATTTGTTGCCTGGAGAGATAGTGGAAAAGGCGCAGATTACGTCTGTCAATGACGTGGCAGGCACAGAAAAAAAGAAAGAGGCAGGAGGGCGAGAGCTGTTTCTCGGTATTAGTAAAATTTCTCTCTCGACTCAGAGTTTCTTATCCGCCGCGTCGTTCCAAGAAACGTCCAAGGTGCTCATCAATGCGGCGATTACTGGGAAAATTGATACTCTCACCGGGCTCAAAGAAAATGTGATCATCGGCCGACTGATTCCGGCAGGGTCTGGATTTCGAGGAAGTGAAGAACCTGTGGGTGTTGAAGCAAAAGAATAAAAAAATTCCCTCGCCAATTCGGCGGGGGATTTTGTATTTCTCGGTTCTTGTATTATCAACAGTAAACAGATGGATTCTAAAACAACAATATGCGTATTTTAGGTATTGATCCAGGATTTGGACGGATGGGCTACGGTGTCATCGAGGGAGAGCGGGATACGTGGCGTGCGCTCACCTATGGGTGTGTCAGCACAAAGGCGGGCACACCATTTGTGGATCGGCTCGAACAGATATATAGAAAGCTCACTGCAATTATCTCTCAATATGCACCAGATCTGTCCTCGGTGGAAGAGCTCTTTTTTTATACCAATGTGAAAACAGCGATTCAGGTGGGGCAAGCCCGGGGAGTTATTCTTCTGATCCTGCGTCAATCCCATATCCCGATTCAGGAATTTACGCCGCTCGAGGTGAAGCAAGCAATCACCAATTATGGCCACGCGGATAAGACGCAGATTCAAAAAATGGTTCGATTTTTTTTACATATGAATTCCACGCTCTTACTTCAAGATGACGCGGCTGATGCGCTGGCTCTGGCGCTTACCGCGGGTTTTTCCTTCCGGAGTCATTGAGATTGAACTCATAGCGAGTTTCCGTGTTTTTTGCGCTCTCCCAAGCGCCATTCAGTCACTTTTTCTTTGTCTGCAACTCTGTGGGTCATATCCGACTGTATGGCGGGGTCGAGAGCGGGTTTTGGAGGCAAAGAAAAAGTGATGGGATGGCGCGAGAGGAAAAAACTCGATATGAGTTCGATGATAGCAAACGCGAAAGTCATAAAGATGTGTCCGCTCTGTCTCAGACAGGACGCTTGAAAGAGCGTATTTATCCACAGCCACATGGTAAAGAAAGGAGAAGAGTGGTAAAATTATCTAAAGGAACGTTTTGAAAAATTGACTACCAACTTCAGAAGTTATCTTTTTATTTTTTTTATTATGTTTATGAGAAAATTTTCGAAATTTTTTTCATTGTGTATTGTTCTCGCTCTCTTTTTTTCTTTGAGCTTTACCGCGCTATTCCCCTCGAGAGTAGACGCGGCAATTATAGCAACCGGCCCGAATGAACTTATTCCTTCTGGAGGTATGCACCTACCAGCAAGTGGTTTTGACTCACCGATTCTCAAATTTTCCTTAACGCAAAGCGCGGGAGAGACACTTTCTAGCGTGGCGCTCACGATTACCAATAATGCGAGTAGCACGGTGACCAATAATGCGCTCGCTGATCATATTGATTTTCTGGCAGTGTATCGGGATACGAATGGCAACAATTTTTTTGATCCGCAATCCGATCTTTTGGCTGGCACACAGAGTATCGTGAAAGTCGCGACATCGACCACTGTTATTTCGACAGGGAGCAATAACACGATCGCGAGTACTGGCGGTTTGCCTACCACATTTTTTGTCACAGTAAAGACAGACAGCACATGGATCGCTCCAGACGCATTCAAAGTGAATATGGCCGCGAATGGTATCGTGACATCCGCAAATTCACCGACTGTCACAGCGCTCACAGGACTCAATGCGGTTGACGCGCAAACCCAAAGTGGGGGTGGCATGGGGGGATTCGGCGTGCAGAAAGTTATATTCGTCAGCAGTAAAGTTGTCGATGTCATTTTTACAGACTTGCTTGATCTGAATGCCGGACAGACCACTTCAACAGCCAATTATACATTTACTGGAACAGGAGCCGCCTCGGTCACTTCTGTTATTGTCCTCCCAGACAATAAAACAGTTCGTGTGATTGCGGCTGATAGCGCCGCGCTGGTCGGGACAGGAGGTTCTCATATCACTGTGAGCACGAATGTCAAAAATCATCAAGGAATTCCAAATTCAAGCTCTGCCACCATGCCTCTATTTGATGGGTTTCAGCCCCTGGTGATCTCAGAGATCAAAGTAGGCACTGCCACAGATCCGTTTGATGAGTTTATTGAAATTTATAATCGCTCAGGTGGTGCGGTTCCGACGAGTACCATGAAACTGCATTTTGTGAATGTTGATGGAACAGTTGATGTCAATGTTCCGCTTACCTTTTTGAATTTTGTCACGAATACCCCGGCCAATGGTTTTTTTCTTATTGCTCCGGTGACTTCTCCCGCGTCTACGACTGCTGATGCGGTATATACCACGTCATCGATTCGTTCACTCGTGCCAAATGGCGGCGCGTATTTGAGCACGAATGTCGCCTCTTCGACAGGCGTGTTGGATCGCGTTTGTTGGGGGTCGCATACTCCTACGACAGACTGTGAAGGAGCCGCGGCGCCAAGCATTGGAAACAATGGCACCTCTCTTGAGCGAAAAGCGAATAATAGCTCTACGCCAGCAACCATGGAGGGCGGGTCTGACGCGGCGAACGGCAATGGAACTGATACACAAAATAATGTTTTTGATTTTGTGGTTCGTGGAACACCACAGCCGCAATCTACCGGTATTCCGACCGGACAGAGCGCATTGTTTAGCGAGACGCCTGGAGGTGGATTTTGGGGAGCAGGAAATCAGGCGCCCAAGATTCAGCACGTATCTGTCTTTAGCGCTACCACGAATACGCTATTTAGCGTGATTGCTCGTATGACAGATGACGGAGGAGATCTCACGCCTAGTAAGACACAGCTCATCCTTTGCACCACGAGCGCGGCCACATGCACACCAGCTTCTTCCACGCCTATTTTTGGGACGAGTATTGGCGCTGGATGGTTCAAATTTAGTAGCACATCAACCACGTGGGGATTGAACAGAACTCTACTCAAGTATTATTTGCAGGCAACCGATTCTGCCCCTACTCCAAAGACGCAAGTATTTACCAATGATCCGAGTTTTGACACCGTCACGTTTGATACAACGAGCAACGGTATTCAAAGTGGGACGCTCCAACAGAGTAAATCCCTTGGGGTCACTCTTTCATCTGGCAACCTTGGAAGCGCGTCTCTTATCGGAAGTGTGAAAGATAGTTCAAGCGTAGGCATTGGTGGTGCCACAGTATGGCTGGAAGGCACGCAATTCGCGGCAACCACAGCCAACGATGGGTCATTCAGTTTTGCGAATGTTGGACCATCAGGAGGGAAACAATTGCGTGTTGCGAAAGATGGCTATGGGGATCAAGTATCATCTATCTTTGTCCCGCCATCAGGGTTCGTGAATTTGCCGGTTACCACTCTTTTTGGCGGCACTGTGGGGTCTGGAGGCGATTTTAGCCAACCCAAAGTGATCAATAGCAATCCTCCCATGAACGCGACTGGTTTCCCGACCCAAGGACCAGGTGGCGGAGCACCCTCAATTATACTGAATTTCAACAAAGCCATGTCAACATCCACTATTCTTATTGATAATAGCAACAATAATACCACTGCTGCCGCGACAATTTATCTCACGGAAGCCGGGAGTCAGACGAAAATATCCTCTACTGTTACTATCGCGTCCAATCAGACACAGGTCACGATAACGCCTGCGGCAGCACTGACAGTAGGCAAGGGCTACACCCTCTTTGTGACTCCTGGAGCCAAAGACACAGCAGGCAATCCAGTGTCAGGAAATGGTGGCGGTGGACAGTTTGTGCTTATGTTTTCGACCACTGGTCAGTTTTTCTCTAACTTTTCCGAAATTGGAGGAGGGGGATCGACCTTTGGTCAAGGGAGCGCGTTTCCACCATTTGTGAAAGGCAGTATGCCAGCGCCAGGCGCGCAAAATATCGCGCTGAATGCGAAATTTTTTATCACCTTTTCCGAGGCCATGCAGGATACATCCGTGAACAAATCCAAAGTCGTTCTGTATAGTGTTTCCAGTCCATTTACCTCAAATGAAACCAAATCTGAAATCGCCACCACGAACAGTTTTGATACGACAGGAAAGATTCTTATTCTTACTCCAACCGTAAATTTGGGGTCTAAAGGGCATTATCGCATCGAGGTCTTGGGTGGAATCACATCCTCCAAAGGAGTGCCGCTTGGCAATCCTGGGGCAACGGGATTCTCATCAAATAGCGCATACAAAACTGATTTTGATGTTGGTTCTTCGACTGATACCACTGCTCCAGTAGTCGTTGGTACTATTCCATCTGCCTCTGCGACAGGGGCATCCACTGTCAATCCTATTGTCATCAACTTTTCAGAAGTGATGGATCCTTCCACAATTTCCGATTCCACTATTTCAGTCAAGCTTGGATCGAGCGCAGTGGACGGGACGCTCACCTATGACCCGATGGCATGGACAGCAAAATTTGTCCCGACCTATTCCCTCACTGCTCTGAGTAATTATACGATTACGATCACGACAGGCGTAAAGGATTTGGCCGGCAACGCGCTAGCGGCGGAGTCTTTGCGTACGTTTACCACAGGAAACGCGGATAGCACGCAACCGGTCCTCATGTCAGCTCAAGGCAATGATTTTGCGCTCAAAATAAACTTCTCCAAGCCAATGCTTTCTGTGCCAACGAGTGATCTGAATGGCGCGAGCAGTGTGCTTACCAAGGAAAATTATACGCTTCATATTGTGAATTCTGTTGGTGCGGTACAAGGATCAGCATTGCTTTTGACCGGGGCCACACTAAGCTATGATGCTCCTATGAAGAGTGTGACGATCACAGGGCTTCCAAGCATTGGAGGATTTAGCGCTGGAAGTACGCTCATACGTGTGACAGTGACTAGTACCAAAGATATTGGGTTCAATACGATTGCCAATGGATTCAATGTCGCGACATCTACCGCTCAATCGAGTTCGATGGGCGGGGGCTTCTTTGGCGGAGGCGGTCCGGTGCAAGATGGCAGTGGCAATATCATCCAAGGTGGTGGTTTTGGTCCACCTCCGACCGAGATGTCATCATTCAAAGGGGGGGGATTCAATATCGGATTTATTCCAAGCGCGAAAGCATTTCCATTCAATTCAATGGCAGGAGTGAGCACAAATTACGCGATAGAAGTGCCTATCTCCACACAAATTCCCGCGGGGGGAAAGGTGTGTGTCACATTTCCGGAAGGAACCGATGTGACCAATGCCAAGAAAGATGCCATGAGTCCAAAAAATAATGATATCAATGGGCCAGGCACTGGGACAGTGGTATTCGCGACGAGCGAAGGGACACTCCCGAGCGGGTGGGTCACCGGTGGGCAGTCGAGTGATGGAGTTATTGTCAATATTTCTTCGTATAGTGTTTGCGCGATTTTGGGGGCAGTCGCGACTCGTTCCGAAGGAGGAGACACGCATGATTTTGTCAATCTCGATCTCGCGCAAATTGTGAATTCGAGCATTGTGACCGGGATTGGCACTTCTGGGAATGCGGCGAGTATTGAGACACGCAAAGGCGATGACACGGTGCTTGAAAATTTTACGTCTGGATCTTTCTTTACCACTCAAGGGGGAAATTATACTGTCCGAGGACGGGTGCTCGCTGGAGCCACAGGTCTGGATGGAGTCAATGTCTTTCTCATGTCGCCTATGACAGGTCCACAGTCGACAACGACAGCAACTGGTCGCTTTAATGCTCAGGCTGGTGAGTTTCTGTTCCAGACACTTGTCACAAGTAGCTACATGTTGGGTATTGATCAATATTTCAAAGTAGGAGCAACGAACTACACCTCAGGCGTCCCCATCCCAGTCAATGTGAATAATACGACATGCCCCACAACGATCTGTTCGAACAATATCAGTGTGGCAGATGCTTCGACTGGCGCAACAGTGACCATCAGCATCAGCGGAACATTCAGTAACGATGCAGTTGATATTTTTGCCAGCGGTCCGAATGGATTTCGAATAGTGACGACGACGTTGAATGGCACTCTTACCAATAATACAGCGAATTCGATCAAATTGAACGCGAATGGCAGTTGGTTTGTGGGATTTGGTCCGGCGATGCAGGGTGGCATGTTTTCACAGAGTGGGCCGACAAATCCTCCAGGCTGGATTATTCCAAAGCCGAAACAAGTCATTGTGAGCGGGTGTCCTGGTGCATGCGCGGTGTCCCCGGGAACGGTTGCTTTCAATGTATCCACCGCGGACAAGACCGTCAAATTCATCGTGAAAGATCAGACAACTTCCAAAATAGGGCAAGCGCATGTATCCGCCTACTCCCCAGGACTTGGTGTCGGCAATGATACAATCGTAAATGCCGATGGCACAGGATCGCTCAAGCTTTCGTATGGCACGTTCAAAGTATCTGCCAACGTTTCAGGCATGCTACCAGGGGCTGAGCGTTCGATCCTTGTGAAGAGCGATGGCGGCGCAGACAAAGTATTCATTGACGGATCATCAACCGGTATTGCCCTTTCGTCTATGGCAAATACTGATCTTGTTCTTACCATCTCGAAGCCTTCATATACTATTTCTGGGAAAGTGACTGATGGAACGAACGCGATTTCAAATGCGCCAGTATTTGGTTTTCGCACTGATGGGCAAGGCCATACACAGACGTTTACGAATTCGTCTGGTGAATATTCACTCTATGTGAATAATGGCATTTGGAAAATAGGCGTGATGTTGCCTGAACATGGGAGACTAGAAAAGACTGTCACGATTTCCGGCGCAAGCGCTAGCAATCAAAACTTCGAGCCAGATACGTCTTCGGTGACTTACGCGTCATTGACCAAGAGTGTAATCTTTGATACAAATGGCGATGGGGTGTACGTGGTAGCAGATGATCAAGAAGTCAATAATGCCACAGTTATCATTCGTGGGACAACAGGAGATTTCAACAATGATGGTGATACATCAGATACGGGAGAAGGCACTGTCTTTATCAACACGATTATCACAGATACGAATGGAAGCTCCACCTTCAAACTCCCTCCAGGGACATTCACCATGGAAGCATGGTCACCTACGTATGGAAATATCTCGTCATCATCCATAGCCACAACCATTGTGGTAAACAGCGCTGGGACGATTACCCAACAACCTGCGGATATTCTTGCCCAGGTTCCAGGAACAGTCACAATCAATCTTCTCGATGTGAATGGGAATGCGACGACCACAAACAAAGTCGTCGTAGAATTTGTTCACATTGGCGGCACATCAAACAATATCAGCGAATTTGGTGGGACAGCCTCTACGACAGTGTTACTTCCGACGTTTGATGTGGGGGCGGATAGTGTCACAACAGGCGCTATCACAAACACGAGTCCAGCCAATTTTTATCTTATGTCTGTGGTCATTCCTGGCGTATCTCAATCTGATATGTCTGTTTATGGGGCGTCTGGCACGATTATGGCGACATCATCAGCAACAACCGGGTTGTGGAAAGTAGAAGTGGATGGGAGTGAATCAATCAACATCAGATTGCCAGATCTGAATACTATTTCTGGGACAGTGACAGATGCGAGTGGCAACGCAGTGCCTGATGCCAAAGTGATTCTTCGAGACAGTAATAATGAAACCGTGGAAGTCACAGCAGATACCAATGGATATTACGCGACCAAAGTGTCTGATGGCACCTATCAGGTATACGCGAGTAAGGATGGCTATATAGACACCGCGACCACTGTTACGATTACGACGACGACAGCTATGTCTGCCGCGTCTACCAAAGTAACAGCGACCACTATTGCAATCACTGGCACGATCACTACAAATGGGAGCGCGGTTGCCGATGCGACGGTACGAGCCGAGAAGCTTGGTGGCGGAATGGTGATGGCAACTACAGGATCAGATGGGACATACACGGTTTTGGTTACGAGTGGTGATTGGAAGATTTCTGCGGTTGCAGATGGATATGCTGAAAAGGCGCATGGAAGCGTGGTGACCATCAGTTCTTCTGACAAATCTGGGATCAATGTTGATCTTACGACGACGAACACAGCTCTTGCTGGCACCACATCTCTTAGTCTTACTCCTCAGACAGGAGGGCAGCTCAATGATACGATCGCGAATATAAATATCAAAGCGCCTGGCTCGTCCTTGTCCAATAGTACTGATAGCATACTTCTTTCATCCAAAGAAATTTCAAATGTTGTCTCTCTTGGCACAGGCATGCCGATCGGCAGTGAAGGAAAAGAAATCCGAAGTATCACGAACGATGGAGAAACAATCACCACGCTGAATGATGATGTGGGAGTCAGCGGGAGTTACACAACGAGCGAGCTCACAACCTCTCTTGGCACGCTCACGATTGCAAAGATCGAGGCAGTACATATGTCGAGTATTGATGAAACCACCGACAACTGGGAAAATCTTCCAACGACTATTTCGTACAAGAATTCAAGTGGTAATTATGTGGAGCCGAACAGCACGCTTTCCAATGTTTCTTCTGTCTCATTCACAGGCCAGACAGTGCACTTGTCTGTGTTCAACGCCACCCAACCATCGGATGGATTGGCGCCGGCGACTCCTAGTGGTATCGCCGTCTCAGGGAGCAATGGAAGCGTGACCATCTCGTGGAGCGCGGTCACAACAAATAGTGACGGATCAACCATCTCGGATTTACTCGGATATGAGATATATCGCGCGACGAGCGAAGGTAGTCCTTTTACTCAGATTAATACATCGGATATCACAGGCACGAGCTATACTGATTCAGGTCTTTCCAATGGCACGACGTATTATTACAAGGTGACTGCCGCAGATACCGGAGGACTTGAATCATCAATGACAGGAGCCTATTCTGGACTGCCGACTGCCGCACAATCTGGTAGTGGTGGTGGGACGAATTTTCCTTCTTCTGGAACACCAGCAACATCAGGAGTGGGGAAAGATACCAAGAAAGAAGTCAAAAAAGAAACAACAGAATCCAAGATAAAAACAGCACCAACCACTTCAGTACAGGAGACCTTTACCGTAGGATCCCCCACGTCCATCTCTGTTGACGGATCATCTCATATTGTCACAGTCACAAACGTATATACAAAGACAAAGAAGATTAGAGTGACGATTGCGTCAAAGATTGTGAAACTTACTTTGAAGCTGGGTCAGACAAAGATGGCAGACACAAATGGCGATGGAAAGAAGGATTTGAAAGTGAAATATGTCGCGCTGAAGGATGAAAAACCGGTTTTGCAGTTTACCCCGATCAAGATCAAAGCAAAAAAGGTTTCCTCACCCGCTTCTTCCACATCAAGTGCTCAATCCAAGGCAACTCCGACCAAGTTTATCTTTATTTCGGATCTCAAAGCAGGGGGTAATGGCAATGAAGTGAAACAGCTTCAGATCAAGTTGAAAGCCCTTGGTTTCTTCCCAGCGACAGTCGAGCCCAATGGCAATTATGGTCCAGTGACTGTTGAAGCAGTCAAGAAGTTCCAAAAAGCCAAAGGAGTTGAAGCGCTTGGAATCGTAGGCAAAGCGACCCGTGATGTGTTGAACAAATTATAGAGGATTCCTTTACTTCATCAAAAAAGACTCTGCGTACGATCGCCGAGTCTTTTTTTTCTTGCTATTATGTTCTGGAAAAGGTATGCTATTTTGTGGCGAAAATTTGCTACCATTATATTTTATTGTAATATATGAGAAACATAAGAGAAATTGCTCTTGCTGCCGGTGTTGCGGGGGGAGGGCTTGGAGTAGAAGCCACTGCTCTTGCAGAAGAGCGCTCGGGGGACACCCCTTCACAGGTGCCACGAGAATTGCGCGCAAACGAAGGCGAGAGGACCGTGCTCATTGAAACAAAAATAGGACATGGGCTCGTGATCGCTATGTATGGTCTCGCAAGAGACATAATGGACGCGTACAAAAAATTTCCCAACCGAGAAGACGCACGGATCAAGGTGGCGCTCTTTGGTCCAGAAATAGACGCGAAAGCGAATAAATTAAAGAAGGCAGATTATGAAACAATTAAAAAAATGCTCGTGGATGCGCTTCTCAGAGAAGCGAAAGGGGAGGGAGTCCCTCTTGATGTCACATTTGAATCCACGCCAACACCCGATCATTTTATTGCGCAGTGGCGTATTGAATAAGGCGTATATTATACCATCCAAAGAGAGAGGAGAAGGAGAATGACCCCAGAGGTTTGCGCGATAATATGGTAGTGCTGTCTACGAATGTGAATGAAAATATTAAAGAGAAGCGCGACTGTGAAGAACGCCGCGAAACCAAGATAGAGATTGCGTGAGATATCAAAAAGAGATACAAATGATAAGAGCGTGTTTCTCGATTGCACATATTTTTCTATGGGGGTTGGCGCAAAGAAGGGTATTTCTTTCCACGAAATGCTCTCGTCAATGATCTCGCGATTTTTTCCTTGAATATGAATCGTGGGCTCGAGTACCACACCGAAGACTTCTTTCAGAGAAAGTGGAATACGGAGTATGCCGGTATAGGTCGAAGAGCCGGTAACAGCGAGTGGAAATGTATAAGAGAGAAGAGAGACAGTCGCAGTTGCAACCTTTCCTTCAATATGCGCCGTTGCTGTGATGAGTGTCATTTCTCCTTGATCCACGGCAGTGACGAATGAAGCATTTTTATGATACGCGAGTGGTTCTTTTTGAAGTATTTGTGGTGGATAATAGAGTGGAGTCTCTGCTATCGCAGTCACTGGCGTGGTGGTAGTTGAAGGAGGAGAAGAGGGAGAAGACACCAGCGTCTTGATGACTGGTTTATTCGGAGGGAGAGGGGATGCGGGAGGGGTAACTGGCGCGGGTATTGGTGGAGTCGAGGAGGCAGATTGTTTTGGAGCAGGCGCAGACAGCGCGCTGTCTGCCTGCACTGTTATTTCTGAAAGTCGTGGTTTGCCAAAATGCGCGGCCGCATACACCACGGGGTTGCCATTATATGAGCCAGGCGCAAGTCCCACACCGAGTTCTTCGTAATCAGGATCCACAAGGTTGGCATAGTGAGTCGGGCTTTGTATCCATCCTTTCATGAGGGTTTCAGCATCACTAAACCCAATGGCCAGATTTTCTCCTGCCGTAATATATGATGTGTATCCTGCCTGCGAAAGGAAATAGGCGAGACCATGATTGTTGGGATTAGTATGACTAAAGTAGGCAAAAGTAGCCATGTCATCAGCTTTGAGTTGAGACGATGCGTAGAGTTTTTTTGTTTTGATGAGAGATGAAAGCCCTACATTTCCCCGAAGTTCATTGGTGAGTTTCACAATCGTTCGTTGTTGCTCTTCGAGCACATCTGGCAGGAGGAATACCTCCGTTGGAAGCAGAAGCGTGAAGACGATCACGATTATTTTTGTCAAAAGAAAGACAGCGCTATACAGAACCGCGCGTTTGGTATGCAGAATATGCGGGTGATAATTATTGCCTTCGTGTGGAATGAAATACGTTTTGAACGTTTGTTTCATATGTTCATCTGATCACTTTACCACTTCAGCACATTTATGTATCATTTATAGCGAATTCATACGCTATATTTTTCTTCCGTATCGTTACGATTTCTTTTTTCTTCCCTCCAAAACCCGCATCCGGAACACTCAACAAATAGCATAGTCACCGACAGATTTTTTTACACGAACGTTTTTGCCCTGAGAATTGTAGGCACAGAAAATCCAGTCACTTTATGAATTCCTACTAGTATAGAATATCACGCAAAGACACCAAACGCCAGTCCGTGAGGACTGGCGTTTTTGGTATCAGAGAATATTTATTGCGTAATCGGCGCTCCATCCTCGTACACTTCGGTATTGGCAATCACCGCAATACGATCTGTGCGATATCCGAGTGATTTGAAGAGGTCGAGACTTACAATATGCCGTTTGATTTGTTTTATTGGATCATTTTCCTGTGGCTCCAATCGGTACACTTTTGAACTTCCCGCGTATTTCACAATAGTGAAATTTGGGTGGTGATTCGTATAGTCAATCGTCGTGCCATCGGCGTACTTGTCGAGGAGAGTTTTATCCACATCTTGGATCCAGCTCGATCCGTCTACCCCATAGAGAGCCGTCAAAATGGCAGCAGTTTTGATCCAGAGTTTTTCTCCATTTGCGAGAAAATACACATTTGAATCTTTGATATTCTTCACAATCGCGCCGTACTTTGGATCCCAGAGTGGCCCCCAAGGCATAAAGCCAAGCGTGTCATCTGCGATTTCATCAAGATTCTTTTTGGAAGTTGTTTGCACGTCATTCCATGACTTGAAGTATGAGAAGAATTTCGCGGGACTCGTGAACGCGCGTTTGGTGCACTTTTCTGTGATGTAATATACCGCAGGATTGCCGACAGATTTATACGCCGCATCCGCGTCGAGCGCGCATCCTGGGATTTTGGTCCCTAACACGAGCGCAATAGTGATGGTGTCTGAGACGGTTCCGCTCGTTCCTGAGGCATTCTTGAATTTGGCATGCAAGGTGAAGGGCCCAATGAATCCTTGTGGGTACGTAAAGGTAAGGGATGGAACAAATGGCTCCATGGACACTCCAGCGAAGGTTGAGTCAGTCGAAATTGCCATTTCTGTTGGAGCATCACTTGCCGAGAGATTTACGGTGAACGTATTGTTGGTCGTGTTGAGTGAATCGTCCACGATATTGATGCTCGGATTTTTTGGACCAGCAACAAAGAAACTTCCGCCGCCTCCACCTCCGCCACCACTTGGTGTGGTTGGGGGTTGTGGAATTTCTACGCTCACAACGTTCACGGTGCGTGTGACTGTGGCAATATTGCCCGCTTTGTCTGTCGCGGTGTAGGTCACGGTGTATGAACCCACAGCATTCACATTGAGTCCTGTCATGTTCACACTGACAGTAACTGCACCATCTACATCATCAACTGCCGTGGCTCCAGGATCAGTGAATGTCGCGCCAACGGTAAGTTGTAATGGATTTGCGCCGGTAAGAGTGATGACAGGAGCTGTTTGGTCTGCTACTGTAAATCCTGTCGTACCGAAGGAAAACGGAGTACCATCTCCTTTCTTAATGGTGATTTCGTAATTTCCGAAAGGAAATTTTTCCTGTGAAAGGACAAATGTATATTTTCCTGTCTCAGGATGATCGAAATTTGCAGTAACCAGAATTTTTTCTCCTTTGTCGGAAACTATCTCCATTTGTACTCCGGAGGGAATATCCATCGAAGTGAGGATATCTGGGAATTCAGTAGTCATGAAGCGAGTCATCACCGTTACTGTTTCGCCCGGACCAAAGATATTCTTTATGATACTTGGTTCTGCATTGAAGATATCAGCGGGGAGCACATCCAAGTATGTAGATCCTAACTGAAACGAAGTGCCATCTTCCTTCTCCAAAACAATCGTGTATGTGCCAGGAGTAAATTTGGCGCTAGTAAGTTTGAACGTGTATGTGGCATCCCCAGTTTTTTGCAGTTCATTCTGACTGAGAACCACGGCATTCGTGTTTGTATTGACTACCTTCAGGACAGTTCCTGGTAAAAGATTGTTTTGAACGAATAAGCCAGGAATTTCTGTCGTATCAAAGGCTGTAGTAATGGTTATTGTTTCTCCAATTTTTGCATTTGCGACCGTGATCACTGGTTGCGCGTTGGTAATTGTTTGGACAGTAAATCCAGTCGTACCAAAAGTAAATTGAGTTCCATCTTCTTTTTCTATTGTAACCATGTATGAACCAGCCGAGAATTTTTCTTTGGAGACGACAAAGGTATAGGCGCCCAATCCTGTTTTTGTGAATTCATTGGTGTCAAGGACAAGGGTTCCTGCCCCGTCATCTTTTTTTACTCGTAAGGCGATCCCGGCAGGAACATCTCCAGATACAAGTAAGTTTGGGAGTTCACTGGTTTCAAAGGATGTTGTCACTTCAACTGTTTCTCCAACAAATACAGATATGTCTTCCGATGTTACTATTGGCTGTGCGTTCATAATTTCCGCACCTTGAGCTGACAACAATGGAAAAAGAGAAAAAACGACAACCAGGAACGATGTCCACATCGTTTTTTGGAGCGTTTTTATCGTGGCGGTATTCATAAATTTACTTATAATTAAGCCAAATTTTGGCTTAGGTGAATAATGTAGTTCTTTTATTATAGTACTCATATTTTCATATTCATTCAAGACAATGAGCTACTCTAGCATATATGTCAATACCTGTCAACCCTACCTCCCCCCAACCTATACACAGGTCTCGGAAGACGTAGGGTTGGGGCTCCGACTTCATGGAAAAAAGTCGCGGAGCCCCTGTTGTGGAAAACCTCCTTAAAAGATCAGTAGGAAGATGGACCCCCCTTCATGCCCTACTGGCAGGACGGGTCCGGATTCGGCGGGAACATGCAGTTTCCGGTTGTCGGCTGGCATGCGTCGAACGTACACGGGTCGCCATCAGCGCACACCTTCCCCTGTCCTCCCAGGCACTTGCCGCTTGCGTTGCACTTGTCGTTCAAGGAACACAAGTTGGCGTCGTCGCAGGGAGTCCCAAACGGGACATTCGTGAACACGCACCCGGTCGCCGGATTGCACGAGTCAGTGGTGCAGGGGTTGTTGTCAGTGCAGACGATGGTCGTCCCTGCACTACACGCCCCGTTCGCGCAGGCATCGTTCGTGGTACAGGCGTTGCCGTCATTGCACGGCGCGGTGTTCGACGTGTTCACGCACCCTGTCTTCGGGTCACACGAGTCGTTCGTGCAGACCTTGCCGTCGTCGCAGTTCACAGCGGCTCCGGCGTGGCAGAGGCCTTTACCACAGATGTCTCCTGTGGTACAGGCGTTTTTGTTGTCGCAGAGCTCGGTGTTGTCCGCGTAGTAGCATTTGCCATTGTCGCAGTAGTCATCGGTGCACGGGCTGTAGTCCTTGCACACGATGGCTTCGTATACGCAGCCGCCATTCAGCGGATCGCACGAGTCTTTGGTGCACGGATTGTCGTCGTCGCACGTTGTGGTGTCACCCACGCATGTGCCGTCTTCACCGCAGAACTCGGTGGTGCAAGCATTGCCATCGTCGCAGTCCGCTTCTGTCTGGCATGTGATGGGACCTGCGCACTTGCAGATGTTGTCGCACTCCTTGTTCTCGGCGGTTCCGACGCACAGTTCGTCCCATGCCGTGCCACAGCAGAACGGATCGAGCGTGCAGACGCAGGCCTTGCAGTCCGCATTCGTGCATCCGCCCGTGTTCTGTGGCATGCAGCAGTCAATGATGTCTATGCACTTGCATGCCGGATTGCACTGCTTGGTATTGCTCGCAATCATGACGCAGTCATCGTCCCACACCAGAGTACAACAAACTGCGTCGTAGCCACACACACAGGCCTGACACGTGCCGTTGTCGCACGCGGGGCTCTCATGTGCCACGCAGCACTTTTCGGTGCCCAAGCACTGACATGTGAGTTGGCACTCGGCGTCGGTGTTGGCTTTCGCTGCGCATTCGTTGTCCCACGCGGTGTTGCAGCAGAACGAATCAAATGCACAAATGCACGCTTCACAGAGCGGCGTATTGCAGCCCTTGGCGCCTTGCGCTACACAGCAATCGCAGTTGCTCTTCGAGCTTGTGCAACCGAGTGTGGGATCGCAGACGTCCGCGGTGCAGGCGATGCCATCATTGCACGCGCTGTCGTTCGGCGAATGCACGCATCCGGTCGCGCTGTCGCATGAGTCGGCGGTGCAAGGGATATTGTCGTTGCAGTTGAGCGCCGACCCCTTGTTGCATACGCCATCCGCGCACAGATTGTTCATGGTGCAGGCGTTGCCGTCATCACAGGGAAGCGTGTTGTTGGTCGTGGTGCACCCGCTTACCGTGTTGCACGCGTCATCGGTGCACACGTTGCCATCGTTGCAGGTGATGGATGCTTTGACACATCCGGTCGCGCTGTCGCACGAGTCCGCGGTACACGCGTCTCCGTCGTCGCACTCCTTTTTCAGATGCGCGCAGAGACCTGTCACACATTCATCGTCAGTGCACGCGTTTCCGTCGTCGCACTGTTCGGTCGTGGTCTTGCAGATTGAGTTCATCAACTGCATCCCCACGTCCGAGTTGATGTCGCCGGGGGTGCCGAGGTCGCCTGCTCCGAAGGGCTTGGTTGAGATTTTCCAGTTCGCGCCGACGTTGTTGTCGGAGACGAGACTGATGAGAGCCATCGAGGCGCCGTTCGGATTCGGGAAGTCGCCGTTGTAGGAAACTTCTTCGACGAGATCTCCTTTGGGATCGAAGAGCGTGATGCTGTCCGAAGTGTTGCTGAGCTGGATGCCACTTCCGTACTCGTAGTCGCACTCGACCCCGCCGTTCGTCGGCTGATTCGCATTGCGACAGAGCACCAGGAATCCATCTGGCTCGAGCGAAAGCGCTTGGCTCACGATGTGCGTCTCCACTTCGTTTGTGCTCTTTTTCGATTGGATCGTCCATCCGCTCAGGTCGAGCGTCATGAGCGTGCCGTTGTAGAGCTCAAACCACTCGCCGAGCGAGTCGGAGACCTGCTGTGGGTTCTGCATGATCTCGGTGATCATGATCCCCATGGCGCAGGTAGTCGTGGTGCCGCACAACTCGCAGTCGTCGTCCGGATCGTTCGTGCAGCCGCTTGCGAGGTTGCACACATCCGTGGTGCAACCAATGTTGTCGTCGCACGCATTGTCGTTTGGCGTATGCGTACACCCAGTCGCGCTGTCGCACGAGTCGGCGGTGCAAGGGATATTGTCGTTGCAGTTGAGCGCCGACCCCTTACACGCGCCATCTTTGCACGCATCGCCTGTGGTGCAGGCATCTTTGTCGTCGCAAACGTCGGTGTTGTTGTCGTTCGTGCAGCCGGTGTCCGGATCGCATCCGTCATCGGTGCACACGTTGCCGTCGTTGCAGTTCAGAGTCTCGCCACCCACGCACGCCCCGCTTGCGCAGGTGTCGTTCGTGGTGCAGGCATCTTTGTCGTCGCAAACGTCGGTGTTGTTGTCGTTCGTGCAGC
>CAYJXK010000003.1:35705-37187 GCA_964374115.1 uncultured Gammaproteobacteria bacterium
CGGTGTCCGGATCGCATCCGTCATCGGTGCACACGTTGCCGTCGTTGCAGGAATCAGTGTTCGATGAGTAGACGCACACACTGGTCGCCTCGTCGCAGAGGTCGTCCGTGCATGCGTTTCCATCCTTACACTTGTCCGGACACGCCGAGACCACAATCACGCCGTCATGGACGGACGTGCCCAGGCTCTTGGCGTTTGCGTCGCTCGCGATGACCCCGGTCAGGGAAAAATAGACCGGCGTATTTTCGGAAATCGCAGCGTTGAGCTTCACGAGGGCGAGCATGAAGACGGGGTCGCCGTTCATGCTATCGCCGGTGAAGAAGACATCGGTGATCGCTGCATTCGGATCGCTTGCGTTCGTCAGAAGCACCTTGCCGAGACCGTCCCAGTCCTCGAGGTCGAAGGGGAACAGCGACACCGTGTGCCCGCTCGGAGTGAGAGCTCCAGGCGGCACCGGGTATGTCGCGCATCCGTCCTCGTTGCAGAATTCGTCCTCAAAGGTGACGATGGACGCCATCCCTTTCCAGGAGATGTCGAACTCGAGTGCGACTGCGTTTGGCGTATCCATGCTCTTCTTCGCGAGCATCATCGGGCAGATTGCCATTTGGCTCTCTTTGCCCGCGATAGCGCAGAATGCTCCATCTGGGAGGCAGCCGTTCTCGTAGTTGCCGCTGACGCAACTTCCCGATGAGCAGACATCGCTTTTGCTGCACACGTTGCCGTCGGTACACGGGTTCGTGTTGTTCTCAAACACACAGCCCTTCAGGGGGTTGCAGGTGTCATCAGTGCACACGTTGCCGTCGTTGCAACTCACGATCGTCCCGTTGCACGTGCCGTTCTCGCAGACGTCATTCGTCGTGCACGCGGTGTCATCTGCACAGGGAACGGTGTTGTCGCCATACACGCACCCAACCGTGGGCTGACACATGTCATCGGTGCAGATGTTCTCGTCGTCGCAGCTCACGGATCCAGGGCCGGTGCACGTTCCGTTTTTGCAGATGTCATTGGTCGTACACAGGTTCTGATCGTCGCAGCTCGACGTGTTGTTGACGTGGAAGCACCCTGTCGTCTTGTTGCAGGCATCGTCGGTGCAGACGTTGCCGTCGCTACAGTCGATCGGCATGTTCGTGCACCCGGTCGCGCTGTCGCACGAATCCGTGGTGCAGACGTTGCCGTCGTTGCAGTTCAACTTGGCGCCGGCGCAGACACCATTCTTGCACCGATCGAGGACCGTGCACGCGTTATTGTCCGTACAGTTGGAGCCGTCTTTGATCGGCGTGAACGCACACCCGGTCGCCAGATTGCACGAGTCGCTGGTACAGCCATTGCCGTCGTTGCAGACGACTGCGGTTCCACCGCACGTACCGCCCGAACAGGTGTCGTTTGCCGTACACGCGTTCCCATCGTCGCAGGGAGCGGTGTTGTTTGTGAACGCACACCCGGTCGCCAGATTGCACGAGTCGCTGGTACAGCCATTGCCGT
>CAYJXK010000003.1:37287-50750 GCA_964374115.1 uncultured Gammaproteobacteria bacterium
CCGAACAGGTGTCGTTTGCCGTACACGCGTTCCCATCGTCGCAGGGAGCGGTGTTCAGTGTGTTGGCGCAGCCCATGACAGGGTCACACGAGTCAGTGGTGCACGGGTTGTCATCGTTGCAGTTGATCGCCTTTCCATCACATGCGCCGTTCGCGCAGATGTCGTCCATGGTACACGCGTTCCCGTCATCACAGAGAGCCGTGTTGATGGTAACGAGGCATCCGAAGTCAGGGTGACAGAAGTCATCGCTGCAGATGTTGTCGTCGTTGCAGACGACTGTACCGCTTCCCTCGCACTTCATGCCGACGCACTCGTCTTTCGATGTGCAGGCATTGCCATCGCTACAAGGAGCATCAACTGGCGCGAAGTCGCACTTCGCGGTGTCCACGTTGAAGTCGCCCTTGGTGCACGAATTGTTGTCGTCGCACACCTCGCAGGTGTCGACGTACAAGTTTGCGTTTGCGTCGTTGAGTGGGTCGAAGGGAGCCCCGACCGCGTAGAAGATGGCGAAGGTCACGTCGATGACGTTGACTGTCCCATCGCAGTTGTTGTCCGCCTTCGTGGGATCCCCGCCGAGGCAGGTGGGCATTGCGCTCATCTGTCCGTTGAGGTACCAGAGGGCCGTGAGGATGTTGCACTGAACGTCGATAACGTTCGCGTCCCCGTTGCCGTCGATGTCCCCGAGCGGGGCAACGGCCAGTGCCGGGGTCGTAGACAGAACCGTGGCCGCCATGGCCAGGATTGCCGCCAACTTTTTCATTTGTCTTTCCTCCGCGAATGCCACCGAGTTTAGTGGCAAGTTGTCAGTAGACAAAACCGAATGGTCGAGCCTACCTTTTTTAGCTATCTTTAGATAAAAAAAATACCTAAAAAAGGAAGGCTTCAACCACTCGTTGAATTGGAAAGAGCGGTTTGCTACGTTAACATGTTTTTTAGAGAGTGTCAATACCTGTCAACCCTACCTCCCCCCAACCTATACACAGGTCTCGGAAGACGTAGGGTTGGGGCTCCGACTTCATGGAAAAAAGTCGCGGAGCCCCTGTTGTGGAAAACCTCCTTAAAAGATCAGTAGGAAGATGGACCCCCCTTCATGCCCTACTGGCAGGACGGGTCCGGATTCGGCGGGAACATGCAGTTTCCGGTTGTCGGCTGGCATGCGTCGAACGTACACGGGTCGCCATCAGCGCACACCTTCCCCTGTCCTCCCAGGCACTTGCCGCTTGCGTTGCACTTGTCGTTCAAGGAACACAAGTTGGCGTCGTCGCAGGGAGTCCCAAACGGGACATTCGTGAACACGCACCCGGTCGCCGGATTGCACGAGTCAGTGGTGCAGGGGTTGTTGTCAGTGCAGGTGAGTGATGTGCCGGTACACTTTCCCCCGGTGCAGACATCATCAGATGTGCATACGTCGTCATCATCACATAACGTGCCGTTTTTACAATCCGAACATGTATAGTCATCGTCAGAGATTTCCTCACAGAACGGTTTTGCTTCTGTGCATCCTGGCGCGACCGATTCATCAGTCGTCGGATCGCATGGTTGACATGTGTCTGGAAGATCAGGTACACAGAGATCTTCTTCAGCACAGAGATCCGTGTGTTGACAGTCGCCACTACAGAAATCTGTCGTGCACGCATTGCCATCGTTGCAGTTTGTTTCAGTGAAGACGCACCCCGTGATTGTATCACACGAATCTTTTGTGCAGGCATCTCTGTCGTCACATGTTGTGTCAACAGTTTTCAAGCACAATCCGCCGAAGCACTTCGACTTGCTCGAGCACGCGTTTCCATCGTCACAGGAATTTCCAGTCGGAAGTTCGAGCACACATCCCACCAAGCTATCGCAGAGTTCGATCGTGCACGGGTTGCCGTCATCTTCACACGCGTTGTCGTCTTCTGTGTGAAGACACACGCCAGCCAGGCAGGAGTCAAGAGTGCATGAGATGGTATCATCGCAGTTGAGCGTGTCACAAGGGTCTTCGGAACAATCAGAAATCTGCGTATGGACGCATCCTTCCGCAGAATCACAGGAATCCAGCGTGCATGTGTTTTCGTCATCGCATGCAAAAGGCGGACCACCCATGCACGAAGCATCGAAACAGAAATCATCCTTCGTGCACGCGTCTCCATCGTCGCACGTCGTCGGTGGAGAGAGTGGAATACATCCTTTGATGAGGTTGCATCCTTCTGCGGTACACGGATTACCGTCAGAGCACAAGAAATTGATTGGTGCGCCCTGTTGGCAGCTACCCTTTGAGCACACATCACCGAGGGTACACGCGATGCCGTCGCTACACGGTTTTTTGTTGTGCAGATGCACGCAGCCGAGCGTGGCGATACACGCATCTGTGGTGCACGGATTTCCATCCATGCACAGATTTTTGAATAGCCCTCTACAGGTGGAACCGATGCATGTGTCGGCCCATGTGCACGCGTTGCCGTCGTCGCATACAAGGCCAGGAAAGCCGACATGATTGCAGGATCCATCGTTGCACATGTCGAGTGTGCAGACGTTTCCATCACTGCAATTTTTTGTCTTTCCCCAACAGGTTGTGGACACACACGTGTCATCCGTCGTACAGGCGTCGCCGTCATCGCAGGGATATCCATGATTGCTGTGGATCTGACAGCCGGCCCCAGTACACCAGTTTTTGGTGCACGGGTTTGCATCCTCGCACTTTACATTTTGCGGAAGATTCACGCACCCGGAAGCCGGGCTACATGAGTCATTCGTGCAATCAACACCATCATCGCATGAGAGCACAAAATACTGGCAAGCGTTTGCAGGTGAACAGAGATCTACTGTGCACGCATTGCCATCGTCGCAATCGAGCTGTGTTCCAGATTGGCAATCGCCAAACCCATCGCACATGTCATTGATCGTGCATGGATTGTCGTCCGAGCATGGAATCCATTGCGGTTCGTGCGTGCACGACAGAAAGTCTGGGTTGCACGCGTCCGTGGTGCAGGGATTGCCATCGTCTTCGCATGGTGCGAAGTTCGGAACGTTGACGCAGGTAGACTCCCATGCGCTGTAGTCCGGGAATCCCCATGTGCCATTCTCGAACACATGCACGAGAACGCAATTGTCGTTCGTGCACGGGTTGCCATCATAACAATCCGGATGGTTGAGCGGATTGTCGTTGACACATCCCTTGAACTGGTCGCAGGAATCGAGCGTGCACGGGTTGTTGTCATCGCACGTCATTGGGGGATTGACACAGCTTCCACCCTCGACACAGAGGTCGTGCGTGCAGGCGTTGCCGTCATCGCATTCATCGCATTCCTGTGTGTTGATCTTGATGTTCGATCCACACATCACGCACATACTAAAGAGCAGCCCGAGGAGAATACCCATCTTGTTTGTCATCGTCATCATTCGTCTCCTTTTTTTCTCTCGTTGTTGTTCCCCCTTAGCATGGCTTCATCTTTATCTTGATGAAGCCATGCTAAGGGCATGCTGCGAAAGCAAGGAAGCGTAGCCAAAATTTTTGTTTTTGTCAAGGTTGACGCTTCTTTTTATCTCGTGATACAATCCATTCAATCAATAAACGCTCCAACCTTCTCTCTATGATTATCTCAGTTGTCAAACAAATAGGAGAGCTCGACTGCCTTATAGTTCTTCTTTTCGAGGATAAAGAGCCAGAAAAAGTCATTACGGCTCTTGATGTCCGCTACAAAGGCAGTATGCAACGAGCACGAAAGGCAGGAGACATCGAGGGCAAAAAGCTCCAATCACTCATCTTGTATACCGACGATCCAACACTCCCTCGTCTTCTTCTTATGGGTCTTGGAATCCAGGAAGAAAGCACCATGACCCGACTCAAAAAAGTGATCGCGGCTGGAGTGAGAATAGCGCAAGAAAAAAAATATCGCCGCATCGGTTTGCTTCTTCCCACGTCTTTGGTCAAAACATACGGCGCGCGGATTCTTGGGAGAGAAGCAACAGTAGCGGCGTTTCTTGGGGGCTACGCATTTGATGAATATAAAGAAGAAAGCGCGCGTGTCGTTCCTATCAAAGAATTCATATTGATATCAGACGCGGATACGCGCATGATGCAAGAAATGAAAAAAGGAACAAAAGACGGTGAGATTGTTGGGGGGGCAGTCAACTACACTCGGCATCTTGGTAACATTCCTCCATCTCACATGACGCCGACCAGACTTGGGAAAGAAGCAGAAAAATTGGGCAAGGAACATGCCACCATTTCAGTAAAAGTACTTGGAAGAACACAGATAGAAAAACTCGGTATGGGGTGTCTGCTGGGTGTTGCGCAAGGATCAGATCAAGAACCCAAGTTTATTATTCTCGAATATCACGGCGCCAAAGAAAAACAACCGATTGTGTTGACCGGCAAAGGCATCACGTTTGATTCCGGAGGATTATCGCTCAAACCCATGGAGTTTTTGAATAACATGAAGTTTGATATGCTCGGTGCGGCGATGGTTTTTGGCGTGCTCAAAGCCGCGGCAATGCTCAAAATTCGCCGTCGCATTATTGGCCTTATTCCAAGTTGTGAAAATATGCCGAGCGGCCGTGCGTATCGGCCCGATGATATTTTACGCGCCATGAATGGCGTAACAGTCGAAGTTCAAAATACGGATGCCGAAGGAAGACTCATCCTTGCAGACGCGATTTGTTATGCCGCTCAATACAAACCAAAAATACTCATCAATCTCGCGACACTCACTGGCCATTGTCTCATAGCCCTCGGCAATGAACGATCTGGTCTTTTTTCACAAGATGAGACACTTACTCGCCAATTGTGCCACGCTGGAGAGGAGGTCGGAGAACAGCTCTGGCGATTGCCGCTTGGCGAAGAATTTACCGAAAATATCAAAAGTGATGTCGCGGATATCAAAAACACCGGTGGAGTTGGCAATTCGCGCTATGGCGGCGCGAGTATCGGGGCGGCATTTTTGGAATATTTCACTGCATTTCCGTTTGCGCACATTGATCTTTCTTGTTCGTATTATCTTGGAACGGGGAAACCATGGATCCGTCATGGCGCGAATGGATTCGGGGTGCAGACGCTCATTGCTTTTTTGAGAGACCCGTAAAGAACTCATAGCGAATTGTCTCTCCGCATCGTCACGATTCCTTTTTTCTTCCCTCCAAAATCCGCACGCGCAAAACTCAAACCGCATCATAGGCACCCACAGCGCTCTCTACACGCCTGTTTTGCCCCTGAGCATTGGAGGCACAAAAAAGGAATCGTGGCCATGCTTCATACAGCGGATACTGCATGGAAATTTGCTATGAGTTCAAAGTATGAAAGCATTAGAATAAAATTGTTTTCATGAATTGATATGATTGCTACACTCACGGGCGTTATTGCGCATTCTGCTAAAAATCAACTTGTTTTGCAGACCTCTGGAGGAGTGGGATACGCCATCACGGTTCTCCCATCGCAGATGTTTCGCGAAGAGGACACAATCACACTTTATACCTATCTCAAAGTAAGTGAAAACGCCATGGAGTTGTATGGGTTTCAAAAAGAAGAAGAACGCGCATTTTTTCAGCTTTTTCTTTCTGTGGCTGGTATTGGTCCAAAGACGGCGATGAACATTCTTGGTCTTGGGACACTTTCCCATATCGCCGCCGGCATTGCTCGTGGAGATATCCCGTATCTTACGCAAGTGCAAGGCATGGGGAAAAAGACCGCAGAACGACTCGTCGTGGAATTGAAATCGAAAATTCGTGAGATGGCGTCTGATTCAGCAGAGGTACAAGACGGAAGAGAATCTCTACCCGATCACATGGTGCGTGATATTCTGGATAGTCTCGAATCTTTAGGATATACTCGGGCGTTTGCCAGAGATGTGCTTGAGAGGGTGTCGTATCAGGGAGAAACGACAGAAGCATTTTTGAAATCGATATTACAAAAAATTTAGATTTTATAAGGCATACGCGTTTGCCTCTTATTATAAAATTCTATGGACGAATCATCGCAATTGTCTGATCTCGAAGATACACGGCGTCTTCGACCAAATCAGGAAAAAGGAAATGAACAAACGATTCAAGAGAGGATGGCTCAAGCCGAAGCGGACATCCGTACTATCAAAGATGGCGCCGAGTATCAGATATCTTCAGACGTGGAGGGGAGTCGTGCATACTGGCGACGTCTCTCCGAATTGCTTCAAGAAGTGTCTCGTCCGCTTGCAGAAGAAGCCGCGCGTATTGCCGGTGTGTTTGAGCAAGGGGAAAGAGTGCAAAGGAAAACAATTGACCGTTTCGTACAGGCTGTCTAAATCAGTGAGTGAAAGAGTGAAAGAGGCCGCTTAAAGCAGGGTAATATTCGCGACAGAGTCCGCTTCTTCTTTGAATCGCATGATGCGGACTCCTTGCGTTGCTCTTCCTAATGTTGAGATGGTATTGAGTTCGATGCGGACCACCTGGCCTTTGGATGAGATAAGAAGGAGATCTCGTTCTTCCGTGTTATTGATGATATTGGCGCTAATGATCGGGCCAGTTTTGTCTGTGATGTGCATTGTCTTTATTCCACTCCCGCCACGGCCCTGTATTTTGTATTCATTTATATCAGTTCGTTTGCCTAGTCCATGCTCCGAGACGACTAATAGCTCAAGCACTTTTTTCTTGGCAAGTTCTCCAGGAATAATATCCATGCCCACCATGTGGTCGCGGTTTTTTATTTTCATACCACGCACGCCTGACGCGGTTCTACCCATCGCTCGGATTCCGGATTCTTTGAAACGAATCGCCTGGCCCGCCGCTGTGACAAGGAGAATATCGTCGTGGCCGCTTGATGGGCGTACCCATTCGAGCATGTCATCAGGTTTGAGTTTGAGCGCGATGATTCCAGAGCGCCGTACATTTTTGAAATCTTCGAGTTTCGTCTTTTTGATCGTGCCTTTGGTGGTCACCATTACCAAAAATTTGTAGGCGTTTATGTCTTGCATCGAGAGTATCGCAGACACTTTTTCATTTGGAGCAAGCTGCAAAAAATTTACAAGGGCCTGGCCTTTCGCTGTCCGAGTCGCTTGTGGAATATCATAAGCACGCAGTTGGAACACTCGTCCACGTGTCGTGAAAAACAGGATGTTGTCATGCGTGTTCGTCGAGAGCGCGTGTTCGACCACGTCTTCTTCTTTGGTCGCGACCCCGATCACTCCTTTGCCACCACGGCCTTGGGTTTTGAAAACAGCGGGATCCACGCGTTTGATGTAGCCGTCCGCCGTGCCAAGGATAATCGTTGCTTCGTTTGGAATGACATCTTCTATCGTAAATTCTTTGACTCCGTGCGCGACAATCTGAGTGCGCCGTTCATTCGCGTATGTTTTCTTGATTTCCTGCACTTCATCTTTGATAAGACTAAGAATTTTTTTCGGATTTGCGAGAATGGACTCGAGCTCTGTAATGAGTTTACGTTTTTCATTGAGCTCATCTTCAATCTTTTTTCTTTCGAGATTGGCAAGTTGTTGCAAACGCATTTCAAGAATCGCGATCGTCTGTCGCTCCGTAAATTTGAATGTGTTCATGAGATTCACTTTCGCGTCGTCTTTGTCTTTGGATCTCCGAATGGTCGCGATCACCGCATCAATTTTATCAATTGCTTTTTTGAGTCCTTCGAGAATGTGGGCGCGCTCTTTGGCTTTTTCAAGATCAAATTCCGTGCGTCGTCGAATGACGATCTGACGGTGTTTGAGATATTCTTCGAGCACGCTTTTGAGATGCAAGAGTCGTGGTTGAATTCCATCAACCAGCGCAATCATGTTGACATGAAATGTGGTCTGGAGATCGGTGAGTTGGAACAAGCGATTCAATACTTTTTTTGGATACGCGTCTTTTTTGAGTTCCACCACGATGCGCACACCTTCTTTGTTTGATTCATCGCGAAGATCTTTGATCCCTTCGATTTTTTTTTCTTGCACCAAAGTGGCAATCCTTTCAATCAAGGTTGCTTTGTTTACCTGATACGGAATTTCTGTGACGATAATTGCAGAGCGATCCCCGGCATAATCCTGAATATCCGTTTTTCCGCGAAGCACAATGCCGCCACGGCCTATTGCGAAGGTGGCAGCGATGTCTTTTTTATTGTAGATGATCCCACCAGTTGGGAAATCCGGCCCTTTGATAAACTCCATTAGCTCTTCCATACTTGCTTTGGGCTCATCAATGAGGTGGATAATTCCATCACAGAGTTCACCGAGGTTGTGTGGTGGAATATTAGTCGCCATGCCGACCGCGATTCCCATGCTCCCGTTCAGAAGGAGATTGGGGAGTTTGCTCGGGAGCACCCGAGGCTCTTTGGTCGAACCATCATAGTTCGGAGAAAAATCAACGGTTTGTTTTTCAATATCAAAAAGAAGCTCTTCGGCAATTGCGGCGAGTTTGGTTTCGGTATAGCGCATGGCAGCGGCCGCGTCGCCATCCATGGATCCAAAGTTTCCTTGACCATGGATAAGAGGATGGCGCATGTTGAAATCTTGGGCCATGCGTACAAGCGAATCATAGATGGCGCTGTCTCCATGCGGGTGATATTTCGCCATCACTTCTCCGACCACATGGGCGGATTTTCGAAATTTTGCGGTGTGGCGAAGCCCTATCTGCCACATGGCAAAGAGGATGCGGCGATGCACCGGTTTGAGTCCATCGCGCACATCTGGGAGCGCGCGCGATACGATCACACTCATCGCATAATCAAGATACGAGGTTTGCATTTCCACGACCAGTTCTCTTGGCTCAATTTTTCCGGCCGATCCCGACATCTGAATTTCTTGGTCTATTTTTTTTGGCATACAATGATATGGAGAGGAACATTATTGCGCGGTTGTCGTACTGTTTGTTTGTGTCTTCGTCGAAGACACCGTCGCAAGGGTTGCCGCGAGAAGGGTAGAGATTTGTTGTTCTCTCGCGACTTGTTCAAGCGTATTGATCGAATGATTGTCCGTGATCTCTTTTAAAAGAGATCCAATATCTCGTCGCGCTTCTCCGACTACAGGCGGCAACGCAACCTGTTGTGACTCATAGCGATAGAACAACATCTTGAGATTCCATATCCACATCACCACAATAATACTCAACAAACTCGTAACTCCGATCGCGAGAAATACTTTTTTGTTGTGGAGGGCCGTCCGATTTCCCAATCTATGGGAAGTCTGATAGGGAGGAATTGGCGCTCTTTTCGGAAGGACTGAGCGGGGAATGTGTTCATGGATCAACCCAGGAATTTTGTCGATTTCTTTTCTGAGTGTTGAGAGAGATATCGCGTTTTTTTTACGTCCAACAGCCGTTCCGTTCCGTCTTTTTATTTTTTTTGGAGAAACATCTTTCATAATGAGTTGATCAGTTGCAAATTTGAACCCTTGCCGACTTGTTACCTGGCAGACTCCGGTCACTCTTTCATCAACACAATCACTCGTGTATCCCCTTGTGGTAAATCTTTTTTCTTGAAGATGATTTTTTTCTCTCCCTGTTCGGGTGCATGTCCGAGTTCTTTGAGAAATAGACTGACTGGCGCGGCATTGGGATCGTTGTCGCTCTCAAATCCGAGTGGAATGATTGTTCTCGCCTCAATTGTATTGACTACTTTCGCGGCAGTTTCCGCATCAAACCCAATGCCCCCGCTCTGTTGTCCTCCGACAGATAGACAGAGAATGTCAATCCCAGAAAGCGCTTCAAGTTCTTGATCTGTCGGCATTTGTTTGGTCATACCAAGATGAGCAATGCTCATATGCTCGACATCAATTCTGTAGAACACTTCGCCTTTCTCTCTCCCCGGGATTCCAGTGATAAGTATCCCTTTGCTTTCGTATTCTCCAGGGTGAGAGATAATAAAAGGATCCTGGGAAAGCGTGATCGCTCCTTCACTTCCATGCGTAAAAAGCGCGATGTCTGGAGCGAGACTCCGAGGAAAGTCGCCTCGTGTAGGCCGGTATGGGTCAATGATAATCACGACATCCTGATCAAATGGTTTTGTTTGCAAGCGAAGCGCTGTAGTGCCAAGCCAAGAAATATGCATATGGAGAGTCAAGAAATCAAGAAAACAAAAAATCAAGCCGGATATCGTTGGGGATAAGTATATCCCCTTCGTATCATATTTGCAAGCCTCTTTTTTCTTCTTTTTTGCCTCTTGCAAAACTCCAAATCCTCGGATATACTCCCTCCACTTTATTTATCCTAGTCACCCTTTTAACAAAGGGGCTCATGGGGTATCCATGGGTTAATACCCTAATATATGCAAGAAGATTTAGCAAATCAAAGTCAGTTCGGTAAGTTACTCAAGAAGTTTTTTCATAAGTTACCGAGTGTCGGAGATCTTGTCAAAGGAAAAGTGATTTCTATAGAGAACGGAGTTGTGCGGATAGATATTGATGGCATTACAACGGGCGTTGTGCGCGGGCCAGAACTTTTTCACGAATCGCGAGAATTTCATGAAATGCATGTGGGAGACGAAGTCGAGGCAACCGTGATCGAAGAGGAGAATGAGCAGGGAGAAGTGGAGCTCTCGTTTCGTATTGCTGGCCATCAGCGCGTATGGGATCGGATGATAGAATACATGAAATCTGGTGTTACTATTTCCGCAAAGCCCACACAGGCAAACAAGGGTGGGCTCATGATGCAGGTCGAGGCGCTTATGGCCTTCATGCCGGTGTCTCAGCTCAATCCTGATCATTATCCGCGAGTTCCTGGCGGAGATAAAAATAAAATTCTTGATCATCTGCGTCAATTGGTGGGTCTGGATATGCAAGTAAAAGTGATTGATGTGCATCAGCAAGATAGCAAACTGATCGTGTCTGAAAAGGCTGTCTGGGAAGACGATCAGCGCATGGTGCTCGAATCATATCATATTGGGGATGTTGTCGAGGGAGAAATCAGCGCGCTCACTTCTTTTGGCGCATTTTTGAAGTTTGGGGAAGGACTCGAGGGGCTTATCCATATTTCTGAGATTGCTTGGCAACGGATTGATCATCCCAAAGACATTCTTCAGGTTGGGAGGCGAGTACGCGCACAAATTATTGATTTCAATAAATCAAAAATTTATCTCTCGATAAAACGTCTGGTTGACGATCCATGGAAGCTGGTCAAAGATCGCTACAAGATTGGAGAAGCAGTCAAAGGAAATGTACACAAGATAGAAACGTTCGGCCTTATGGTCAAGCTAGACAATGATATTCATGGCCTTGCGCATATTTCAGAATTGTCTGATACTCCCCTTACCGATCAGGCTCTTCGAGAGAAATTTTATGTTGGGGAAACATATGAGTTTGAAATCGTGAACATCGAGCCGACAGAGCATCGATTGGGTTTGAAGCTCGCGGGAGTGAAAGGGAAGAAGAGAGGAGAGCCGCGTGAGGAGAAGGTTTCCGAGGCTCCAAAAGCTGTTTCTCTTCCAGCAGTGTCTGAAGTGGCTGAAAAGAGTGAGGAAGTGAAGCAAGAAGAATCGTGATTTTATACTCCATTGTTATTGTTCTATCGTCCCGTGTTGTCGTGCTGCTGTTACGATGCGATACGGTGATGAGGTGATAAAGTGAGATGATTATATGAAACAACTCCTCAAAAATTTTGCGTTTGTCATTCTCATATTGCTTCTTGTCGCAGGAGCGGTGAGTATGACTGGTTCGGATAAAACGAAGTCAGAAAAAGTGGACATCCGCACCTTGATTGATGAGATCAATCAAGAAAAAGTGAAGAGCGTACTCGTGAACGGTGATGTGCTCGAAGTAATACTCAAAGACGAAGCCGGCACAAAGCAGACAGTAAAAAAAGAGATTGGCCAGTCATTTTCAGAACTGCTCGAGCATTATGATGTGACACAGGAAAAGCGCGAGAAGATATCAGAAATAGGCGTGAAAGAGCAGGAAACATGGCAAGTGGTGGTTCGCGCTCTTGGACCGTATCTTATCCCGTTTTTCTTTATTGGGCTTCTTATTTTTATCATGAGTCGACAAGTGCAGGGCATGAATAATCGCGCCATGGGATTTGGCACAAGCATGGCCCGCCAAGCCAAGCTTGATGACAAAGACAAAAAAGTATTTGCCGATGTCGCTGGCGCGTATGAGGCCAAAGAAGAACTACACGAGATTGTGGAATTTTTACGCAACCCGAAACGATTCACTGACATGGGCGCCAAAATTCCGAAAGGCGTGCTCCTCATGGGCGCTCCTGGGACAGGAAAGACCCTTCTTGCCAAAGCGGTTGCGGGCGAAGCCAATGTGCCATTTTTTCACATGAGCGGGTCTGAATTTGTCGAGATGTTTGTGGGGGTTGGCGCGAGCCGCGTGCGGGATTTATTCAACAAAGCAAAAAAAGCGGCGCCCGCGATTATCTTTATAGATGAAATTGATGCCGTGGGTCGGAAACGCGGCGCAGGGCTCGGAGGTTCTCATGATGAGCGTGAGCAAACGCTCAATCAGATTTTGGTCGAAATGGACGGATTTGATCCGCATCTTGGGGTGATTGTGGTTGCCGCAACCAACCGTCCAGACGTACTCGACAAGGCGCTGCTTCGTCCAGGCCGATTTGATCGGCAAGTCGTGATTGATATGCCCGATATCAATGAGCGAGAAGAGATTTTGTCTGTACACGCGCAAGGAAAGCCGATTGGGAAAGATGTTTCCATTCACAAACTCGCAGAGCGAACTCCAGGATTTTCTGGCGCTGATCTTGCCAATCTCCTCAATGAAGCCGCGATTCTCACGGTGAGGAGAAATAAAAAAGAAATTACGGAAGAAGAAGTGCTCGAGAGCATTGAAAAAGTCATGCTCGGCCCGCAAAAGAAATCACGCATGATGACCAAGAAAGAGCGTGAGATGACAGCCTATCATGAGTCGGGACACGCGATTGTGGCGCACTTTTTGTCCAATTGCGATCCGGTGAGAAAAGTGTCCATTATTGGTCGCGGCATGGCAGGCGGCTATACTCTTTCGATGCCAGAACATGATACTCGATACAAAACGCTTGCGAAATTCAAAGATGAAATCGCAATGGCCATGGGTGGTTTTGTCGCAGAAACAATGATCTATGGCGATGATCATCTCACCACTGGTCCATCGAGTGATATCAAACAGGCAACAGCGCAGGCGACCGCGATGATCACACAGTATGGTATGAGTGACAAACTGGGTCCGCGCCAATATGGCGACAACGAAGGACTCATTTTTCTTGCCGAAGAAATTCATCAAAAGAAAAATTATAGTGAAAAAACAGCCGAACTTATTGATGCCGAGATCAGCCGCGTCCTCGAAGAAGCGCGAAGGTCGGCTGAGAAGATTCTCATAGAACATAGACCCCAGATGGATATGCTTGTTGCCGTGCTTCTTGAAAAAGAAACAGTTGAACAAGAACGACTTGTCGAGATTGTGGGACCGCGGCCTGGGGCGGCGGTGCGGTGACGGTACCGTACGCGCGCACGCCAGATGGTGAGCCCCTCGTGGGGCTCCTCTTTGAGCTTTGAATTACGAAACTCCCCAAACACACCAAAATCTGCTACAATAACAAAC
>CAYJXK010000004.1:0-49162 GCA_964374115.1 uncultured Gammaproteobacteria bacterium
AACAGCCTCTTTTTGGTTATCCACAGGTTGGTTGTTGACGGGGATATAATTAGTTATCAGCATGGGGATAGGATTTTTCATGTGTTATTTTCGAATCCTCTGCACCTTCTGTCCCTCTTTTGTATCTTCAACCAAAAAACCAGATTCTTTCATCTGACCGCGTAGTCGGTCACTTTCTTTCCAGTCTCCATCTAGACGCGCTTGTGCTCGCATGGTGAGAAGCAGTTGCACTTCCTCTGGTATGTCTACTTTTTCTTCTTCATGAAGATGCAGATTGAGTCCGAGTATTTTATCGCATTGAATGACCATGGGAAGACTTATGCGATCCTGTTTGAGCGCATCCCAAAGGACGGCCAAAGCCTCTGCGGTATTGAGATCATCATAGATGGCTTCTTCGAATTCATGCATGAGATGAGGGTCTTCTGCTATGCGAGGAGAAATGTTTCGGACCAAAAGGCGGAGACGTTTGAGTCCCTGCTCTGCTGCGTCAAGTGCTTCATACGAAAAGGCGAGCTGTTTACGATAATGCGCCTGCAACAAAAAGTAGCGATACGCAAGAGGGGAGAAGCCTCTTTCTACAAGAGAGGGGAGCGTAATAAAATTTTCTCCTGATTTTGCCATTCTCACTTCTGTGCTCTCATCTGCGATCATCAAAAATTCTCCATGAAGCCAACATGTTACCCAGGGCTGTTTTCCTGTTGCTGCCTCGGCTTGGACAATTTCGTTGGTGTGGTGAATGGGGATAAGATCAATACCTCCACAATGAATATCAAATTGATCGCCCAAATATTTCATGGCCATGGCAGAACATTCGATGTGCCAACCGGGAAATCCACGTTTTCCAAACGCTTCCCATTCCATCTGTCTTTTTTCTTCTGGATCTGAAAATTTCCAGAGCGCAAAATCATGGATATTTTTTTTCTCACCAAGATCAACCCGAGCTCCGGCCTTCAATTTCTGTTTTTCTAATCCTCCGAGTTTTCCATAATCAGGAAATTTTGTTGTATCAAAATAGATGCCACCCGAGATTGTATATGTATATCCTTTGTCAATGAGGATCTGCACCAGCGCGATTTGCTCAGGGATATGATCAGTAGCACGACACCATATATCGGGCTCCAATATGTTCAAAGACACAATATCTTGTTTGAAGCTTTCGGTATACATTTTGGCAATATCCCAGGCACTTTTTCCTTCTCGTCGCGCGCCTTTTTCCATTTTGTCTTCCCCATTGTCTCCATCGTCAGTCAGGTGCCCGACATCAGTAATATTCATGACATGTCGCACTTTGTACCCTGTCATCTTCAGGGTACGCTTCAAGACATCTTCAAAGACATAGGTGCGAAGATTGCCGATATGTACAGAATGGTACACGGTTGGGCCGCAGGTATACATCCGAACGGTATTGTCCTTCATCGGATGAAAGTGCTCCTTTTGTTTTGTGAGCGTATTATAGAGTTTGAGCATATCTTGTTGTATTGTAGAAGAGAGAGGATATTCTGTAAAGAGTTTCACCTGTCTTCCTTTTATGATATACTTGTAACTTGAGTTGTATCATGGTGCGTGAATTGTATAGCGTGAAAAATGTATGAGCGTATTCTCCAAACAAACTTCTTACCTCGGCGCGGATATCGGCGCGCATGGGATAAAGCTTGTTGAACTGAGGGTAGCCAAAGGACGGCCGCAACTTTTCACATACGCGATTCTTGATGAACCGCTTGATATTCATTTGCAAGATGTTGCCCAAAGTGTCGTGAGCGTTATGCAAAAAGATCTGAATGACAAGGATAAGAAAAGGCGGGAGAAAAGAGCTCGGGAGTGGCTTTCTCCAGAGGACAAGGTAAAAGTAGAAAAATATAGCACACTGCTCGCCTCAGCCATGAAAGCAGCCCGTGTCCACTCAAGACAGGTCACGGCAAGCCTTCCGGTTTCTCATATTTTTCATGCCGTTTTCACGTTTCCATCTGTGCCACAGAAGGAAATAAAGAACGTGGTGGATGCAGAGGTTCAAAAAGTGCTTCCTCGGCCACTCGAAGAGATGCAGATTGCCTATCAGATTCTTTCATCCCCATCTCTTTCTTCCGCCTCTAGAGAAAAAACAGATGAAAGTTCGAACAAAAATGAGGAAAAATATATACATATTTTGGTCACAGCAGCGCCTAAGTCTCTCGTTGCTTTTTTTTCATCTATCTTTCAGAGAGCGGGATTCAAACTTCAGGAACTAGAAACAGAAGCCTTCGCCCTTGAGCGATCACTCGTGGGGCGAGATCGCTCTACAGCAATGATCGTTGATATCGGGGCGGAAAGAACTAATTTTTTTATCATGGATCAAGGATTTCCCATGACGCATCGGAGCATGGAGGTTGGTGGCAATCTTTTTGATCAGATCCTCTCACGACAACTCGGGGTTGATCAAGCGCTCGCAAGCGGTCTGAAGCTAGACATTACCCGTCTTTCTCCAGAGCAGGTTCCCTCGTCTCTTTTTGCGGAAATGCTCGATGAATTAGTCAAAGAGATTCAATATAGTTTTGATCTTTTTTTGCATCAGAGCGGCAACGAAGAGAAACGACCAGAAAAAATTATTCTTACTGGAGGCGCGTCGGTTCTCCCCATGATTGCGCCGACGCTCCGTGCGGCATTCCCAATGAAAGTATTTGTAGGTGATCCATGGGCACGCGTTGTGTATCCGGAGAAATTGAAACATGTCCTTGATGAAATCGGTCCGCGAATGGCTGTGAGCATTGGACTGGCCTTGCGTAATATTGTCTCCCCATAAAATTATCCACACCGCCTGTATCAGGATTTGTCTGTTTTTAGTATACTCTAGTTGAACGGACTCATATCGAGTTTTTTCCTCGCGCCATCCCATCACTTTTTCTTTGCCTCCAAAACCCGCGCGTTGCGGACAGGAAAGAGATTGCAACCATTCTCGATCCCGCCTACGGTCAGAAATTGCCCACAGAGTCGCAGGCAAAAAAAAGTGTCTGATTTCTATACTATAAATATGGCAGAAAAAAAACAAATTCATGTCCTTCTCGTCGAGGATGATACCTTCTTGGCTCATATCTACAAGACCAAATTTGAAATGGAACATTTCAAGGTAAGTGTTTCGGAAAATGGAGAGATAGGCCTTGAAGATGCCAAAAAGAAAAAACCAGATATTATTCTTCTTGATATCCTACTCCCCAAGATGGATGGGTTTACTGTGTTGAAACACCTCAAGAAAGATGCGGCTCTCGAGAAAATTCCAGTCGTCCTTCTCAGTAATCTTGGTCAAAAAGATGATGTGGAAAAAGGATTACAACTTGGGGCAGTGGATTATCTCATTAAAGCGCATTTTAAACCGTCAGAGACAGTCACTAAAGTCAAGAAGATTTTGGGGATGTCGTGATCTATTCTTTATGAAGAACACCAAAGGGTTTACCCTTATAGAGCTCCTTGTCGTGATCGCTATTATTGGGTTGTTGCTTACATTGGCAGTCATCGCGCTTGGCACCCAGAGGGCAAAAACACGAGATCAACGCAGAATTATTGATCTGCGTAATATTCAAACAGGACTCGAGTTGCATTTTACTGACTTCAATAAGTATCCTGTGGTAGAAAAGGCGACGACGCTTGGCACAGCGGGCGCCTTGTGTCTTGATGCCAATGGATTTGGCAATAGTTGTACCAGTGCATTCCTCGATGAGATCCCCGCTGATCCAGGTTCTTCTTCTTATATATACACCTCTCCATCTCCGGACGGGTCGAGTTACGTCATTCGCGGAGCGCTTGAGAATGACGCGGGCAATCTTCGCGCAGGATCGATTGAAGTGACTCCTTCAGGATTTACCAACGTGGGAAAATAATTTTCCTTCCTTTCTCTGATGACACATACCCTTGTGGCCGGACTACAAGGATATTTTTGTTCTCGTATCAATGTGTATGAGTCAAAGTTTTTTCATTCTTCTTTCCACCTTCCTTGGTTTTGCCTTTGGGAGTTTTCTCAGTACTTGGGCGGTACGCGGGCATGCCTTGGGAAAGACTCATTCTGTTCGGTCTTATTGTGATAGCTGTCAGCGGCAACTTTCGTGGTTCGAACTCTTTCCTCTGTTCAGTTATCTTATCTTACGAAAAAAATGTCGCGCGTGTAAACGACCGATTTCTTCACTCTATTTTTTCACGGAAGGAGTGGTAGGTGTTCTTTTTGGTTTTTTTGCGTGGTTTCATCTTTCACAGAGTGGTTCATTTTTTTCTTTTTCTTTTCTTCGAGATATTATCTCGCTTTCTGTCTTCATTATCATTTTCCTCTCGGATATGCTTTTTCAAAAGATTCCGATGGGTCTCACATTCGGCAGTGCGATTCTTATTGGTGTGCTGCAGATAGCTCTCGGAAGAACATGGCAATCACTTCTTCTCGGGGTAGTGATTACGAGTAGTTTTTTTCTTTTGCAATTTTTGATATCTCGCGGTCAATGGATAGGATTCGGGGATAGCGCCGTTGGTGTCTTGATGGGTGTGGTGTTGGGCTTTCCTGTTGTGCTGGTCGCATTATTTTTTTCGTATAGTATTGGCGCTGGGGTGAATAGTGTCTTACTGATTATGAAAAAAGTGACACGAAAAAGTCGCGTGCCTTTTGCGTGTTATTTGACCGTTGGCACACTTGTGAGTATGATATTCGGGAGAGAGATTATTGATTGGTACCTCCATTTTTTATGAGACATCAATCACTGCAGAAACAGGGGAAACGATTGCGCGCGCAGATTGATGACCTACGGTATCGATATCATGTATTGAATGATCCAGAAGTCACAGATGCCATGTATGAAGGGCTCATGCATGAGCTGAAAAAAATAGAAAAAGAACACCCGGAGCTCGTAACCCCAGATTCTCCGACCCAACGGGTTGCTGGGAAACCGCTTGATACATTCAAAAAAGTCGTTCATGATGTCCCTCAATGGTCATTTGATGATGCGTTTGAGGAAGAGGACCTGTCTCAATGGGAAGAGAGGAATCGAAAAATTCTTGAAAAAAAATTTGGGGCTACGCCGCGTGGACTCTCGTATACCGCGGAGCTCAAAATTGATGGATTACACATGGTGCTCACCTATGAGAATGGGTTATTGCGGACAGCGGCCACGCGAGGAGATGGACAGGTGGGAGAAGACGTCACTCAAAATATCCGAACCATTCACACAGTGCCCCTTCGTCTCAAGGAGCCGGTTAGCCTCGTTGTCGAGGGCGAAGTGTGGATGAGTCGTCCTGTGTTTCTGAAACTCAATAAAGAACGAAAGAAAAAAGGAGAGTCGCTTTTTGCCAACCCGAGGAATGCCGCCGCAGGGACTATTCGGCAGCTTGACGCGAAGATTGTGGCTGAGAGAAAATTATCTTTTACGGCATATGATATTTCAGATTTCAGATTGCAAACACAGGCCGATGAATTGAAAATGTTGCGATCTCTTGGTTTTCTTACCGATTCACATTGGAAAGTGCGCGAGTCTCTTGATGAGATCGTTGTTTTTTGGAAAGAATGGCAGAAAAAGAAAGACAGCCAGCCGTTTTGGATTGATGGAGTGGTGGTAAAGATAAACGAGAAAAAATATCAAGACGCGCTTGGCTTCACGGGCAAGGCTCCGCGATGGGCGATCGCGCTTAAATTCGCGGCAGAACAAGGAACGACGAAAATCCGGGATATGTATGTGCAAATTGGGCGCACCGGAGCGTTGACTCCTGTCGCTCTCATGGAGCCGGTGCGTCTTGCTGGGACCGTGGTTACTCATGCAACACTCCATAATTTTGAGGAAATAAAACGGCTGGATGTTCGTCTTGGCGATACAGTGGTGGTCGAAAAAGCCGGAGATATTATTCCAAAAGTCGTTCGTGTTCTTGTCAAAATGCGAACAGGCAAAGAAAAAACGATACACGAACCTACCCAATGCCCAGTGTGCCATTCGGGAGTGAAGCGAAAAGAAATTGCGGATAAAAAGCAGGGGAAGTCTGTGGGACTTTTTTGCGTCAATCCACGGTGTTATGGGCAACAGATTGAGCGTATCATTCATTTCGCGTCAAAAAAAGCGTTTAACATCGATGGATTGGGAGAAAAGATTGTGGCACAACTTGTCCAAGCAGGACTTATCAAAAACCCAGCAGATATTTTTACGCTCAGAGAAGGCGATCTCGAGCCATTGGAGCGATTCGCGGAAAAATCCGCTCAGAATCTTGTTGCGGCAATTGAAAAAGCAAAACAGGTGACATTGTCCCGGTGTATCTTTGCTCTGGGCATCCCGCATGTGGGAGAAGAAACAGCGATTCTTCTTGCCGATCATTTTGGAACAGTACAAAAATTAATCGACGCGTCACAGGAGATGTTGGATGAGGTGCCAGAAATTGGCCCTCGCGTGTCACAATCTATTGCTCATTTTTTTCAAAAGAACGAGCATAAGCGATTGATTCAGGATCTCCGCAACAATGGGGTGCGAATACGCGCCTCGTCCCGTCTCATCAAAAAAAAGGGACTGATGAGCGGCAAGACATTCGTATTGACGGGAACACTAGCATCTGTCACGCGAGATGAAGCAAAAGAAAAAATCCGCCATCTCGGCGGAAAGATATCCGGCTCTGTGAGCTCACAAACAGATTATGTTGTGGCCGGGGAAAATCCAGGGAGCAAATATGATCGCGCGCGAGCGCTTGGCATTAAGGTTCTTTCTGAGCAAGAATTTCTCACGCTTATTTACTGACTCTTCAGTAGGAGTGGCGGGCGTTACAACCATCACTCCTTGTGGTTTGCCTCCTTGCAGGAGTATGTGACAGGAGCGCAGCCGGAATGGGGGAAAAGGGGGTTGTCGTAGAAGACGAGCGGCTCGGCTCGGGAAATCGGCTGCACAGATGATCGTAACGCCCATAAAAACTATACAGGTAATTCAAATAAAAAGGAAGGGGGGACTGCCATCTCCAGCGCCATGTGGTGGCAGGGAAGATGTGAGGAGAGGCAGACCCCCAGTGTTGTCCATCGTGTTGTCATTGTGGTGACAGATGATGCCCTTGCTCGAATAGGCATCGGAAACGATGAAGCAACACCAATACCACTATAGCAAAAACATTCTTTTTTTGATACTCTTATAAGACCATATGTCTCTCACACGACAGCAAGTGGAAGCCATTGCTGGTTTGGCACGACTCAAATTTTCCTCCACAGAGATGGAACGATTCCGGGCAGAATTATCTGCGGTGTTGACATACGTCGAGATACTTGGGGAAGTGGATACGACACAGGTACAAGAAACCTGCCAAGTGACGGGCCAATTTGATGTTGTCCGGGATGATGTAGCTAAATCCACGGATCCAGTTGTTCGAGAACAACTTCTGAATTCTTTTCCATCACGGTTTGGAAATTATTTGAAAGTGAAGGCTGTTTTTTTTCTGTCGTTATGCAACTCAACGAACTCACAATGACTCAGGCGGGAAAAGGCCTAGAGGAAAAAGAATTTTCCTCGTTTGAGCTCACACAGGCGTGTCTTCAGGAAATTGAAAAACGAAATCCATCATTAAATGCGTTTATCACGGTATGTGCTGATGAAGCGTTGGCGCAAGCCAAAGAAGCAGACACAAACATCGCGGCAGGAAAACAAACATCTCTCACAGGCATTCCGTATTCAGTGAAAGATGCGATTTGCACAAAAGGGATTCGCTCTACTGGAGGAGCGAAGATACTTGATAATTACGTTCCACCATTTGATGCGACAGTCATTGCAAAAATTCGGGCGCAGGGCGCGGTCTGTATTGGCAAAACAAATTGTGACGCGTTTGGCCATGGGGCAAGCAATGAACATTCCATGTATGGACCGGTACGAAATCCATTTGATGAGACGAAAGTGGCAGGTGGTTCATCGGGCGGTTCTGCGGCGTCCGTGGCAGCCGGCATGTGTCTCTTCTCTATCGGTGAAGACACAGGAGGATCTATCCGACAGCCAGCAAGTTTTTGCGGCATTGTGGGGTTGCGTCCGACCTATGGAAGAAATTCTCGCTATGGGGTGATGCCAATGGCGAGCTCGCTCGATACAGTGGGTCCAATGGCAAAGACGGTCGAAGACGTCGCGCTTCTCATGGAAATCATGGCTGGCCATGATCCGTATGATGCGACCACGGTCTCTGATCCGGTTCCAACCTATACAGAACAGATGCGAGAAATGCAACATAATCAAGACATCAGGATTGGGATTCCCAAGGAATATGTTGAACTCGAAGGCATGGATGCGGAAACCAAAGAGATTGTGGAATCCTCACTAAAACGATTGGAGGCAAAGGGGTATCATCTGATGGAAGTTTCTCTCCCCCATACGACATATGCCATTCCCGCGTACTATATCATCGTCCCGAGCGAAGACAGCTCGAATCTGGCGCGGCTTGAAGGTATACGGTATGGAATTCGGGGAAAAGGTGAGACACTTGAAGATGTATACGCTCTATCGCGTCAGAAAGGATTTCCAGATGAAGTGAAACGACGGATCATGATGGGAACATATACGCTCTCTGCCGGGTATTACGACGCGTATTATCGAAAAGCCCAACAGATGCGCACATTGATCATTCAGGATTTTCAAAACGTGTTTGCATTGGTTGATGTCCTGTTGACACCCACATCTCCATTTCCAGCTTTTGGCATAGGAGAAAAAAGCGATGATGTTCTTGCGATGTACGTGGCAGATATGTTTGTGAGTCCTGCCTCAGTCGCTGGTCTCCCTGCCGTATCTGTGCCCGTCGGCAGAACACAGACAGGATTGCCAGTTGGTCTCCAAGTTATTGGTAAAAGATTAGAAGAGGGGGCCATTCTTGGCATGGCCGCGTTGTGTGAAATTATGTAATTTTTTTCTATGCGCATACAATCTTCTGAACAATGGGACAACCCAGAGACACGAGATGATTACGATCAAATGTTGACCAAAGAGATTGTTGACATGGTTCGGATTGCATTGCCACATGCGGGACGGAGAGAAATGTTTTCGTATATACGGACAGTCATGGATTCTTTTTCGCACGAATTAGGTGAAGGGCGCTTGCGCGGGCTGAGTCGGGTTGACTTTTTGGAATTATTCAAAGCGAAGATGAAGCACACATTGGAAATAGCACATCTGCAACAACAGAGTGACGACCAAGGACAATTATCGCAAGCATTTTCCAATGTATATGCGCATGTTGCAAACAGGGATCAAATTACAAGCGCCGATATGATGATCACCCCTGATTTCGTGGACAAGGTGTGCAAAGAGATTTTGCAGAAGTCTGGTCTGCTCGTGATGCCTGATGAAGAGGAGATAAATTAGAATTGGTATGAAACAAGAACACATCAAAAAACTCAAAGAGCAGACACGGCATGCCTACGGATATAGCATCCATGAGAGTGATGATTATCGCGAGCCTTGGCGTATTTTTCGAATCATGGCAGAGCTGGTCGAGGGTTATCAATTTCTCACACAGTTCAAAAAAGAAATAACTATTTTTGGTTCCGCGCGTCTCTCTGAGACAAGCCCATATTATGCGATCGCGCGAAAGCTCGGCGAGCTTCTTGGGCGTGCCGGATTCACGGTGATTACTGGTGGAGGTCCTGGCATTATGGAAGCAGCGAATCGAGGAACGATGGAGGGCGGAGGGATTTCTGTTGGGCTCAATGTCCATCTCCCATTTGAGCAAGTTATCAATCCATATGTAAAAAAATCAACTTCATTTTATTATTTTTTTACACGCAAAGTGATGCTCACGTCTCCTGCGAATGGATTTGTCTTTTTCCCTGGCGGTTTTGGCACACTCGACGAATTTTTTGAAGTCACGGATCTCATGGAGCTTGGGATGATGCCGAAGATGCCGATAGTGCTTGTTGGAAGTTTTTTTTGGAAACCATTGATTGCGTTTCTTTGCTCTCGCTCGACTGAGGTTGGATCTATTGAAGAAACGCTGGTTAAACGTTGGCATGTGGTGGATACTGCCGAGGAGGCATTCGAGTTCCTTCGCGATATTGAAGATAAAGAGAGTCCATGTGAATTGTCTCCCAATAGTTTTCATTGCCAAGGAAATATTGATTGGAAAATTTTTCGTGTCATGGCAGAGCTGGTCGAAGGATTCGATTTTTTGACCGGCATCAAAAATGGCGTAACGATTCTTGGTACCAAGGGAGTAAAAAAAGAGCATCCTTATTATCACGCGGCATATACCGTAGGGGGTATGCTCGCTGAGCGTGGTTTTGCCGTCATTACCGGCGGCAAATTAGGCATTGCTGAGGCAGCAAACAAAGGAGCCTTCGAACACGGTGGACCATCTCTTGGCGTGGCAATGCGCACGAGTGGAAAGCCAGATATCAACGCCTATCTCACAAAATCTATTTTCTTTACATTTCCATTTACGCGCAAACTCATTGTCACATCTCCCACAAAGGCGTTTATTGTATTTTCTGGCGGATTTGGGACATTGCACCAACTGTTTGAAGTGCTCACCCTGATGCAAACCGGCAAAATGCCGCGCATTCCTATTCTTCTTTATGATCATGCCTTTTGGTCGCCGCTTCATGCATATATTAAAAAAGTTCTTGTGGATGAATTTGAAACAATCGCGCCAGAAGATGATGAACTATATCAGATTGTTGATAACGAAAAATATGTGGTGGATATCCTCGAGGAATTGAGATAGAAAGTATGTTACCTTGGTTCCAATTCACGGTCATCAATCTCGGCTTCATACCGATTCGTGTCTGGGGCTTGTTTGTCGCGTTAGGAATTCTCGTTTCACTTTTTCTTATCAAGAATCGTGCGAAGAAGCTGAAGATGGATTTGCAAAGTGTTCTCGACCACGCGTTTTTTTGCGTCCTTTTCGGTTTTATAATGGCCAGACTTTTTCATATCTTTTTCTATGAACCGATGTTCTATTTTCGCAACCCGGTCGAAGTATTTGCTATTTGGCATGGAGGATTTTCATCTTTTGGGGGATTTGTCGGCGGTGTCATAGGATTTTTTTGGTATGCAAAACGGAAACATATTGGTCGAGTTTTTTTTTGGAAGTTGGGAGATATATTTGCCTTTTCCGGCGTGTTTGGGTGGATAGTAGGCAGAGTTGGATGTGTGATGATTCACGATCACATGGGAAGACCGTGCAATTGTCTTTTTTCCATTCAGTCACCAGACGGACCACGTCTCGAGATGGCAATACTCGAGATATTGTTTCTGCTTCCGCTTGCAGTATATTTTTTTCTCACACGAAATCAGAAGCGCGCAGATGGTTGGTATGTATCAGTTGTCGCTGTGTATTATGGATTATTGAGGTTGATACTCGATTTTTTTCGTGCCACAGATATCCCAGGCGCTGATATCCGCTATTTCGGATTGACGCCGGCGCAGTATGTTGCTATTGTGATGATCATTGCTGGTGTCAATGTCTGGAGGGCAAAGAAAGATGGGAGGATCGCATAGTTGGTCTCGCGCGTCCCAATAAGAGCGGAGAGGTGTCCGAGTGGTTTAAGGAGCACGCTTGGAAAGCGTGTGACTCGAAAGGGTCCGCAGGTTCGAATCCTGTCCTCTCCGCTCTCATCGGGATAACCTGAAAGGGATAGGCGATGCAACATATGAAATTTTTGTTAACCAGTAATAACACCATGACTCCACGTAATATTTTGCGCCGCGCTGGATATGCCGAAACGGTGAATCGTGAAGGGGAAGTCAGCTATACGTTGCGTTTAGGGAGAAATTCTTTTCCTCGATTTCATGTATACGTAGAAGAATCGAAAAAAAGAATTTCTGTCAATGTACACCTCGATCAAAAAGCCCCAAGCTACACGGGCTCTCATGCGCACAGTGGAGAATATGATGGAAAATTGGTGGAAGAAGAAACAAGTCGCGTCAAAAGATGGTTTGATGCGTATCGAAAAGCATTTTCATAATCGCACTCAAACATTTATGATGAGAGCATTACTGACCTTTCCATGCCATCTTAACGCTACAGCCTATGATTCTGGCCGTTTTTTTGCTCTTCACCGAAAAAATCCTCACTGTATCTACGGATGACGCCTGCGGTTTTTTACGGTTCCAGGGCATCGAATCCGGCTCACAATCATACAGTGTATTCGTTAAGGTAAGTGTTAAGAGTCAGTAAGATGGCATGGAAAGGTCAGTAAGTGTTTGGGAGCACGAGTGAGTACTCGTGCTCCTTTTTCTGTGATCAAAATATCGTCTTCAATGCGGATACCGTATTTATTTTTTACATACAAACCCGGCTCAATCGTCATCACCATGTTGGGCTGAAGAACGACATGGTGATGACGATTCACCGATGGCCATTCATGAACCTGTGTTCCAAGCCCGTGGCCAAGAGCGTGAATAAAATGTTTTGAATTTTTTTCTCCAAGAATTTTTCGACAAAAAATATCAAGTTCTCGCGTCGATGATCCTTGCTTTACTTTGAGAATCGTCTGCTCCTGGGCTTCTAATAATCGTTGATACAATATTTTTTCTTTTTTTGTCGGTTTTCCAATGAAAACAGTACGGGTCATATCTGAACAATAGCCGCGATAGCGCACGCCCATGTCAATGACGCAGAATCCTCGGCTCAACCGATGGGCGCATGATTCGTGATGCGGTTCTGATGCATGCGTTCCGCTCGCAACAATAGGGGGGAACGATGGCTCAATTCCTGCTTTATACATTTCGAGAACAAGGAATTCCGCGACGTCCAATTCTCTGCGAAATTGTTTCCACGATGTAAGAAGTGCGCGAAATATTGTGTCTGTCAGGTGCGCCGCTTTTGTCATTCGATGAATTTCTTCTTGCAATTTTGTACTCGTGATCGGTGCGATATCACCGAAATCTCTCACGCGAAAAGATGTTTTCTTTTTTATCGTTCTATATACTGAAACAGGAAGCGCTGCCGGTCGAACGGCAAGGGTAGAAATTCGTTTTTGTTTGGTAAGACACAAGTCAAGAAATTCAGAGATTGATCCTCGAAACGGAACAACATGAAAAGCAGGAAACGCTTCTTGTAATTGATCCACTTCAAATGGAATCGCGGCAAGAGTTGGTTTGCCTCTCACAGGCAGAAAACAGAGGGATATTTCTCGTTTTTGAAGGAGGAGATAATAGAGCAGATCATCGTGTATGTGATGCCCGAGGTTGCCGAAAAAAAGGGTGTCAAGACCTTTCTGACGAAGATGATGCTGGATTCGCTTGATCTTTTGTTTGAGCACAGTTGAAAATAATGGAACAAGAATCATGAATGATGATAATCCCTCTCGGCGGGGCTACATCGTCAAAGTGATAAGGTGATGAGGCAATACGGTGACAATTTATCTTCTTCTAAGAAACAATATAGGTGTGAGCGCTATCCGTGCGAGGATGAAGTGAACAAGAGAAATAAAGAACGCGTACATAAATGAAGCAAAAAAGAATGTGAGAAACCGTCGCACCTCTAGAATATAAGGAGTTCCATTTTTTCCAAAAAAGACGAAGATGCTATTGATAATAAATAAAAACCCCACAATCCAAAGAAGTCCTTGCCACATATTTTTTCGATCCTCGCGACTCGGCGCGATGTGACTCGCGATGCAAAAAGAAATATAGAGAAATATCCAAAATTTCCATGATACGAGATGCGACGGGGCAAAGAGTGTGCGCACGATTTGCCACATGGTCTCACCCAATGTATTGATAGGGGCTTCGGTAAACGTGGTAAGAAGTGTTACTAGTTCCTTGCCATTTGGTATCAGGAACCGAGCAAGAAGGAGTAGAATGATAGCGCCAAAAATAAGAGGCGCGGCGCCAATAAAAAAATTGCCAATCTGATGATACGGATTTTTTGTATTGAATGTGTGGCCGACATGGCCAAGATCTCCAGTGTCTTTGTTTGGCCGAAAGAGAGAGACATCGCGAAGACGATGGCGAAAGAGAATCGCCATGAGCATGTGTCCTATTTCATGAATTGGTGTCCCAATCCAGGCTGTCCAGAGAATGCCCTGCCATCCGACCGAGAGACGATAAAGAGTCTGCGTTTTTTGTTGAAAAAAAGAGAGCAGAAATCCAATGAGAAAGAATAACCCAAAAATACCCCCTATTTGCATGAGGGTGATCTCGATTGTCTGAATGAGGAATGTTTGCATGAAATGGAGTGAGAGTTTTTATGAACTCATAGCGAATTTCGGTGCCTAACGCGCTCTTCCAAGCGCCATTCAGTCACTTTTTCTTTGCCTGCAACTCTGTGGGACATATCTCACCGTATGGCGGTGGTCGAGAATGAATGCAATCTCTTTCCTGTCCGCAACACGCGGGTTTTGGAGACAAAGAAAAAGTGATGGGATGGCGCGAGAGGGAAAAACTCACTATGAATTCTCTGTTTTTCATTATATCAAAAAAACGAGCGTATGTCGCTAGTTTTTTTGGCATCCTTGAAAGAATGTTGATATTACTGCGCTGGCATCACATGCACAAATGTACTTTTTTGAAGCGCTCCATCAAAGCGAACGCGCTTTTTCTTTTGAAATTTCACGATGCCGCGGACACTCGCGTATAGGGTATCATCTCTTCCTTTGCAGACATTTTTTCCCGGGTGAATCGGCGTGCCTCGTTGGCGCACCAAAACAGCGCCGGAGGATACCTGTTCTCCATCGCCCACTTTGGTACCAAGATATTGTGGTCGTGAATCTCGACCAAGTCGGGTAGAACCGACGCCTTTTTTATGTGCCATATGATACGAGTCAAAAGTCTCAAATCTTTTTCCATGACGGTTTCAGTGGCCAGAGTATAAATGAACGGGTATTTCTTGTCAAGAACGCCCTTTTTGGGATATACTTCCACCCTATGGCTGAACGATTCTATCCTCTGAAGCTCTATCTTCGTTATATTCCAGTCAAGATATTTTTTTTGATCGGAATCCTTCTGAATTTTCTCTCGTGGGGATGGCTTTTTTTGAATATTCGGAGTGCAACAGATCAGATATTTCTTCATTATACCATTCTCTTTGGCGTGGATCTCACGGGCCCCTGGTATCATCTTTATTCTGTACCGTTATTGGGGCTGATTATTATCATAGTCAACGCACTCCTCGGGTGGTTTTTTTTCCAAAAAGATACATTTGTCGCTATCATTTCGAATGCCATCAGTGTGGTGTGCCAGTTTTTTCTTTTCATTGTTATCTTTCTCCTTGTTTTTTTGAATGTGTGATTGTGGATGACCGTTAGCCTATGATCTCCCGTCGCGAAAACCATATCGACTACCCTCTTTTTATTGCTTTTGCTATATGGCTCTTGTTTGGGCTTGCAATGCTCGCCTCCGCTGGTGCGGCGGTAGGGCAAGAAAAATTTGGGGATACCTATTTTTTCATCAAGAACCAACTTCTGTTTGGATTGTTCCCTGGCATATGTTTGTGTTTTCTCTTTTGTCGTTTGGATTATCGGCTTTTTCGTCGTTTTTCATCTTTGATTTTTGTTGTGACAACCATTCTTCTGTTGTCGGTGTTCATCCCGGGTATTGGTACCAGTCTTGGTACTGGTTCGCAGAGTTGGATTCATGTAGGAGGGTTGACGCTTCAGCCATCTGAATTGGGGAAACTTGGGCTTATTCTTTTCTTTTCCGGTTTGCTCATACGAAAAAGTGCGGAATTGCGAAATTTCAAAAAAGGTTTTCTTCCTACCATTGCATTTGGATTGGTTCCAAGCATTCTCGTGGTATTGCAAGGCGATCTCGGCACGATGTCAATTTTGTTTGTTATTTTTTTATCACTTCTTTTTCTTTCAGATGCGGAGTGGAAACATATTCTTCTTTTGTTTGGTCTTGGAGCAATCCTTTTTGGTGTGATGATTCTCACTGCTCCATATCGCGCGGCGCGTCTTACCATATTCCTTCATCCAGAGCTTGATCCTCAGGGGTATGGTTATCAAGTGAATCAAGCAAAAGTTGCCGTAGGATCTGGTGGGCTTTTTGGCCTGGGCTATCATCAATCCAGGCAAAAGTTTCAATATCTCCCAGAGGTGCATGCAGACAGTATTTTCGCGATCATTGCCGAAGAAATGGGATTTTTTATCACAACAGGATTTCTCCTTCTTCTTCTCTTTATCGGCATTCGAGGATTTCGTCTTGCGAAGCAGACGCATGATGCCTATGCGCGGCTCGTTGTGGTCGGGGTCATGACATGGTTTCTTTTCCAATCGTTTTTGAATATCGGATCCATGGTCGGGCTCCTTCCGCTCACGGGTATTCCTCTGCCTTTTGTGAGCCATGGTGGCACAGCACTTGCGATTTCGCTTGCGGCGGTCGGGATTTTGTATAATATTAATAGACAGCATGGACAATAAGCACCGTATCGTTTTATTACTTATTAGGATGGACGCGTTTGCCATCGGCGTTCACCTCTCTTTTTTCTCGCTGAGGAAACTCGCGTCCTTCTGAGGACCGGTGATACGCCCCGCAACCGCACACGTCCGGGAACGGGCGCATCACTTCGTTCACACAGTCCTCAAGAGAAAAAAAAGAGGTAGAATGTCTCTTTGAGAGGCAAACGCATACGTCCTACATATATGAAAATTCTCCTTTCTGGCGGTGGTACTCTTGGCCCCGTGACTCCACTTCTTGCGATAGCAGAGGCGATACGTTCGAAATATCCTGCCGCGAGTTTTGTTTGGGTTGGAACGCCGAATGGCCCTGAGAAAAAATTAGTAGAGAACGCTGGGATTTCTTTTTTTCCGCTTCGATCTGGGAAACTCCGGCGATACCGATCGTTTTTGAATGTTGTTGATGTATGGAAAACAATGAACGCTTTTTTTTGGTCTCTCCTTTTTTTACGTCGTGAAAAACCAAATGTGTGTATCTCTGCCGGGGGGTTTGTATCAGTGCCAATTCATGTTGCCGCGTGGATGTTGAGGATTCCGACATGGATTCATCAGCAAGATGTTGCGGTTGGACTTGCCAATCGTCTCATGGCTTTTTTTGCGACTCGTATTACCACGGCTCTCGAGAGCACGACGGCTTCTCATTTTTTTTCATCCAAAACGGCATGGATAGGAAATCCTGTACGGAAAGAAATCTTTTTTGGAAATTCTGAAAGAGGAAGAAAGAGGTGGGGGATAGGCGACACACTTCCAGTCGTGTTTGTCACAGGAGGAGGCACAGGAGCCCATTCCCTCAATCGTTTGATTATTGAAGCGCTTCCGATGCTTCAGAGTCACTGCCATGTTATTCATCTCACGGGTCAAGACCGTGCAAAAGACATTGTGGATCAGATATCGGAAAAATATGCTTCGTTTTATCACCCTTATTCTTTTTTTACTCATGAAATGGCAGATGCGTATGCGCTCGCTGATGTGGTCGTCGCCCGTGGAGGTTTTGGCACCATTACCGAATTGGCCGCTCTTTCCAAGGCTGCTATTTTGGTCCCCAAGTTTGGACATCAGGAGAAGAACATTACATTTTTGGAAGACCGATACGCGGTGATCGCGTTTCATGAGGAGAAAGGAACTGAAGAAGATCTTGCCCGCCACATCCTTGATCTTTTGAAGGACGCAAAAAAGCGTTCCGAACTCGGCTGTAAACTTCATGAGTCAATCCCGATTCCTTCAGATGTAGAAATGTTTGAATTGATCAAATCCTATTGACCGAAACAGTGGAAAAGGATATTATATTTTTCGTATTCATGACCCGGTAGCTCAGCTGGTAGAGCAACAGCCTTTTAAGCTGATGGTCGTGGGTTCGAATCCCACCCGGGTCACTCTTAGAACGCTGGACAAGCGTCCTCATCTATGGACTCCCACAGTTTTTCATCCACTGACATGTTTCACGCTCTTCAGGCAGGTGAAGATGGGCTTACGACTCATGAGGCACAAGAGAGATTAAAACAGCACGGTTACAACAAACTTCCAAATCCAGGAGATACTGGCGGAGGAATCAAGATCCTTTTTCATCAGATTACGAGTCCGCTCATGATCCTTCTTATCATTGCAGGAATCGTGAGCGGATTTGTCGGAGAAATGATTGATATGACAGTGATTTTGTTCACAGCAGTTGTGAATGTCATGGTCGGATTTTTTCAAGAATATAAAGCAAACAGGGCACTTGAGAAACTACAGCAAATGGTTTCGTATACCGCGCTTGTTTTGCGTGACGGAATCAAGAGACAGATAGAGAGCGAAGAGATTGTGTCCGGTGATATTCTTGTCCTTGACGCAGGAGAAAAAGTGCAAGCAGACGGCAGGATTCTCCATGCGATTGATCTGGAAGTGGACGAATCGTCTTTGACTGGTGAATCAAATCCTATTCGCAAACAGAGTGGGGCACTCCCAAAAGAAACATCGCTCGCCGACCGAGACAATATGGTGTATCGCGGTACGACCATCCTATCCGGCAGGGCAATGGTGCTCATCACCGGCACGGGAGCCAAGACCGAGATTGGGAAAATCGCGCTTCTGGTAAAGGAAACAAAAACAGAACAGACACCGCTTCAGATGCAACTCAAGAAACTAGGGATCCGAGTCGGACTCATTGTTGTTCTTCTCGCGGCGTTTGTATTTTTTCTTGGATTTTTTTGGTTGAATGACGTGTATCATTTTCTGCAAGTATTTCAAGTGTCAGTCGCGCTTGCCGTTGCCGCCATTCCAGAGGGGCTTGCCATATCGCTTACTGTGATTCTCGCGCTTGGCATGCGCCAGATGGTAAAGAAAAATGCGCTGGTTCGTCGTCTCGTCGCCGCGGAAACACTTGGGAGCGTGAGTGTCATTTGCACTGATAAAACCGGCACGATTACCGAAGGCAACATGTCGATCACTCGGGTGATTACTCGTGCTCATGATCTCGATCGCGATGAAATTCTTACCCTTCGACCTGGAAAAGAAGATCGTCATGGCGATACACTTCTCGCGCTTCGGATCGGGATATTGGTCAACGATGGCATTAGGGAAAAAACAGGAGGAGCATGGAGATATCGAGGTGATTCTACAGACACAGGTATCCTCCGAGCTGGGCATGGCATCGGTCTTTCCCGAGAGGAGCTTGATCATGTATTTCCTCGGAAAGATGAAATACCATTTACGAGTGAGAGAAAATATCAAGCCACACTGCATCATATTGATCATCTTTCTTTTCTCTATGTGAAAGGCGCGTTTGATGTGCTGGTGAATCGAACCAGTTTTATTGAAGATGGAGATACGCTTAAACCATTTGGCGATGATGAAAGAACGTTTTTTCAACATCATCATGATGCGCTCGCGGATCAAGGACTTCGCATTATTGCTGTGGCATACAAAAAGAAAGACGAGCGAATGCAAAAAATTTCTGAAACAGATATACAAGATCTTATTTTTGTCGGTCTTCTCGCGCTTTCTGATCCAATTCGACCACTCGTGAAAGAAACAATTGCAGAAGCACGAGCCGCAGGAGTGCGCACCATCATGATTACTGGCGACCATGCGAGAACGGCTCGCTCGATTGCGGCATCTATTGGTCTTCCGTCAAACGAAGATGATATCTGTGATGGAGAAACATTGGAGAACACATCAGATGAAGCGCTTCCCCGTCTTGTTTCCAGCGTGTCTCTCTTTGTTCGCGTGAATTCTGTGCACAAAATTCGCATTGTTCAGGCATTGCAGAAAAATGGAGAAGTGGTCGCCATGACAGGAGACGGGGTCAATGACGCGCCAGCGCTCAAAGCCGCGGATATTGGAGTCGCGGTCGGGTCTGGCACTGATGTGGCCAAAGAAACAGCGGATATGATCCTTCTTGACAACGCGTACAATACGATTGTCGCGGCCATTGCCGAAGGACGTCGTATATACCATAATATCAAAAAAGTAATTGTCTATCTTTTCGCAGGAAGTTTTTCCGAGGTTTTTCTCATTATCGGAAGTATGATTGGAGGGCTTCCTCTCGCGCTCCTCCCAGCGCAGATTCTCTGGATCAATATTATTGAAGAAACACTGCCTGTCATGGCGCTCTCGTTTGATCGTGGAGAAAAGAGGGATATGGCCGATCCTCCTCGCAAACGAGGCGTGGGTCTTTTTGATCGGAACATGATCTGTATGATCCTTGCGACAATTGTTGTTTCAAATGGGGTGCTTTTTATTCTGTTTCTCTCAATACTTTCCCGCACACATGATCAGGCTCTTGCCCAGACAATGATGTTTGGGAGTATTGGCATTTCGGTTCTGTTCTTTATTTACTCCATCCGTAATATGCGCTATCATATATGGGAAATAAACCCATTTGATAATCCGTGGCTCAATGGCGCCGTTCTTGCTGGATTGTTACTGCTTGTTGGAGCCATGTATCTCCCATCACTCCAACTTCTTTTCCGCACCGTCCCACTCGGGTGGGGAGCATGGATGGTACTCATTGGTTTCGGTTTTTTCCATCTTTCCATTATTGAAGTTGTAAAATATTTTTATGCTCCTCAACATCACACATCTCAAACGGCTCCGAGATCGCATGCATAGTTACCACATGGTGCGACACGAAATTATTCATGACGCGGACGAAGCGCTGCATCATGCCAAGCGGGCGATATTCGCGCTCCATCGTGACAATCAGGCAGAGGCAAAAGAAAAACTTGCGGCCGCAGAAAAAATTCTACAAGGAGTCCAGAAACGGGCAGAGCGGCTCCCGAGAATCAAAGACGAGGGGAGTTATCGCGCGGCGATTGAGGAATATACAGAGGCCCAGCTTTTTTTTTGGTTCGTGCGGGGGCTTCCTCTTGGTCCGATAAAAGCCCTCGCTCTTGAGGATGAATGGTATCTCGCCGGCCTCTGTGATGTGCCAGGAGAGCTCTATCGTTATGCACTCTCTGCCGCGACCGCGAAAAACAGAGAGACCGTATCGCGCTGTGTCGAGACAGCGGAGATGATCATAGGACAGCTTATTGAATTTAATCTTACGAGCTATCTTCGCACCAAATTTGATCAGGCAAAGCAGGCAGTGCACAAGCTCGAGATTGTGGCGTATGAGATGAGTTTAAGGGAATAATCAAAATACCGCCTTATCGGCGGTGTTTTGGTACACACTATTCATATATGGGTCTGTCGTCGAATGCGCTTTCGTAGCGAAATTTCATAATAGCGATTATGGCCGACATTATGAAATTGCAGTAGAAATAGTATTCAACGATGGACCCTTTATACAAATGAACACTGTGCGTGGGCCCGGGGACAGCAGACAGGATTTTGTTTCCTGTACATTGCTGGCCCCAGGCTGTGCTCGTTGACCCGCCTACTTCTTCGCAACCGTGGTTGCGACCTCGGAGAGGTCCACCACGATCATCATCGGCTCGTCCGAGAAGTTGAGCTCCTCGAACGGGGGAGCATCGGCCTCGATGACCATGGGCTCCATCGTGAGGTACTCGACCTCCGTCGACGTGGTGAAGAAGAAGGGAAGGAAAAAAGAAACGAGCATCCTGAGCAGACTGGCCATGGGGGGTCTCCTTATGGTGGCCGGTTGACTACTGGCGTGATCCTTGGATACGAATATATCCAGGAGCGCCGTTGAATAGAGAAAATGTTTTTTTTCGCTCTATTCAACGAAGCTCCTTTTTTTGCTTTATGTTCGAATGAACTTCATCAAAACGTGTCAATATACCACATTGTGACGCCTTTGTCAAGAGGGAATCGAACATATTTAGCCTGTTTTAGCGAAATATGTGTTGTCACTCTCCGCATTAAAGTGATAATAAAATCCTCTACCCGTAGGGAGAGGATGAAGAGATGGGAGCCCACCGGTAGGAGGGTAAGGAATGGGGAACTACCGGTGGAAAATGGCGTCGGGAGCGCGCAGGAGGCGATATACGGAGGCGAAAGGGGAAATGTAGATGATTTTGGTTTCCATTCTCGCAGAAAAAAAACCGTGCTTGGTGTAGATAGGCGTATCCGAAGAAACGAGAACCAAAAAACCATTTTGCTCTTCCCGGACGACGTGCGGAGGGTTGGTGACGAATAAGTCACCGACTCCAAGTGCGACAAACAACTCCACGACAACCTCCTTATTATAGTACCTTAAAGAAATGATCCAACATTGTCAAGCGTGATGATGGAGCGTATAATGAAGTATGTTATCTGAATTGTGAGCTATGAAGTACGGTCGTTTTTCTTTTCTCACGAAGTTTCTTTCCTCGCCGCGCGCATTTTTTGTGCTTCTTCTATTCACCTTCGGGGTAGCGTTTGCGCTTATCCGAGCATGGTATCATCGGTTTACTATTCAACAGGAAATACAAGCGCTCAAAGAAGAAGTACAGCTCCTCGAGTACAAAAAAATTGAATCATTCAGTCTCTTGCAGTATGTGATGAGCGACGGCTATATCGAAGAAGTGGCACGGACAGAGCTACAAATGAAAAAACCAGAGGAACAAGTGATTGTGATTGAACCGACGGGTGGAGAAGGAACGCGAAGGCCGCAGGAAGATTCCATGGCTGAGTTACCGTCTGGCAACAAAATCCTGATGCTAGACAATCCGGGCAAGTGGTGGTATTATTTTACTCGATCTTAATCTTATTTTTATATGGACGAACAACTACAAGAAGTCGAACATGGGACACAATCGCAAACCGTAAAAAAGAAACGATCTCCTTTTTTCTTTTTTGTATTGGGATTTCTTGGTATTGCTCTGGTGGGCTTTTTGGGAACATATAGCATAGGAAAAGCCGCTGTTGGGAATCTGAATCGCGCGCCGTGGGCCGTATCGCTCGCCAAGTCATTCAGATTACCGATTGCTCATGTGAATGGTGAAAAAATTTTCTATAATGATTTTATCGAGAATGTGCAGATATTAGAAAAGTTTGCGCTTCTTTCAGGCGGAATCGAAGATGGATCGCCGATACTTCCTGAACAAGAAAAACAAATCAATGAAGCAGTGTTGGCTCGAGAAATGAGCAACGTCTTGCTCGCCCAACTCGGAGAAACACTCGCGGTTTCTGTAACTCCTGAAGATTTAGAAGAGGCAAAAGCCCAATTCCTTCCAGAAGGAAAGAATATGGAAGACATTGAACAAGAACTCGCGACCACGTATGGCTGGACGTATGAGGAATTTCAGGAGCGCGTGATTGTCCCGATTGTGCGTGAACAAAAAATCAAAGAAACATTTCTTGCGTCTGACAATCCTGAGTTTTCATCTTATATGAAAGAAGAAAGACGAGCGAGCCATATTCTTTTTCAGGTAGCTACATCAAGTGAAGAAGGGGCAGTGCAGAAAAAGGCGCAGTCGGTTTTGGATCGAATAAAAAAAGGGGAATCATTTGAAAAACTCGCTGGAGCATTTGGGAGTGATAGTACGAAAGAGACAGGGGGCGATTTGGGTTGGTTTACGCGGGGTGTGATGGTGCCGCCATTTGAGAATGTTGTTTTTTCTCTCGAGCCAGGGACACTCGCGCCTGACCTTGTCAAAACCCAGTTTGGATATCATATTATTCAACTGACAGACAAGAGAGAAACAAAGGATTTTGTAGCATTTATGAATGATGTCGTCCGTAAATCTTCTATCAAAGTATATGCTGATATTGAAAATCCATTTGAGCGTATCGCAGAAACCCTCAATCCGGAAGTGGTGAATTCAGTAACAGCAGAGGAGTAGGGGATGCGGGATTAGTACAATGGTAGTATGTGTGCTTCCCAAGCACAAGACGCCAGTTCGATTCTGGTATCCCGCTCGAGCGACATAATTTACCCGGCATAGCCCCCCTTGGGTGGAGGCAGACAGGCCGATGTAGCTCAGCTGGTAGAGCAACGCATTCGTAACGCGTAGGTCGCGGGTTCGATTCCCGCCATCGGCTCCAGAATCAAACTTTTAAAGAATCGCCTCGTTGTCGAAGCGATTTTTTAATTTTTTTCTGGAGTATATTTCCAACAAAGTGCGAACCTATTTTCAGATTGAGGCCTTCTTTCCCATGGCAATACCAATCAAGTGCGTCAACGAATTACTCCCGTGGTATTGGTTATGGCAATAAGTAAATGGGAATTTGCCGGCAAGATAATTTTCAGTATCGTCTACTTATACTACTGACTATTCACACATAGCTTAATGCCAAAAATTCCATATTTGGCGCAACGCTTGCCATTCGCCCAAAAAAATCCTCAATGTATCTACTGATACATCTGCGGTTTTTTCGGGCTCCATGGCGGCGCGTTGCATCCAAATCTGAAATTTTTACTCTATCAACCTATGTGCGAATAGTCAGTAGACGATCTGCCGTCACGTTCCAATCCACGGCATACATAAACGCGGCAATGTAGTCGGCGCGTTTCACACCGTAGTCCAGCATGAAGGCATGCTCGAACACATCCATAATGAGAAGCGGGGTACAGCCCGCGAGATGTCCCATGTCATGTTCGTTCACCCAACAATTGAACAGCCTGTCACTCATAAGGTCATGATAGAGAATTGCCCATCCAATCCCACGCAGAGCACCCGTGGCTCGAAAATCTTTTTCCCAGTCTTCAAGTGATCCAAATTGACGTTCGATTTTTTCAGCAAGCGCCGATTGATCAGCGAGATTTCCACCATCTTTTGATATGTTACCGAAATATAATTCATGAAGCCGCATTCCATTCCATTCCCATCCAAATCGCCGCTTGAGTTCAGCATATTGGGGTGAGCCAGCTTCAGTTGTCTTTAAAAGATCAACAAGCTTGTTCGTATTCGTCACATACCCTTGGTAGAGGGTAAAATGATTCGTGAGAAGTGTTTCACTGAATCCTGGCGTACCGATGAGATGAGCGAAGTCTTTTGATGCAAACATAGAATTGAAATTATAGGACTTTCGATGATAGCAAACGCGAAAGTCATGTATAATGAGGTTAATTTTTTAAATTTTTCCTACCAAATCCATCCCAGGACGCAATGTTTTTTCTCCGGGTCTCCATTGCGCAGGACAGACTTCCCCCCCGTGGTCGCGAACGTATTGGGCGGCTTGAAGTTTACGGACGAGTTCTCCAGCATTTCTTCCAATACTATTGTCGTGTAGCTCGTATACTTTTATTTTTCCATTTGGGTCAATGAGAAATGTGGCGCGGTATGAGAGGCCTTCCGCTTCGATATATGTTCCAAATGCTTTGCAGATAGCCCCGGTTGGATCTGCTGCCATGGGAAATCGCACTTTCTGAATTGCGGGAGATTGATCGTGCCATGCTTTGTGAACAAACACGGTATCGGCGCTCACACTGATAATCTCTGTGTTCAGCGACACGAACGTGTCATAGATATTGGCAAGATCTTCTAATTCTGTGGGGCAGATAAATGTAAAATCAGCAGGATAAAAAAAGAGGATGAGCCATTTTCCTCGAACATCATCAAAAGATATTTTTTTTTCTTCGCCTTCGTGATATATATCGAATGACAAAGACGGAATACGTTGATTGATAAGCGGGATGGGCTGTGGTTCTCGAGAGGGCCAAGGGGAGGACATACTCTTTGAGAATAGAGAATAAAGAAAAGGGGGAAGATATATACATATGGATTATAAACAAATCACTGGTGAATCGTCAACTTTTTTTGTCACGTATGTTGCCTCATGCTATACTCTCTCCACTTTGCATTTTATTTTTTTCTCTATCTTTATGGACCATCCATCGCACGAATCTTCATCGAACAAGAAAGGAATGTTTGATCACATGAATCCAAAACAGATTTTTATTTTTGGCGCGATCAAGGGATTCTTTGTCTTATGTATCATTGGTTTTTTTCTTTTTCTTGAGAGGTGGAGGGTTTCCTCTGCAGGAAAATGGGGGAGAGGGATATGCGGCGGGAGCAAAGTCAGGATCAGTCACTCTCATTGAGTACTCGGATTTGGAATGCCCATTTTGCAAGAGTTTTCATTAGACCATGCAACAGATTGTTTCTGAGTTTCCAAAAAAAGTTCGCTGGGTCTATCGTCATTTTCCGCTTGATCAGCTTCACCAACAGGCCAGACTCGAAGCGCTTGCTGTGGAATGCGCGCGTGATCAAGGCAAATTCTGGGAACTGACTAACGCGATTTTTGCCGTGACACCGTCGAATGATGGGTTGGATAATAGTCACCCACAGCGCTCTCTACACGCCTGTTTTGCCCTTGAGCATTGGAGGCACAAAAAAAGGAATCGTGGCCATGCTTCATACATACAAATTTGTTATGAGTTCATTAAGAATAAAATTCTGAATATCGAAGACCCGCGCTGTATGCGCGGGTTTTTTTATAATGACTGGAGTCCATCTCAAAAATAATTCATGGCTCATGTTCCGTCCGTGATCAAAATTGAAAATTGATCATATTCATAGTTGAAAGCAAATAAAGTGTGCTATACTATTCTCTCACCACTCCCATCTCACCACATATGCCCACGCCGCAGCTCCGCGCAAAAAATCAAGAAGAAAAATTACCAGAAGATATTTGTCTGTTTGCCCAGACGAATTTCCGCAATCAAATGCGCTCTTTTGGCATTAAGCTCGATGATCGCCGTCGGCATATGTATGTGGTGGGCAAAACTGGCATGGGCAAGACGACCATGCTCGAGAATATGGTGCTGAGCGATATTTACAAGGGCCATGGAGTAGGAGTCGTGGATCCGCACGGCGATTTTGCGGAAAAAATTATCAATTATATTCCACTCAATAGGATCAACGATGTCGTGTATCTGAATCCCGCGGATGTGCAATATCCGATTGGTTTTAATATTCTTGAAGTCAGGAGTGAAGAGCAAAAACACTTGGTCGCGGCCGGCCTCATGGGGATTTTCAAGAAAATTTGGCCAGATGTCTGGAGCTCTCGAATGGAGTATATTTTGAATAATACGCTTTTGGCTCTTCTCGATTATCCGAATTCGACCCTCCTTGGCATCAATCGCCTGCTTGGAGACAAAAAATATCGAGCAAAAGTCGTACGGCAACTCAAGGATCCTGTTATCAAAGCATTTTGGCATACAGAATTCGCCAATTACCCAGATCGATACATGACCGAGGCAGTCGCGCCAATTCAAAATAAAATCGGACAATTTTTATCCGCGAGTGTGATTCGCAATATGGTCGCTCAAGTGAAATCCACGATTGATGTGCGCGATCTCATGGATGCTGGAAAAATTTTTATCATGAATCTTTCGAAAGGACGTATCGGCGAGGATAACAGTCGGCTCCTCGGCGGAATGCTTATCACCAAAATTCAGCTCGCGGCCATGGAGCGCGTGGATACGCTCGAAGAAAACCGAAAAGATTTTTTTCTGTATGTTGATGAGTTTCAAAATTTCGCCACTCCCAGTTTCGCGAATATTTTGTCCGAGGCGCGCAAATATCGCCTCTCTCTTATCATGGCGCATCAATATGTCGCGCAACTCGACGAGATTGTGGCAGACGCAGTTTTTGGAAATGTGGGCACGATCGTGACGTTTCGTGTTGGGGGAGCGGACGCGGAATTACTCGTCAAAGAATTTACTCCGTATTTTGTTGAGGAAGATTTGGTGAATCTTCCCAAGTATCAGACATTTTTGAAACTGATGATTGATGGGGTGGCGTCGCAACCTTTTTCGGCGATTACCATGCCTCCGATTGGATTGCCAACCGATTCAGCCGAAAAAGTGATTCGGGTATCGAGGGAGCGGTATGCGAAAAATCGTGATTCGATCGAGGATAAAATCATTCGTTGGAGCGGTATGGGGCCAGAGGTTGGAGATGACGATGACGATGACGATGATGAGGGCGAGGAAATAAAACAAATGGCTTCCTCGAAAATGCCACAGAAAAAATTTGATACTCCACGACCAATAGAGAAAAAGTCGATTGCGCAAACGTCGATCATGAAAATACCAGCAGTTCCAGAAAAGACTATGTCTCTTACAGCTCTGTTACCAAAGAAACCGCCAATTGAGGAAGCGTCTCTCAAAACTCCTCCTCAACCAATTGGAGATATTCCTCTTTTTGCACCCGCACCATCTGGGATTGCCCCTGCTCCTTCGTCCTTTTCCCCATCATTGGATCCACAGCTCACCCGCTTGCCGGAGAGACAGGTCAGCGAGTCTCCGTCAGTGAATGGACAGACTAGAGATGGTTTTCCAAATCCAAACAAGAAACGGCGGAGACGAAAAAGAAGAAGGGGAAACAGCGGGCCTCTGCCAACGGGTGGACAGGCTGCCGTGGGCGGAAATCTTCCTCCTCCAGTTGACTCTCCTCCACAAAGTGTCTAAGATGAGGGAATATGTCTCAGATCGTGGACGAGAGTATCCTCAAAAAACTTATTCGACCAGATCCAAAAAGCCACAAAGGACAGAATGGTCGCGTGTTCGTGATTGCAGGATCAGAAAAATTTCACGGGGCGCTTCTTCTCACCCTCGAGGCTGCGTCTCGGATTGTGGATATGGTGTATGTCCATTCCACACAGAAGAATCTCGCGCTTATTGACCGTCTCAAACAAGAGATTTCTGTTTTTATTGGTGTCTCTCGAGAAGAGCTCTGGGACACGGTCGAGCTGGTTGACACGGTGATTGTCGGGCCTGGACTGGCAGAAACAAAAAACAATGTTGACCTGGTCCAGCATCTCCTCCAGGCATACCCATCAAAAAAAGTGGTGGTTGACGCGACCGCATTTTGGCATCTTGATCCCGCGCTTCTTCATCCAGGCTGTATCGTGACGCCCCATACCCGGGAATTCCAGAACACATTTCAGTGTGATCCAACCCCGGAGAACACACGGAAAATGGCGGAGAGGTATCATTGCATTGTCGTGCTCAAAGGCGCGATTGATTATATAAGCGATGGGAATGACCTTTTCGAGAATCATACCGGGAATGTTGGGATGACGAAGGGGGGCACAGGCGATGTGCTCGCCGGACTCATTGGAGGATTGTCTGCCAGGAATGATCTTCTCATTGCCACGCTTGCTGGTGTGTACCTCAACGGTCTTGCGGGTGATCGGCTCTACGAAACAAACGGGACGTTTTATCATGCGGAGGATATCATGAATGAGTTGGGGCATATATGGAAAGAACAGATGCGCACAATATGATACCATCATTTATTTTGGATCTTGCGGAAAAGCACTGGTATTTTCAGGGATTCAATGGCACGCCGGCGTTGCTCTATGGCCCGACATTCTCTATGATGCGATCCATGCCTGATTGTTTGGGGTATGGATATCGTAGCGGCTCTGTGGGATTTTTTGAAAAAGATGTCTCTTATTTTTTATACGCGTGGAATGATCTTCATGAAGTGTTTGACGCGTTGTGGAAGCGCTATCAACAAGATCATGGGTATCTTCAACTTCTTTTGACAAAAGACAAAGAGCGCTGTGCGACCGTTCGAGCATATGTGGACAAGTTTTCCACGGATACGTCATGGGACACCGCTTTTGAAGAAACACTCTTTCGGCTGTGGCGGGAAGCAAATACGCTCTATGAATATCTGGTAGGGGTGTCTCACATTGTCGAAGGGTTTACATTGACCACCGAAGAAAAGATTCGTGGTCTCGTAGAAAAAATATATGGAGAAAAAGCTGGAGATGCACTTGCGACGCTCACGACCCCGACTATTCCATCATTTTTGACCACAGAGCGATATGACCTTGCTTGCATCGCTCAGATGTCTCAAAAAACAGCACAAGAAGCGGCGTTGAAAAATCACACAGAGAAATATTTTTGGAAATTGAATAGCTATACATCAGCCAAAACATTGACCCGGGAATATTTTACGCATGAAATGCATGAGCTTATCCGAAAAGATCTTGTTGATGCTATCATTCGGGCATATCAATCACACCCAAAGCGAGTTGCAGATCGTGACCGCGCCATACAGTACATACCGGATCCGGAATTAAAAGATTTGATTATGGTGACTACGGCCATTGGAGAGATCCACGATCGTAGAAAAGAACATATGACACGCATGATTACTGTGCTCGACGCGCTCTTGCAAGAAATTGCCGAACGGTTTGAGATTCCGATCACTGATCTGCGCTACGTTCAACCGCATGAACTGGAACGATTAGAAGAGATGCGGGCGACACTGCATGAACGACGAGACAAAAGTGTGTATGTGTTTACTCACGAGGGGTCAAGCGTATTTATGAACGATGAGGCAAAAGATATTATTGCCCTGTTTAAAAAAAAGGAACAAGGCAATACAGATCAGGTCATTCGTGGGAAATGCGCTTCGCCTGGCATCGTATCAGGGATCGTCAAGGTATGCAGAGGTGAGGCGGAGTTGGTAAAAGTAGGGGAGGGCGATATTTTGGTCGCATGTATGACACAGCCGGAATTTATTCCTGCGATGAAAAAAGCGAGCGCTGTTATTACCGATGAAGGCGGTCTCACCTGCCACGCCGCGATCGTGTCCCGAGAGCTCGGCATTCCCTGTGTTATCGGGGCAAAGATCGCGACCCAAGTTCTCCACGACGGAGACGAAGTCGAGGTCAATGCGAATAATGGTGTTGTTACAATTGTGCGGCGGGTGTAATATATACAGGGATGAGTTGATCATGTGAACGCCGATAGCAAACGTGTAAGAGGATATATGGGTATACACATTATTACAAGTCGTATGGATAATAACGAGCTCCGATCACTTCTCGGATCCCCCTTTTCCGATATGGTAAAAATTGTTGTTGATATTGAACAAAAGAAGATTGCTCTGGGCGGGGAGATGCATGCGGATGCCGAGGAGCGTTTGCTCAACCAAGGATCGAAACAAGAAGATCTCTGGGGCGCGAATATCTATCCGGATCGAACCGATGAAAAGATTGAGTATACGTCTCTCATCAATATTCGTCCTTCGCAAAACAATCGAAGTATGGAAGTGCAGGATCATGAAATTCGAAATGCGATGAAACGTATTGTAGAGGAGTATATTGAACTTTGAAGTATTGTGGTATGTTTCACCCGAAATTAACAAAAGAAAAATGGCATGTTCTCTCCCGAGATCGGCAGATTCTCAACATCGCTTCTGAATTGAATCGAACGCGGCATGCACTCGAGAGAGGAGAGAAAGAAAATGTAGAGCACAGTTTGGATAGAGCATTGGAACTTCTTGATTTGACCATTATAGACGTCACTCTTTCAGTCGGTGCACGACGAGAGCTCCTTCGATTTCGAGAATGTTTGGGTGGGTGGTATGTGGGGATAGAAACATCGGCAGAGAAATTACAGCATCTTATTCGGGTACTCATACAGCTTGATCCTCGGTCGGCAGAGGTCGTGATATGACGTTCACTCTTTTTTTCAAACATATCATCAAAAACGATGTCCTGATTGCCGGTGGCAAAGGCGCATCACTCGGCGAAATGACCAATGCTGGCATTCCTGTGCCTCCTGGTTTTATTGTTTTGGCACCCGCGTTTGATCGATTTATTCATGAGACTGTGATCAAGAGCGAGATTGAAGCCCGACTTTCTGAAGTAAATCCTGAGGACACACATACAATAGATCGAGCCAGCAATGTCCTTCGAGATGTGATTCATGATACGCCGATGCCAGACGATCTCTCGGCTGAGATTCTCTCTGCGTTTGATTCACTTGGCGCGGATTTGGTGGCTGTGAGATCAAGCGCTACCGCGGAAGATAGCGAAGTTGCAAGCTGGGCAGGAGAGCTTGAAACATACCTGAATACCACACGCGAATTTGTTGTTCTCCGCGTAAAACAATGTTGGTCATCTTTGTTTACGCCACGAGCAATATTTTATCGCCATGAAAAAGATTTGATTGATGCGCAGGTATCTGTCGCAGTCGTGATTCAAAAAATGATTCAGTCCGAAGTCTCCGGTATTTGTTTTACGGTCCATCCTGTCACAGAGGACAGGGATCAAATGATTATTGAAGCCGGGTTCGGTCTCGGCGAAGCAATTGTGAGCGGCTCGATTACGCCGGACAGCTATGTGATACGCAAATCTGACATGACGATCATTGACGTACAGGTCGCAGAGCAGGGGAGGAAGTTAGTTTACAAAAACACGAAAAAACAAGAACACGAAGACAGAAGCGTGGATGTGAAAAAAGATAGGGAGAACATATGGGTTGAACTCGCAGAAGCGGGGAATCAGCAGAAACTCTCTGGTAAACAGGTTGTAGAGCTTGCGAGGCTTTGCAAAAAGATCGAAGATCATTATGGGTTTCCTTGCGACATCGAGTGGGCATGGGAGGGAGGCATATTTTATATCACCCAAAGTAGGCCGATTACGACGCTTCAGCCCCTTGACAACAAGTGAGCGCTCGTGGTATACTCGTTTTCGCAACAAAGTACTTCGGTACCACGTTTGCAGGTCGCACGTATGTGCCCTCTAAAGGTCGGTCTCATTCAATCAAAATCTCATAAGCTTTATGGCATATTCGAGTGACAGGCAGATGTTTGATGTCAATGTCACATGCGGTAGCTGTGGGACAACGATTACCCAGCTTCCATTCCAACCATCAGGCGATCGTCCGGTGTATTGCACGGACTGTCTCCGACAACGTCGAAATAATAGTCCTCGACGTGATAGCGGGTTTGGCGGTGGTGGCAATCGGGCGCCTCGTACCATGTACGATGTCGATGTCCAATGCGCGCAATGTGGCACACAGATTTCTCAGCTGCCATTTCAACCATCAGGTGATCGTCCAGTGTATTGCATGGATTGCAATCGCGCTCGCCGCATGGCAGCATAACACGCCGATTCTCACATAAAAGCCCCAAGTAAAAGGGGCTTTTATGATAGTACCCGTGTCATAGGACCCGTAGACAATCAACACTGTTTTTTCTATACTGAGCTGTATGTGTAGAGCCCTGTTCCGTCTTTATCTTATTCTTTCTGGCCGCGTTCAAGGCGTTTTTTTTCGTGCTGAAACCAAGCAACTGGCGTCCTCGCTTGGTTTGACTGGATGGGTGAGAAATACCGAAGAGGGGACAGTCGAAATAGTGGCGGAAGGACAAAGAAATGATTTGAATACATTGGAAGAGTGGTGTCGCAGAGGCCCACCGCTTTCTCGGGTGGGCGATGTGCAAGCCGACTGGGAAGAAATAGAGAGGAAAACGTATCATGATTTTCGTATTGTATAAATACATGATTTTCGCGTTTGTTTTTCCCTATTCTCGCACGCTCCGTCAGAAAAAAGAAAACATAAAAATTATTTTTGAGATGGACTTTCGTTCGTTATGATCAACGATTACGCGCGATATCGCATCTACGAAATGTTGCCAGGACTCAGCGTCTGGCTTTCTCTTGTTTTTGGCATTGGTCTTTCATTTGTCCGTCCACTCTGGGTTATTTATTTTATGATTGTGTTTGATGTGTATTGGGTGCTCAAAGTGACGAATTTTTCTGTGTACCTTCTTATCGCGTGGCGTCGTTTTTCTGTTGCTCGGCGGATTCTCTGGAGAGATAAACTGGTTCATGAAGTACCCAATTGGAAAGAGAAACATCATATCGTATTTCTTACACTGTATGATGAATCATGGGCAGTGGTGGAGACCGCGTTGCAGAGTATTTGTGATGCCGTGTACGACAAAGATGCATTTGTGATCGTCATTGCGGGAGAAGAAAGAAAAGCCGGACAGTATCATATGATCCTCACAAAAGTACAGGAGACATTTGGCGCGTATTTTTTGGATATCGTCGGCGTGCTTCATCCCAAAGATCTTCCTGATGAAATTCCAGGCAAAGGATCGAATTTGCATTATGCGGAACGACAGATGAAAGCGTACATCCACAAGAAACAATGGGACTATGATTTTGTGATTGCCACCATGTTTGACATTGATACGGTGTGCCACAAAGAATATTTTTCATATCTTACCTATCTCTATTGCACACATCCACGGCCGACGCGCAGTTCCTATCAGCCTATTGCTCTGTACAATAATAATATGTGGGAGTCGCCGGCTATGCTTCGCCTTATGTCATTTGGAACCACATTTTGGCTCATGACATCGCTTGCCAGACAAGACGCGCTCGTCACGTTTTCTTCCCACTCTATGAGTTTTCGGGCGCTTGTGGACGCGGGATTTCATGATAGACGAATTGTCAGTGAAGATTCGCGTATTTTTTATCAATGTTTTTTGGCGTATGACGGAGATTATGAAGTGACTCCCATGTATATTCCGGTATCCATGGATACGGTGTGTGATGATTCATGGTGGGCGAGTATGAAAAATTTATATAAACAACAGCGACGATGGGCATGGGGCGTGGAGCATATTCCTTTTTTGTTGTGGCAGTTTCGGCGCGTGGGGTCTCGAATTCCCTTGTGGAAAAAATGGAAATGGGTATTTATAGAGTGGGAAGGCAAATGGACGTGGTGTATGGTTGCGATCATTTTGACACTCTTGGGTCGTCTCCCCATCTGGGCTGCGTCTGAATCGGTTCGCCAAAGCGCTCTTTTTATCAACGCGCCGTATATGCTCTCAACACTCATGACCATTGCGCTCGTGGGGCTCTTCTTTTCGGTGCTCCTCAGCGTTCCACTTCTTCCCAAGCGGCCAGAGAATCATCCCCGCCATGCCTATCTTATGATGATCGCGCAATGGGCGCTCCTACCTTTTACCATGATTATTGTGAGTGCGGTTCCTGCGATTGATGCGGTCACACATTTAATGCTCGGGAAGTATCTCGGTTTCAATGTATCGAAAAAGAAGAGACGAGGGCAAGAAAAGATGCCGCATCTTCCAACTCATGAAAATATTCCGCCAGAGGTTCTCAGTCCGCCGAAGGGTGAAGACGCGCGTGGAGCACAAAAAACATAAAAACACATGCGTATTCGCAACTTCCGTTCGATGATTATTTTCCTATTGATTATTCCCGTCATCCTGACAGCGATTATTTTTGCGCGCCGATTTTTTCGTACATATCAGCCAGTCGTGGCTCCTCTTTTATCCCTTCGGCAAGAGCTCATGGGTACTGTTTTTTCAGATATTGATCTCCTGAGTCTTCTGATAGAAGCGCTGGGCTTTGGAGAAGAAAAAACATATCTGGTCCTTTTTTTCAATAATACAGAACTTCGGCCCGGGGGAGGATTTATTGGGGTATATCTTGTTGTTCGTGTGAATCGAGGGAATCCGACCATCCGTATCTTAGAAGGCACAGAGGCTCTCGATAGGCGAGCGACATCCTTTTGGAAAAAAGAGCCGCCCCAGCCATTGACAACATATTTGGGAGTAAAGCAATGGTATTTTCGAGACAGCAATTGGTCTCCTGATTTTGTCGTGAATGCGACACGCGCTCTCGAGTTTTATACAGGAGAACAGGGGGTCGATCACAAGGAACTCGATGGTGTGATCGCAATCACACCCACGGTGTTTGAAGAGATATTGCGGCTTACTGGCCCGGTGACGGTAGAGGGGATGACGTTTACTGCTGAGAATGCGACAGAACAACTGGAATATGAAGTAGAATATGGCTATGAAAACAAAGGAATTCGGGCAGAAGATAGGAAGAACATTCTTGCTCCTTTGGTTTATGCGGTGAAAGAAAAGCTCCAAGCAAGTGTAAAAGATCAGGGAGATGCCGTGATGGCGATGTTTCAAAGATTACTTAATGAAAAGCACATTTTTTTGTTTCATCAGGATCCTATCATTCAGGCAATGATTGATAAGACAGAATGGCATGGCAGGATGCGTGTTCCCGAGGGGGATGCGCTTCTTTGGGTCGACGCGAATCTTGCCGCGCTAAAAACCGATCATGCGATTGATCGTCATCTCAGATATGTTTTGAGAGAGCATCAGGACGGATCAATTATCGCAAGCGCCACAATGCGCTACGTCCATACAGGAACATTTGATTGGCGTACGACGCGATATCAAACATACGCCCGTGTGTTTGTCCCAAAGGGGTCGCTCCTCAAAGCTGTGGAAGTGAATTCTCATCAAAACGGGACACAGAGTGTGCCTCTTTCTTTGGTTGATACCGGAGAAGAGGGGGGCTTCCGCTGGTTTGGCACGTATCTTTCTCTTGAGCCAGGCACGACAGAAGAACTGAGATTTGTGTATGAACTTCCCAAAAAAGTGGGGGAACAGATCAACAGCGGTCTGTACACATTATTTGTTCAAAAACAGGCAGGGACGATTGCCCATCGTTTGACGTTTGATCTTAATTTTGATACAACTATTACAGCCGCAACCCCGGGAGAGTCTGAAGACAAGTGGCATGATACGCGGTATGAATATATGACTGATTTGCGAGTAGATAGACAGATTGAGGTGCGATTGAATCAATAAGGAATGGGGGGATACATAAAAAATAATAGAACATAGGACATACGCGTTTGCCTCTCAAAGAGGTGAACGACGATAGCAAACGCGTATGTCCTAGAACACATAATATGTTTATCAAAAAAGTTGCGATTGATCTTGGTACTACGAATGTTCTCGTCCACGTTCCGAAACGTGGCATTGTTATCAATGAACCATCGGTCGTTGCCATCTCCAAAGAAGACAAGAAAATCCTTGCTGTTGGGGTTGAAGCAAAAGAAATGATAGGTCGCACGCCCGATACGATTATCGCCGAGCGACCGCTCAAAGATGGTGTCATTGCCAACTATCGAACCACCGAAGCAATGCTTCGCTATTTTATTAATAAAGCGCTCGGGGGGGTCCGTTTATTTCGTCCAGAAGTCATGATCGCAGTGCCTGCAGGTATCACTTCCACAGAACGGCGCGCTGTGATTGACGCGGCCATGAACGCGGGAGCTCGAGCCGCCTACATTATTAAAGAACCAATTGTTGCGGCCATCGGCGCTGATATCCCAATCGGTAGCGCCTCCGGCCATATGGTGATTGATATTGGGGGCGGGACCGCGGAAATAGCGGTTATTTCTCTTGGAGGCATTGTCTCGTCTGGATCTGTTCGTATTGGAGGGAATCGGTTTGATGCATCTATTGCAGAGCATATCCGTCGCAAATATGGGCTCGCAATCGGGGAGCGCATGTCAGAGAATGTCAAAATCAGTATCGGTTCTGCGATGTATATGGATAAACCGCTTCAGATGGATGTGAAGGGCCGTGATATGATTTTAGGGCTCCCGAAGACAATCGTGGTGACATCTGACGACACGACAGAGGCCTTGCAACATGATCTCGAAGGACTTATTGAGGCGGTGAAAGAAGTGCTTCACAAAACACCGCCGGAGCTGTCTGCCGATGTGATGGATAAAGGAATTATTATGTCGGGTGGATCGAGTCAGCTCCGCAATCTTGATGAACTCATCGCGCAGGCGACCGGTGTGCCTTGTTATGTCGCAGATGAACCAATGCTTTGTGTGGCAAAGGGCACAGGGATCGCGCTTGAAAATTTGGAAAGTTATAAACGAAGTATCATGGCGACGCGATAATCTTTTCATGCACATACCCATGATGATATGACTTCTTTTTTCGCAATCCAAGCAGCGCTGACAGCATTGAAGAATGGCGGAATGATCATCGTCGTTGACGATGAAAATCGAGAGAATGAAGGAGATCTCGTGATCGCTGCTGAATGGATAACGTCAGAAAAAATGGCATTTTTGATTCGATATACCGGAGGAGTGGTGTGTCTTGCTCTTGCGAATAGAATCGCGGATCGGCTCAACTTGCCACCGATGGTAGACCGTAATACATCGAAGCGTCAAACACCCTATACGATAAGTATTGATGCGGCGAATGGGATTTTAACTGGCATCTCTGCCGAAGATCGAACAAAAACTGTGCTCAAAGCGATTGCCAGTGATACTCGTCCCGAGGATCTTGCTCGTCCCGGTCATGTGTTTCCTTTGCGCGCCAAAGAGGGGGGAGTATTATGGCGGGCAGGACATACGGAGGCAGCGGTTGATCTCTGCCGTATTGCACAACTTCGAGAAGGTGCAGTCATTAGTGAACTCATGCATGATGATGGCACCATGATGCGTCTTTCTGCGCTTTTTGATTTTGCCACAGCACATCGGCTCCCTATTGTTTCTATCGCAGATTTGATCACGTATCGGCATCGCACAGAGCGATTCATTCGAAAAGAAGCGGCGACAGAGATAGAAACAGAGAGCGGACGATGGGGGATTGTGGTGTATATGGATCTCTTGCACCAGAGCGAGCATGTGGCGTTTGTGAAAGGAGAGATGGATGCAGAGACTCCCACACTCGTGCGCGTGCATTCTGAGTGCATGACCGGAGACATTTTTGGTTCCAAGCAATGCGATTGTGGCGCCCAGCTTCATCGATCCATGGAGATGATTGCGGAAAAGGGGCAAGGTGTGGTGTTGTATATGAAACAACACGAAGGTCGCGGGATTGGACTTGGGAACAAAGTAAAAGCGTACGAACTCCAACGCAATGGCCTCGATACCGTTGAGGCAAATCTTGTGCTCGGATTCCCGGAGGATTTACGAGAATATGGTATTGGCGCGCAAATTCTTGTTGATCTGGGATTGAAAAAAATTCGGCTCATGACCAATAATCCAAAAAAAATGGGAGGCATTGGCGGGTATGGGCTGGAGATCGTGGAGCAGATTCCGATTGAGATACCTCCGAATGGCGTGAATGATAGGTATTTGCACACGAAGAAGGAAAAAATGGGACACTTGTTGGGAGACGTTTAAATTTGTTCGTATGTTTTCTTCAGCCGACCTCACATGTTTAACATTGGCATTTGAAGAGGCGACAAAAGCCGTTGGTTTCACCTCCCCGAATCCTGCGGTGGGTTCCATTATTGTGCAGAAGGGCCGAGTGATTGGTCATGGAAGAACACAGCAGGCAGGTTCACATCACGCAGAACTCATGGCGCTACGAAGCATGAGACAGAAGAAAGGATCCAAAGGTGCCACTTTGTATACAACCCTTGAGCCGTGTTGTCATTATGGGAGAACGCCTCCATGCACAGACGCCATAATACAAGCCGGTATTGCCCGTGTCGTCGTTGGTATGCGCGATCCATACAAAAAAGTGAAGGGAAAGGGGATCAAAGAATTACAGAGGCATGGAATTCATGTAGACGTTCTTGATCCTCAAATATCGTTGTTACAAGACATACGGATGATTAATCAACCGTTTTTGAAATGGGTAAAAACAGGACTTCCATATGTGACACTCAAAGTAGCCGTGAGTCTGGATGGCAAAATAGCCACCCGCACAGGCGATTCCAAATGGATGACGGGAGCAGTCGCCCGGGCTGATGCTCGCATGATCCGCAGTCAGCATAATGCGGTGCTGGTAGGCGCTGGCACTGTCCGCGCCGATGATCCGAATTTAGGTATCAAAGGAAAGTGGAAACAAAAAAAACTTTTAAGAATTATCATTGATCCTGACCTTTCTTTACATATCAATTTTCGCGTATTTCGAGATAGAGATGTATTTGTCGCATGCACAGATCGCGCGTCACGATCTCGACAGAAGCGCTATGAACAGAATGGGACTTCTTTTCAATCTTTTGGTAAAACGCGTGTATCTATTCCTCAACTACTTCAGTTTTTGGCAGTTCGAGGGATTCAATCTCTTTTTGTCGAGGGCGGCGGATCAGTGCACGGATCTTTCTATGATGCGGCATTGCGGGATACGGCCATTATTGATCAGATACTTTTTTATATCGCGCCAAAAATTATTGGAGGAGAGGATGCATCTAATAGCATTCGTGGAAAAGGGACAGGATTCATCCGTGACGCAATTCGATTGCACGATGTGGAGTATCAAAAGATCGGACAAGATATGCGGGTACGTGGATTGGTGCATGTCTATTGATATACACTCATAACGAGTTTTTTCCTCTCGCGCCAACTCATCATTTTTTCTTTGCCTCCAAAACCCGCTCTCGACCCCGCCATACGGTCGAATATGGCCCACAGAGTTGCAGGCAAAGAAAAAGTGACTGAATGGCGCTTGGGAGAGCGCGTCAGACACGGAAATTCGCTATAAGTTCTATATGATCATTGGCATTGACGCGTCTCGCGCAAATCATGATGAGAAAACGGGGGTGGAGTGGTATGCGTACCATAGTATTGAGGAGTGCAAAGTTCAAAGTTTAGAGTTCGGAGTTGATCATCCTGATGTCCAATTTATTTTATATACAGACAAACCGCTTCAGAGAACGCTTGCGAAGCTTCCCCCAAACTGGACACAAAAAGTGCTCAAATGGCCACCACGTCGACTTTGGACACAAATGCGGTTGAGTATAGAAATGCTGTTGCATCCACCCGATGTTCTCTTTATTCCTGCGCATGTTTTTCCAATCATTCATCCCAAAAAAACAGTCATGACCGTGCATGATGTGGCCGCGCTTCGATTTCCACAAACCTATTCATGGTTTGAACGCTGGTACACCCTCTGGAGTGCGAAGCATGCCGTGAAACATCTTTGGAAAGTCATTGTGCCGAGCGAATGTACAAAGAGAGAGTTGAGCATGTTGGGAAGTCACAATCCGGATAGGGTTGTTGTGATTCCGCACGGGTATACAGAGAATCGAGATATTCAGGATAAGCGAGATATTGATCGTGTATTGGGAACATATCATATTCGACCACCGTTTGTTTTGAGTGTTGGGCGGCTCGAAGAGAAGAAAAATACCAGACGGATTATTGAAGCATTTACATTACTCAAAAAAAATATCCCGGATATCTCAATTAGCTCACCTATCTCCAATCTTCAACTTGTCCTCGTCGGTACAGCGGGTTTTGGATACGAAAAGGTGAAAGAGGCGATAGTGACGAGTCCATATAAAAATGATATTATTCTCCCGAATTGGGTAAAAGAAGATGATCTTGATATCATACGGCGGTCTGCGACTGTTTTTGTTTTTCCGAGTCTTTACGAAGGGTTTGGGCTGCCTGTGTTGGAATCATTTGCCGCGGGTGTTCCCGTGGTTGCAGGATCAGGCAGCAGTTTGGAAGAAGTCGCAGGCGATGCCGCGCTCTTCGTCAATCCGCTCGATACGGGGGAAATCGCAACAGCGATGAAACGCATTATTTTTGATTCTGAATTACGAGAAAGACTCATACGAAAAGGAGCCGAACGCCTCGAGGCATATCGTTGGTCAAACACTGCGAAGAAGACACTTAATCTTCTCTTCGTATGGGAGTGATAATACCTATACCGCCCATCATTGGTCACCAATTCATTCTCTCTTTTTTCTCTCGTCTCATGGAGCATGGATCACTTTCTCATGCCTATTGTTTTATCGGTCAAGATCATGTCGGCAAACGCGCCGTTGTTGAGACGATTGCGGCCGAGCACTTCGGGGTATCTCGTGATCGCCTTTCCATTATCCCAGACTTTTTTGTTGTCGAGCGGGAGCAGGATGAAGAAAAACAAAAAATGAAAAAAGATATTATGATTGAGCAAATTCATTGGCTCATCGCGTTTCTCTCAGAAAGCGCGATATGTGGCAAAAAGAAGATCGTGTTGATTGATGAGGCAGAAAAGATGAATACATCGGCGGTCAACGCGCTCCTCAAATCGGTGGAAGAGCCGCGAGGCGATACGACAATTTTTCTTGTGACGAACAATGAAAACAAACTTCCCAAAACGATTCTTTCTCGATGCCAAAGTTTTTTTTTCCATGCCGTGAAAGAAGAGGAACTAGAACACGCACTCGTTCGCCGTGGAGTCCCGGAAAAGGAAGCAAAACAGTTCAGTCGTCTCGCGCATGGCCTTCCGGGTTTAGCTCTTCGGTGGCTCGAAGATCGCGAGGTGTTTCTTGCTCATGAACATGGCAGAGAACAATTTTTTTCTTTACTTCACGGACCCTTGTATGATATCCTTTCAGAAGGAGAAGATATACTCGCGAACAAAGAAGATATACTCGCGCTTTGGCAGGTTCTTATCCGCGATATCTTTTTTTCATCATTGGGAAAATTCGAATTTACCATGCATGCTATCCCGAAAGAGTTTTATTTTTCTGGATCTCAATTTCTCGAATTGAGCGATCGGATTCGAGAAACACGAGAACTTCTTTCCAAACATATTCATCCACGATTGCTTCTTGAACGTTTGTTTCTTCTTTTTCCACGCAAAGAATAATAATAAATAAGATCTCTCTCTTTCCTATTCATTTTTTCTCATTCATTCCTTCGTATCTGTATGAATCATGAACGTCGCCTCTTTTTTCCCTTCTTTTTTCTGCTCCTTCTCCCGCTCCTTGGCCAGGGATGTTTCCTTTTGTCAGATGATATGCCAAAGACATCGGGGGCAGCGGGTATGTTCATTTCCCCGGATAAGGGAGATTCATGGCAGGCGATTGTGGCGCTCCCGACCGTGGGAGGAGTAGAAACTATTTCGCAAGTGAATATTTTTGATCTGATAGAAGATCCCCAGGATCCACGGGCAATCTATATTGCCTCTCGACAACATGGGATGTTTTGGAGTTATGACGATGGAAAAAGCTGGCAAAGACCGCTCTATGAACCATTGAAGATGGGAACAATTCAGGCAATCGCGATTCATCCAAAAGATAAATGCACGATCTATGTGAGCACTGGCACACTCGTGTTGAAGAGTTCGGATTGCAGTCGGAATTGGGAAGAAGTCTATCAAGAGTCTCGCAGTGACACCCGGGTGGTCTCAATTTCGATTGAGCCATTTCAGCCGTACTCGGTGATGCTTGGGGAGCTGAATGGAGATCTTTTGCAGAGTTTTGACGCGGGCAAAAGTTGGGCTGTAACGCATCGTTTTTCTGGCACAATTGCCAAAGTGGAAGCAGATCAATTCACGGCAGGCGTGCATTATGTTGCGACACGGCAGAGTGGGATATTTCGCACGGTAGATGGAGGACAGACATGGGAACAGGTGAAGGACTCATTTGAGTCATATCCGGGCGCGCTCGAATATCGCCGGTTCATAACACACCCCAAAAAGCCAGGCACGATGTATTGGATTTCTACATACGGGATTCTCGTCTCCTATGATCGGGGAGATTCATGGATGCCACTCAATCTCATTACTCCGCCGGGGAGTGTGCTGATTTATGCCTTTGCGATCAATCCAAATAATGACGCCGAGATGTACTATACCGCGACACAATCGGAAACCAATCATTCGACGTTTTATAAATCGATTGATAGTGGGCAAACATGGACGACCAAAAAGATGCCATCCGGGCAAATCCCGGCGATTCTTCGTGTTCACCCGGACCAAAATAATCTTGTGTATCTTGGATTTACCACACCGTAAAAGTATGCACATTATTGATCAACAAAAGGAGCAATTTGACAAAGTGATTGAACATCTCAAAAGCGAGACGTCGAGTTTGCGAACTGGGCGAGCGACTCCGGTGCTTGTGGAGGATATTCCAATTGAAGCATATGGAACCAAACAGCCTCTCAAGGCGGTTGCTTCAATCACGGTTGCCGACGCCAAGACTCTGAACATTGATCCGTGGGATAAGAGTCTCATGCAAGCAGTGGAAATTGGAATTCGCAATTCTCCGCTTGGAATTAGTCCGGTCAATGATGGAAAGCTCATTCGGCTCCCTCTGCCTGAACTCACGCAAGAGCGACGGGGAGAGCTCATCAAAGTGTTGCATCAAAAAGCCGAGCAGGCGCGCATTAGTATTCGGAAAGTGCGAGAAGATATTCGCGGCGCAATCGATATGGCAGAAGAAACAAAACAGATTTCAGAAGATGAAAAATTTTTGAGTTTTGAGACCGTTGAGAAGATGGTCAAAGAGTATAATGAAAAAATTAAAATGATTGCTGAGGAAAAAGAGAAGGAAATTATGACGGTGTAGTTTGATAGTGACAAGACGAGACAATCATTTTATACTGGAGCGTATATGCAAGATGAACAGACTTTTGCCACAGGAGAGAGTTCAAAAGAGAGTATTGACTTGAACGCTCGATTTGATGAACTCATGGAATTTTTGAAAGAGAACATGGTGACCAAGACCGAATTTTTTGCTTTAGAGAAAAGGGTCGAGAATCTCGAACAGCGGTTTGCGAGTCTCGAACAGAAAGTAGGCAGTCTCGAACAAAAGATAGATGACGCTCTTTCCGAACTTCGGAGTGAACTTCGTTCGATCCGCGAAAGGCTTGATGTCATCGAGGAAAGATTGGGTCGTGTCGAAAAAATGGCCAAAGAAGATACGGATGCATTGTCCAAAGACTTCATCGATTTGAGGCGTCGAGTAGAGATTCTCGAGCGGACCGTCAAAATGCAAGGCTATTTGGCGTAATAATTGATCACCATCCTTGAACGAAGGGGACCGGCGGTCGGTCTTTCTTTTTTTTGCCATTTTGCTATACTTCCCTCCGCTATGAGCAACCTCTCTTCCCTCGATTGTATCGTTTCTTTGGCCAAACGCCGTGGGTTTATTTTTCCGGATTCAGAAATATACGGTGGAATGGCCAATAGTTGGGATTACGGGCCCCTTGGTGTGATCCTCAAAAACAACATTAAAAAGGCCTGGTGGCGGTTTTTTGTGCAAGAACATCCGGACATGGTGGGAATCGATTCACCTATTATTATGAATCCCAAAGTGTGGGAAGCGAGCGGTCATATTCAAAATTTTACTGATCCCTTGGTCGAGTGCAAACAGTGCCATCATCGGTTCCGGGCCGATCATTTACTTGAGGCAAAAAGCGCGGAGCCAAAACATGAACGAGAAAACATGCCCAACAGCCGATCCATTCCGTGTCCAGATTGTGCTGGAGAAATGACGGATGTCAAACAGTTTAATCTCATGTTCAAAACGCATATCGGAGCAACCGAAGACAAAGGTTCTCAGGCCTATTTGCGACCAGAGTTGGCCGCGGGCATGTTTACCAATTTTAAGAATATCGTCGACACAATGCGGGTGCGTGTGCCGTTTGGCATTGCCCAACAAGGGAGAGCGTTCCGCAACGAGATTACCACGGGAAATTTTATTTTCCGTACTCGCGAATTTGAAATCATGGAGTTTGAATATTTTGTCCGTCCGGATGAGTGGGAAAAACACTTTGAGCGTTGGCTCTCTGAGATGAAACGCTGGTGGAAAGAGATAATGAACGTGCAGGATGAACATCTCTATTTTCATGAAATTCCACACGGCGAACGCGCGCATTATTCCCAACGTACCGTGGATATTGAATATCAGTATCCTTTTGGTCTCAAAGAATTGCATGGCATTGCCTATCGCACGGATTTTGACTTAACGCGTCATACGGAGATGAGTGGTGTTGATCTCTCATATAGAGATCCCATTACCGGTGAGACGTATATTCCCCACGTGATTGAGCCGACATTTGGTGTTGATCGTCTCTTCCTTGTGGCGCTTCTTGAACACTATGAAGAGGTTGAAGGTGGACGTGCAGAAGAAAGTGGGAGTAAACACGGAAAAGAAATTGTGCTTCGGCTCCCCAAGTATCTTGCGCCGATTTCTGTTGCCATTTTGCCGCTCTCCAAAAAAGAACCACTCCAAACCATGGCACATGAGATACAGAAAAATCTTTCCAAAAAATGGATGACTCAGTACGACGAAACAGGATCGATTGGCAAGCGCTATCGCCGACAAGATGAAATTGGCACGCTCTATTGTGTCACGATTGATTTTGATTCTTTGGGAGATAAAAAGGTGACAGTGCGTGATCGGGATACGATGGAACAAGAGCGAGTGCTGATTGAGGAACTCACGGCATATCTCGAGGAGCAATTTCGTTAAAATATGTTTACCCATTATACCCTGCAAAACAATACGAACGTCATTCTTGTTCCACAACACGATACACGGTCTGTGACTCTGTTGGTCATGTATCCGGTTGGTTCTCGGTATGAATCCGAGAAGCTCGCGGGGGTATCGCATTATATCGAACACATGATGTTCAAGGGGACCAAGAAACGAAAAAATACTCTTGTCTTGACGAGAGAGATTGATCGGCTCGGAGCCGCGTATAATGCGTTTACCAGTAAAGAATATACGGGATATTATATCAAAGTAGATGCCGCTTATATGCAAATTTCTCTTGACATTCTCTCGGACATGCTCTTTGAGTCAATATTTGATCCCAAAGAAATGGAGAGAGAAAAGGGGCCGGTGATCGAGGAGATCCGTATGTACAATGATAATCCACTGATGAATATTGATAATGTATTTGAAGATCTTCTGTATACGGGATGCCCGCTTGGTCGTGATATTGCAGGAACGCCTGCGCATGTGCGAAGCTACACACGAGATGACGTCCTCGCGTATCGCGAGCGATTTTATCATCCCGGGAATATGACCGTAGTTGTCGCTGGAGCAATGGATGATACATTGAAAGAGTGGATCGAAGAATATTTTGGCAGACGTCCTTCGCGAAAATTTTCCAAAGGTTCATTGAAGAGCGCGACATTTGGTCCGAAAGAAAAACAGCATCGCATTGTCACCCAACACAAAAAGACAGATCAGGCGCAACTGATGCTCGGATTCCCGGGTTTTCCGTATCAAGCAAAAGAGAATGCCGTTGTCGCAGTGTTGAATACCATTCTTGGCGGATCGATGAGTTCTCGATTGTTTATTCAGGTGCGGGAACGACGCGGGCTTGCCTATATGGTGAAAAGCGGTGCGGAAAATTTTCGTGATACCGGGTATTTTTCGATCCGCGCGGGCCTTGAAGCAAAAAATATCAACAAAGCAATCACGGTTATGAAACAAGAAATGGAGAAAATGATAGACAAAGGAATATCAAAAAGAGAACTGGAAGACGCGAAAACCCATATCCACGGGGCGCTCATCCTTTCTCTCGAGGATTCCAGCGCGCAGGCCAATTGGTACGCGCGTCAGTTTCTCTTTATGGATCGGATTCAGACCCCAGAGGAAAGGCTTACAGAGATTGATGCGGTGACAGGGGACAAGGTACAAGCGCTTGCGAAACGAATTTTTCGATTTTCCGACATGCGTGTTGCCTTGATTGGAGATGTAGAGAAGGAGAAGATCGTATGGTAATTGTTCCATTGTTCGATTGAATTCATGAGCGAGGTTTTTTCCTCTCGCGCCATCCCATCACTTTTTTTGCCTCCAAAACCCGCGCGTTGCAGACAGGAAAGAGATCGCAACCTTTCTCGACCCCGCCATACGGTCGGATATGGCCCACAGAGTTGCAGGAAAAGAAAAAATGACTGAATGGCGCTTGGGAGAGCGCGTCAGACACGGAAATTCTTTGTGAGTTCATTGTTAAATCATTTTCTTGATTTCTTGAAAAAACGTATGAAATATTTTTTCGCGAACTGGAAAATGTATCTTAATCTGAATGCATCACGCGCACTGATCCATGATGTGGTCGAAGAGCCGTATGATGCAGAGGGGATCGAGGTAGCTCTGTTTCCGACTGCGCTTGCATTTCATGAACTTGAGAACATGTGTGCAAATACATCGCTTCGTCTCGGCGCGCAGAATGTGTCATGGGTGCCGAAAGGCGCATATACGGGAGCGATTTCAGCGCTTCTATATAAAGAAGCAGGCGCGACCTATGCGCTTGTCGGCCATTCAGAGCGGCGGTATATTTTTGGAGAATCAGATTCTGATATTCGAAAAAAACTCGAAGCGTGTCTCGACGTTGGTCTTATTCCGGTGTTGTGTATCGGAGAAACCAAAGAAGATGTGGCAGAGGGCAAACGTCAGTATCGGCTGAAAAAACAACTGTTCACTGCCTTTGATGGACTCGATCTCGGGAATCAGCGATTGTGTATCGCCTACGAACCGGTATGGGCCATCGGTACTGGCAATCCGTGTCAGCCCTCTGACGTCGAGGATGTCCACGAATGGATCCGAGGAGAAATAACGCAGTATTCTTCTCTGTCTTTCCCCATCCTCTATGGTGGAAGTGTGGACCCCGAGAATGTTGGGACATATACCACGCTCGAGAGTGTGGATGGTGTGCTCGTCGGCAGCGCATCGACAAAAATTGGTTCATTCCAAGCCATTTTGTCTGCGATTGATCGGTCGCAGAAAAAATAAAACAAAGGATTCTCTATGCTTCGTCTTATTCCATTTCTTCTCATGCTTGGCTCCTTCGGAGTGATTCTTGTTATTCTGGTGAAGCGATATCCACAACTCACGCTTTTGAATGTGGAGGAAATCCAAAAAGTGAAACAAGAAAAAAAGAAAAAAGAATTTTGGGTGAAACGAGCTGAGGAAAAAGCGCGAGAGACGCAAAAGAAAATGCAGAGCGCGTTTTCCCCGATTTGGGAGCGCATCAAACAATACCAACTGGTATTTCGTAAATATGTGGGAAAAGTAGAACGCATTCTTCTGTTGCATGTGCAAAAGAGACGGGAACAAGCGCCTAAAGTGATCAAAGAACGGCAAAAAGAAGAAGTGCGCCAATGGGTAAAAGATGGGACATTTGCGCTTGAGCAAAACGATCTCGAGCTTGCAGAGGCCAAGTTTATTGCCGCGATTCGCTTAGATCCACGGAATGTGGATGCGTATCGGGGGCTCGGGGATGTGTATGCGCGCCTTGGCCAATATGCAGAAGCGGCAGAAACGTATCAGTTCCTTCTCAAAATTTCTCCTCGCGATGATCAGGTGTATGTGCGACTTGCCGAGCTTGCAGAACAGCAAGGCAACATCGAAGATGCTATCCAATATTACCAACAGGCGGTGCTTATGAATGATAGCCTGTCAAGTCGTTTTGCGAAGCTTGCGGAATTGCTCAAGGAGGTAGGGGAGTATGAAACAGCGCTTGCCGCCTCTCGCGAGGCAGTGGATCTCGAGCCGCAAAACCCGAAATATCTTGACAATTTGATAGAGGTAAGTATACTTGCGGGGCACAAAAATATCGCAGAGGAAGCGCTCCAACAATTCCGCATGGTGAATCCGGAGAATCAAAAGATCGATATTTTCCGAGATAGGATGAATGGAATGCCATCTTAGCGCCTGTCCCACCAGTCTCTTTCATCGCGAAAATCATACATTTTGAGCGAAAATTGTGCGGAGCGAGGAGTAATACTGAATAGTATTGCGACGAGCGATACACAGTTTGTAGCCGACAGGTATGATTTGCACGAGAATGTGGACTTGTGAGACGAACTCATTTCCGACGTAACGTCAATGCCACCTTAGCTCAGTTGGTAGAGCAACACTTTTGTAAAGTGAAGGTCGTCGGTTCAAATCCGACAGGTGGCTCGATGTCACGATACACGAGACACGTATCACGAGAAAAAAAGAGAGGTGAACGTCGATGGCAAACATGTAAGTTCTAATTGTGTATCGTCATACAATGAATGGGTCGGTTCCAGAGCGGTCAAATGGGACAGACTGTAAATCTGTTGGCCTTGCGCCTTCGCAGGTTCGAATCCTGCCCGGCCCACCAGAATCTGACTTTCAGAAAATTGACCGACTTTTTCGTTGGCGGCGCAAAGCGCCGTC
>CAYJXK010000005.1:0-37714 GCA_964374115.1 uncultured Gammaproteobacteria bacterium
CCATATGCCAGAAATTTTTTCAGTTCTCGGGGTGGAAATTTCCGTGCTTCCTCAGAATGAAATAATGAAAAGAGTGCGTCGTTTTTTATCCTCCGCAGATCACCACACCATCTTTACCCCCAATCCGGAAATGCTTGTGGCGGCCAATCGCGATCCACGTTTTCGAAAGATTTTGAATGAGGGATCGCTCAATTTGTGTGATGGGGTGGGTATTTCTTTTGTTGCTCGATTGAAAGGAATCAAAATAAACCGCTACACCGGCGTCGATTGTATGCTCCACATGTGTGGTATCGCACAAGAAGAGGGGAGATCCGTGTATCTTCTCGGAAGTGGTGATACGGAAGTTGTTGAAAAAACAAAACTCGAATTAGAAAAAAGATTTTCTGCTTTGCACATTGTCGGGATTGGCAAAGGTCCAACAATCAGAATGATCAATGATCAATTATCAATTCTCAATTATGAGAATGAGAATATTTTGCAAGACATACGATCGACAAAACCTGATATCCTCTTTGTCGCTTTTGGTCACAAAAAACAAGAATATTGGATTCATGAAAATCTTCGTGCGCTTCCCAGTGTAAAAATTGCGATGGGAGTAGGCGGGGCTTTTGACTTTGTTTCAGGGAAGGCAAAACGTGCTCCGTCATGGATGCGAAACGTTGGTTTAGAATGGCTCTGGCGGTTGTTTCTTCAGCCATGGCGGGCAGTGCGGATTTGGAACGCGACCGTGCGGTTTTTGTGGTTATGTGCGACGAGGCGATAGTTCCCCTTGAACCCTCTCGTTTTTTCCGATACACTACCGCCATAGTATGATTCGGACCCGTTTTGCTCCATCTCCCACAGGATTCCTCCACGTCGGCAGTCTACGTACTGCCCTGTTTGCGTACTTGTTTGCCAAGAAGCACGAGGGGAAGTTTCTTTTGCGGATTGAAGATACGGATCGAGAACGATTTGTTGAAGGAGGGATAAAAAATAGTATCACGTCACTCACATGGGCAGGACTCACCATTGACGAGGGAGTGGATCTCGATGCTTCCGGTCGTGTTATTCAAAAAGGAGATTACGGGCCCTACATTCAATCTGAACGCCTAGCTTTGTATACAAAATATGTTCAAGAACTTATTGAAAAAGATGGCGCCTATTATTGTTTTTGTACCAAAGAACGACTTGATGAACTCAGAAAAATTCAAGAGATCAATAAACAAGCGCCGGGCTATGACGGTCGTTGTAGACATCTCACGCCAGAGGAAAGGGAAAGGTATCTCAAAAAAAATGATGGGTATGTGATTCGCCTCAACATGCCAAAAGAAGGGAACACAAGTTGGCACGATCTCGTCCGGGGAGATGTGACGTTTGAGAATCGTCTTCTGGATGATCAGGTGCTTATCAAATCAGATGGGTTTCCCACATATCATTTTGCTGTTGTGGTTGATGATCATCTTATGGAAATTACTCATGTGATTCGGGCGGAAGAGTGGCTGAGCTCTACTCCGAAACACCTCGTTCTCTACGCATTGTTTGGGTGGAAACCGCCGCAGTTCGCGCATTTGCCTCTTTTGGTCAATGAACAAAAACAGAAGCTCAGTAAACGCCATGGGAATGTCTCTGTAGAAGATTTCAAAGAAAAAGGATATCTCATTGAAGCGCTTGTCAACTTTATCGCTCTTCTTGGATGGAATCCCGGTGATGAGAGAGAGCTCTTCACGCTTTCTGAACTTGAAAAAGCATTTGATTTTGACAATGTCTCTAAATCTTCTGCGGTATTTCACGTGGACAAGCTCAATTGGTATAATAAACAGTATCTCATGCGTCTGCCACTCGAAGAAGTGACAAGGCGTGGTGTGCCCTTTTTTGTGAATGCAGGACTCGTTGAAAATAAAGAGTCAAGAATAAAGAGTAAAGAATTTGCGTGGTTGATGCGCGTAGTGAATTTGGAGCGGGGGAGAGTACATACGCTGAAAGAGCTGGTTGAAGAAGTAAGGTTTGTGTTTCGCGCAGAGTTGGAATATGATTCAGAACTTCTCGTATGGAAAAAAAGTACCTTAGAGAACACAAAAAAAGTCATCAATGAACTTGCAATATTCCTCGGGTTGATTGAAATAGGGGAGTGGACGAAGCAGACTCTTGAAAAAAAAACGATCGAGTGGATTGGAGAGCGAGGCTATGATATTGGTGATGTTCTCTGGCCGATGCGCGTCGCACTTTCAGGAAAAAAAAATTCCCCGGGACCGTTTGAGATTGCGGAAGTATTGGGGAATGAGAAGACGATGGAGAGATTGCAGATTGCAAGTGGGAAATTGTAACATTTGAATAATATGAACCACCACACATTTTTTTATCGAATTTTGAGCACTTTCCTCATTTTTATTTTTATCCTTTCGCCATACCATGTATTGACAGCACCAAATGATGCAGAAATGCAAAATCTACAACAAGAGATCAAAGAAAAACAGGACAAAGTGAAGGCAATTGAAAAGAGTATCCAGGAATATAAACAAAAAGTGCGAGACAAGCAGAAAGAGGCATCATCGCTGTCGAATCAGGTTTCTATTTTGGACAATCGAGTGACGCAAGTAGAATTGGATGTTGTAGCAACAAAGGAAAAATTGGAAACACTGCAACTCGAAATTAATGCGCTCGATCTCGAAATCCAAACACAAGGAGAAGATATTGGACGACAGAAAAAAATTCTTGCGAGTCTTCTTCGTCATATAGATCAACAAGATAGAAAATCCTTTTTGCAAATATTTGCTGCGTATAGCACGCTCTCTGAATTCTATAATACGGTGCAATATGTCCGCACCATGGAGCGGGAAATACTTGAAAGTACTATCGTTGTCCAGAGACTCAAGGGAGAGCTCGAAAAAAAGAAAGAACAAGCAAAAGAAAGAGTAAAAGCCTACGAAGCACTCGGGAATCAGCTCACAGAGCGCCAGCTTGATCTTGAAGAGCAAAAATTCGTCAAACAAGATCTTCTGGTCAAAACCAAGGCGTCAGAGGGACAATATCAGACACTTCTCGGGAAACTCAAACAACAATACCAGGCGATCGAACAAGAAATTTCAAGTATAGAACGAGAGGTTCGGCGTCGTCTTGAGGCGGAGCACAAATTGGATATTCTTGGAGAAGAAGGAGATCTCATAGGCAAACTTTCGTGGCCGACACAAAGCCGATATATCACCGCTTATTTTCATGATCCGGATTATCCCTATCGCAATGTGTTTGAGCACTCCGGGATTGATATTCGCGCAGGGCAGGGGACAGCAGTGAAAGCCGCAGCGTCTGGGTATATTGCGACAGCGAAGGTTTGTACGCTCCCTTCGTGCTATAGTAATATAGTTGTGATCCATGCGGGTGGTATTTCCACACTCTACGGGCACATGAGCAAGGTATTGGTCCAGCCAGATCAATTTGTCACTCGCGGTGATGTGATCGGGTATTCGGGTGGTATCCCGGGCACGGTTGGCGCCGGCCCATTTGTGACCGGGGCACATCTTCACTTTGAAGTGCGCACAAATGGTATTCCCGTGAACGCCTTGCCATATATGGTCAAGGATTTTTGATCATATCAGTTGATCAGTTATGAACGTATAAACTTGCGAACTGGTCAATAGGTTAATTGAGTCTCCTTTATGAAACGATTGATTATTCTCGGAGGATGTATCCTGTTAGTTGTCGTCGGTTTGCACTATGCGTGGAAGGCAGAACGTGGGATGCGGGATACGGTTCGGGAGGCTCGGCGCGCGACTTTTGAATCAGAACAATGTATTTTTCGAGTACGCAATTTTCATCCAGATCCACTGTTTCAACTTCTTGAATCTGAACGGGAAGGGGGAAGGGGAGTGGTGTACGCCAGTAATATCAATCCCTTTTCTTTTTATCCAGTCGCGATAGTTTCTTCAACATACATCATCAACGATCTTCCGCTTCTCTGGCAAAGTGACACGAACAAAAAACGTGTGATTGTTGTAAAAGATTTTTTCTCTGATATCATACGAGGAGACGCTATTCGTATTCAATACCAAGATGGACCACAATATATTGGAAAATTTTTCGATCCAAATTTTTCCTCTATCGCGCCTCGTCGTTTGATTCGGTTTCTTCTTGACACGCATCTCATCCAAACATTCCATGATCTTTCAGCCGATGTATGTCTCCTCAAAGAAGAAGATACAGCCGAATGGTACCGCACATTTTTCTTGGGGATTCATTCTTATTGCACGAATGAGTGTATCGAAGAACTCTATCGGTTTCAAGTAACTATCAATAAACAAACGGGAGAGATCAATCTTGAAAAATTTTAATCGATGAACAATATACCTTTCTCTAGAAATATCATTTTTCTTGACATGCTCGGCATTGATAAAGAACAATTTTCTTTTCACAATGCACCTGATGACGCGCGTTTATTTCGAAAAGTGTATACGAAGTTCTTTGAAAAAGCCGCTTTGAATTAAGGATAAACTAGGTCAGGACGTACGCGTTTGTCTCTTTGAGAGGCAAACGCGTACGTCCTGTAGGTGAGATCATATGGGTAAAAGAGTGAATAACGTCGCATAAGATATATTGTGCGACATAGTGAAACCTCCTCCCCTCCCTATTGTGTACTATCTGATGTTATTTTATTCCCAAAATATTTTTCCCGGATATCGGACATCAATCCGACGAAAATTTTCTTTGCGCGTTTGTTTCATCGCGAGTTGTAATTGAAAAAATTGTTTTTCTGCCGGAATATCCAGACTCCCTCGTATTTCCCATCCATCCACTGTCTTAAAATATACCTCCCTGATTTTGGTATCAATCCGCGCATACGCGAGGGTAATTGATGCGTATTCATCCAAAAGACGAAACCATGAAATAACCGCCCCAATGAATTCGGGTGAAAGGACCTTTTGTTGTGGTTCGATATCTGCATCCATAAAAGAAACAACCACGGGATAGTCCCCCATTTCTTTGTGAATCCGTCCTACTGATGGTTCATGGAATCGTTCACTCGAACTTGCTGTGGTGCTCACAATGTCCGTCCATTCGTCATCGCCAATTTTTCGAAGAATTTCAATCACTTTCCCATCCAATCCGACATAGCTATAGGAATGACCATTGTCAAAGATAACAAGAGATATCTTTTCTTCCACAGCAATAATCAATTCACCAGGAAATTTTTTTTCCACCACCACATGAGTAAATGGAAAACGCGTTTGTAAGACATCTTGAATCGTAGATTTTTTGATAAGAAAAATATTCTTTTGTGGCATAAAATAACGTCGTGTGTCTATCGCTCCCTCGATCGTATCAATCACTTCTTCCAATATCACGCGTTGGAGACCCTGAACCGTAATCCGTTGTACATGAAAAAAAGGGTGGAAGAGAAGCAACCAACCAGTGATGCCAATAAAAAGGAAACCAAGGACAAGAAGATATTTTTGTCTTTTTGATATACGCACTTCTTCCAGATTCCGATACCATGGATTCAGCCGTCCCCGAGCGATTGCTGTTTCACGCGACCACTTTTTTTTCATTCTTCTCCCCCATCGCCGTTTCCATTTATGATGATTGAAAAAATAAAAAACTGACATACATTTATGAAAAACCACGTCGAAATTTTCGCAACGTCTCAATAAGCCAATTCATCCAATATTTTTTCGATATCGGAAAATCTTGACAATGAATAAGATTGAATAGTTCTCCGCCAAATCCTCGCTTAAAATGCGTGATCCCGTGAAATGGGTGGTTTGAAGAAGCATTTTCTGGAGCGATTCCCCAGAAATTATACCACAACATCCCTTGTTTTTTCGCCTCCTGAATGGCAGTCCACTGCAAGAGGTAAGAAGAAGGAAGCCTGGAATTCAAATTGAGCGATGCGCCATGGTAATATGCCGCCATGGTTCCATAATAAAAAATAATGGCAGAGGCATCCAATCGTCCATCTGGAAGATATGCTTGAAAAATATGAGCAATTCCACGCGGGGCAAAACTCTCATATTGTTGAATAATATATTTTTTTGAAAACCGATGAAACCGGTGTCGTTTTACTGTCGTATCATGAAGAAAATTAAATTGTGTGAGCGCTTCTGTATCAGTCTTCTCCACAACGCGCACTCCCTCTCGCTCACATCGTCGGATGAGATTTCTATGATTTTTTTTCATATGTGAGAGAAGTATTTCAGAAGATGGTCTGACGTCGAGCATCCACGTGGTTTCTGAGAGCACATGCATCGGGGCATCACGAAAACCCAATGCCTGAAATGATTTTTTCAATCCCCCATCATCTCGCATAAATGGTGAGACACGAATAAAGTCATACCCATTCTTTTTTCCGAAAGAAACAAGAAAAGGGGTCAACATGCTTAAAACAGAAATAAAAAATTTGTGGGTTTGTTCGAGTGTGGCACGAGGAGACACAATAGGCCCATACGGAAGAAACAAAAAATTTCCACGACGAGCATGCGTGCTTACCACGAGCGCTCCACCTATCAGTTCCTCCTCGTTTGTGTATACTCCCCATATCCATGCCTTCTCGCCGATACGTTCAAAAAAATTTCCGTACTCCCACGACAGGACAAACGGCGTGTACGGCTGGGAGAGAACAAATTGTTCCCACTCCTCTTTTTTTTCAATGAGACGAATGGAGAGATTATCCGCCATAAAATTTTGTTATCACGTCACAGACGAATCTCGCATCTTTTTCTTCAATGTGATAATCCGTTGGCAGATTGACAGATTCTTTTGCTATTTGCTCGGCCATCGAACAAGATCCTAAAGAATAACCCGATGCGACAAGGCCACTCTCTTTCGGGGCGATCACTGTATCGTACCAATCACCCAGATACACGCCATACATCACAGCAAATTGACGAAGTTTTACCGGATTTTTTACTCGAATCGTGTAACGAAGATAGCATGCCTCTGGTTCGTCTGGTGGGTGCTGTATGGGAAGACTGGCAAGTAGTTCTCGATACAACGAAGCAATCTTCCTGCGATGATCATTTCTTGCATCAAGAAAAGGAATTTGGCCTAAAAGAAGGGAGGCAAGAGCATTGGAGTATTTTCCGGGAGACCAATCTGCCCACTTTCCTTGTTTTTCTTCTCTTTGAATAAGCGGGGCAATAATGGCATATTTTTTTGCTACAAAAATGAACCACTTCCCTATGCCGAACCGGTAGAGTGCTTTTCCTATTACCATAAGTGGAGCAAAGAGAAGATGTTGCAGGATGCGCGCGGACGAAAAATGCGGTAAATGTTGTTGTATACATTTTAATTGGTTGGCAAGATTTTGATCACGAGTGACAAGCGCTCCTCCACGGACTGAAGAAATAGATTTGTCCGCTCCAAAGCTGAACATCCCAATATCCCCCCATGATCCGAGCATCTTCCCGTCTTTGCGAACACCCAAGGCATGCGCGCAATCCTCTATCACGACAATCTCATGTTTTTTCGCAAGAGCAATGAGATCATGTATTGCGGCACTGTGCCCAAACGTGTGTTGTATAATCATGGCTTTCGTTCGATGAGATATTTTTTTTTCTGCGTCTTTTGGATCCATGGTGAAGTTCTCTGTAATATCTACATACACTGGTCGAGCGCCCACATGTCGTATGGCATTTGCCACCACCACACATGTGTATGCCTGGACCAGAACATCATCTCCTTCCCCTACTCTCAAACTCTTGAGCGCGAAAAAGAGCGCCGATCTTCCACTGTCGTATGTGATCGCATATGGCATGCCGGTATATTTTTTTATCCATTGTTCTCCCCGCTGTGCCGCATCTCCATTTTTCCATCTATTCCAACGCCATGGGACTAAAAAAGACAATGCAGTCGTTGCATCTCTGTGTCCCATCGTAGGAGCAGCGCCAGTAAATAATACTTTTCGACGTGACATATTATGATCCAAAAATTTCATTCCCTACATAGCTCGGAAGCCGATTCTCTACGAGAATCACAGCATGCTGTTCTTTCATTGATCGAAAATACTGAAGCAGAAACGTTGGATCTTCGATCAATCGGATCGTCGTTTTGTATTTGGTTCCGATCCCGTGCTGAAACGCTTCATAACAATCACGAGATATGACAACCAGCTCATCGGCGACGAATGAAATTTCTTCTCCAAGTCGTTTATGAATTTCTGTTGATTCTGAACCTAGCTCCAAAATACCTCTTGTCACCACAATGCGTTTTTGCTCTGAAGGAAAGGACGAAAGAAAATTGAGCGCGGCTTTGAATCCATCTGGATTCGCATTGTAGCTATCATCAATGATAGTGCATGTCCCATATGGGATACATTGAAGGGTTGGGCACACGGTATCAAGGGTGGAAACGCGCTGTTGAATTTCTTCATTAGACATTCCAAAAGACCACGCTATCATAGCGCAGGGGGCGATATTCAATCCAAAGTGCTCTACACGAAAAGGAAAAAAGATTGTATGAGAGACTCCTCGATAGATTGCTTCCATACGGGAGCCATTGTCCTTTGACGCTATGTTCTTGATAAAAAATGCAGGCGCGTACGTTTCATCCGTGCCGAATGTTTCTACGCGAGACGAAAGACTAGGGAGCAACTCTCGGCAATACGGATTATCGCTATTGGTGAGTGCGAAGCCAGTCTTTGGTAATGCGTAGAATAATTCATATTTCGCGGTCTGAATATCTTTGATTGTTCCAAATAACGCGACATGTTGTTGGTTAATCGCAGTTAAAATTCCTATGGTTGGTTTGACCAGAGAGCAGATTGCCTTTATTTCACCCATTCGATATGCGCCCATTTCAATAACGAGAATGTCATAGCGCGATAGATCAAGGCGGAGTAGCTCTCGGGCAATGCCGATTTCTGTGTTTATATTTCCTGGAGTGGCATACACCCGATAGCGAGCCCCAAGGATATGGGCGAGAAACACTTTGACGGTTGTCTTGCCAAAACTTCCTGTGATGCCAATAACAGTGATATGCGACGCTCTTCTCATTTTTCTTTCTGCTGTTGTAATACATCCCCAATGCACCAGACGGGTAGGAAACGACAGTGCCAACACAGCGATACTCATGATGAACAGTCGGAGCGACATGAGGAGAAACACAAACGGCCATTCTCGAAATGTGAGTATTGTCGCTCCCTCAAGTAGGATCGACAAAAAAATAAGCGTGACTGTTTTCAACGTATATATTGGCCGGCGAAATTGATGACGCAAGATATGGCGCACTTTGACTCCGATGTCAATACACAAAAGAAAAAATAAAAAAGAAAGAATGGGCATTGTGGTATTCACCGGCCACAAAAGAGCGATAAGTGTACAGAGGAGTCGAAAAAACAAAAGGGAAGAAAACAACGTATGTTTTCCTTCCCTAGTCGAGAGAAAATTTCGAAATTTATCTTGTCGGTATTCTTTGAGTTGCCACCAATAACAATACTCATGATAATCAAACACAGCGCTGATAAACCAGAGAATCCCAATAGTCATGAGAAAAAGGAACATACTCATAGTCAGTAGGACTCGCGTCTATCAAGACGAGAACAAAAGTAAACAATTGATTCAAGAAGAAATGGTCGATGGTCAAGATGAAGCCCGTGTCGCCCGTTTTTTGCCACAAGCAATGTGGCATGAGAAAGGAGCGACGCAATTTTTTTCCCGTGTCGAAGCGGTGTCATTGCATCTTTTTTTCCCCAAAGCACGAGTGCGGGAGTTCGGATACTGGGAAGGAGATATTGGAGATCTTGGCGGATAATTTTTTGGAAAATAAATCGTTTGATTCCATTGACTTTCTGATAATCCCCTGCCCGGATCAGGCGATGAAACATCCGCTGGAGGATTCCACGAAATCGTCCTATTTGTGGTAAACAAAAAAATAATCTACACGGAGTTCGAATACACCAAGAGATCGTTCGTCTCACTTGATGTTTGGGTCGGATAATCGCGGCGCCAACAAGGATAAGCCCGCGGATCATCTCAGGTTGTCTCTCAACAACCAGTGTAGCGACGGCTCCTCCAAATGAATGGCCGAGAAGAAACACAGGAGTCTTGCCCAAAGAGGTAAGATGATCTTTCACAAAGTCGGCATACTCCTCTACTCCCCATACCGTTTTCGGCGGGGGTTCGTTTCCAAATCCAGGAAGATCGAAAACTGATATCTGTGCAAACTTTTTTTTTGCTTCCTGTACAAACGGCGCCCATGTCTCATGACTTCCACCCCAGCCAGGAATGATGACAAGAGGGGTCTGTATGAGGTTCATATCGAAGTTTTCCCTATCATATACGGATGTAAGGCAGTGGGAATGGCAATGGTGCCATCAACCTGTTGGTAATTTTCCATGATAGCAATAAGGGTTCTCCCTATCGCACATGCTGTCGCGTCATTCATGTGAACGAATTCGTGTGTTTTATTTTTTCTTTTAACTCGTGTATTGAGGCGTCTCGACTGATAATCTGTCATATAATCAGAGGTATGGGTTTCGCGATATTTTTCCTGCCCGGGAAGCCATGCTTCGATATCAAACTCACGGTAATCAGGCGCGCTCATATCTCCCGTGCATTTGAGGATAACTCGATACGGAATCCCGAGAGTTCCCATAAGATACTCTTGAATCGCAATGATGAAGTCCTGCTCATGTTCTCCCTTTTCCGGTGTAGAAAAAGATTCAAATTCCAATTTATCGAATTGATGAACGCGCAGAATTCCTTTGGTATCTTTGCCGTAGGAACCTGCTTCACGACGAAACGCAGTCGAGTAGCCGATATAGCGGATAGGGAGTTTTTCTTCTCCTATGATTTCCCGCATGTGAAGGGGCCCGAGCGTATGTTCCGCGCTTCCTACAAGATAGAGATTATCACTTGGGATATGATACCGCTCTTCTCGTGGCTCGAGACGCCCCATTTTCTGCATGATCTCTTCCCGCATCATGACCGGGGGGATAACCGGTATAAAAGGCGTCGAAGGAACATTAAGAGTATGTGTTTGTATAATCTTTTGAAGCGTTTTCTCACTTGTAACGACGGAAAGAACAAATTGAATGAGGGCAAATTGCAGTAATACGAGATCGCCTTTGATATACGCGAATCGAGAACCAGAAACATCGGACGCATGGTCAAAATCAAGAAAATTTCTTTCAAGTCCAATTTCCCAATGTTCCTTTGGAGCGAAAGAGAATGAAGGAATGTCTCCGACAGTTCGCACAACCTTGTTTTCGGTTTCATCTTTTCCAATGGGGACATCTGCATGAGCGAGATTTGGTACGTTCAGCAATATGTCTGTGTACCTCTTTTCAATTGCTTCCAACTCCTGTTCCACTTTCTTCATCTTTTCTCCCATCTTTCGAATGCGTTTCATTTCCTCTTCTCGAGGTTTCTCTTTCGATTTTTTGTTCCGTTCAGATCGAAATGTCTCAATTTCAACTATCCTTGAGCGACGCTCTTCGTCAAGGCGCAATAATTCATCAGTGGCAACTTCCATGTTTCGATTGGCAATATTGTGTTTGACGAGATCGACATGTTCTCGAATAAATTGGATGTCGAGCATATGTTTCGTTGCATTTAGCGAGTGAGCAAATTTATAAATTCAGCAGTTTTCGCTCAAAATGTATGATTTTCGCGACGAAAGAGACTGATGAGACAGGCGCTCAGTTCGGGATAAACCGTTTTATACATTGAAATATTCATAGGCAAAAGATCAAGAGACAAAACTTCTTCTGGGGTGAACCACTGTACTTCGAGAACTTTCCGATCTTGAGTATGGCCGTCGCCTGCTTCAATCGTACAAACAAAAGGCAAGAGATACACCTGCGTCATGCCCCCTGCGCCATATCTTTTCGTTTTTTTAACTGTCCATACCTGTTGCAGGATCTGTTGGATTTTTATGTCAAATCCAACTTCTTCTTTTACTTCGCGTCGAAGATTTTCTTCTACTGACTCCCCTATCTCTACCTTACCTCCTGGAAATTCCCACTTGCCGTGAAACTCAGAATTCAAGGGATCATTGCGTCGAGAGAGGAGCATTTTTCCATCCGCGCGAGTAAGAAAGGCAATGGGTACTACTATGTGATGTCCGCCGATGGTTTTTTGAACAAACCATCGGATCTTTTCAAGCGCCTTTCCACGATGGCTATATTGATTTTTTTCTTCAGGTTGCATCTCAGCGTTTACTTTTTTCGCGGTTGTGTCAAAAAAAATAGGATCATACCCAAATCCAGACACACGTTGTTTCACTGGCTGTTCCAAAATAGTTCCCTCTGTCTCCCCTGTGGCAATAAACATGGTTCCTGTGTCTCTTTCAAAAAGGGCTATGACGGAGCGAAATGACGCGTGTCTTTTTTCGTGGGGAATATGTTTCATTTTTTCAATGACTGTCTCCATCCGCGTATCCGAATCTTCGGCAATCCGAGCGCTGTGTACTCCCGGCCATCCATCGAGCGCTTCAATGAATAAACCTGAATCATCCGCAAGCGCGATAGAACCAGTTTTTTTTCCATAGTACTCGGCTTTGAGCATAGCATTGTCCTCGATGCTCGTGCCCGTTTCTTCAGGTGGCGCGATGTGAGGAAACGCAGTAAGGGGCATACATTCAATATACGGCAAGGAAGAAAAAAATAAACTGATTTCTCTCTGTTTTCCTTCATTGGTGCTCGCAATCAAAATCCGAGTTTTTTCCATATTTTTCTCGAAGAATATCTTTTTGGTTGGTACGCGCTGATTCGAACAATTTTTGTGTTCAAATTATATTCTTTTATTTTTTTGGGGAGATCATGGGTAAATACTTTTTGATCGTATCCGAGCGCGATAACATCTGGTCGGATTTTTCGAAGCGCACGATAAACATCCTGCGGATCGCCAAGCACGGCTCGATCTACCAAAGAAATACTTTCGACCAATTTTTTTCGCGTTTGTTCCGTATGAACCGGCATGTGTCCTTTCACCTTTTGTACGGTCGTATCTCGAGCTACAACCGCGATAAGACACTCTCCATATTTTTTTGCCTCTTGAAACAAATGAATATGCCCCGCGTGGATTAAATCAAATGTGCCGAATACCATCAGCGTTTTCATATGGGAGGCGCGTCGGAACGTTCTGGTTTCATGAGGGGAAACGTAATAACTTCTCGCAAACTCTGTGACCCGGTCAGAAGGGCTACAAAACGGTCAATGCCAATCCCGGTTCCTGTTGCTGGAGGCATCCCGTGCTCCATCGCTTCCACAAAATCCGCGTCATAATTCATTGATTCTTCTTCTCCTCGCGCTTTCATTTGCGCTTGCTGTTCAAAACGAACGCGCTGATCCAATGGATCATTTAATTCCGTATAATTATTTCCCAGTTCAAATCCACTTACCACGAATTGAAACATCGCAGTATAGCGAGGATCACTCGTTTTTTTTGTGAGGGGTTTCAATTCGACAGGGTATTCTGTGACAAATGTCGGTTGAATAATGTTGGGACGGGTAGATTGTTTGAAAAGATTATCGAGTAGTTTTCCTCTTTCCGCGGTTTCTTCCACGTCAAACTTCTTTTCTCTCATAATTTTTATTAATTTTTCTGTTGTACCATACTCATTGATATCAATTCCTGTTTCTTTCAAAATAGCCTCTCGAAATGTCACAACTGAATAGGGGGGCGTAAAATGAATTGTATGACCATTATGGTGGGCATCAAGACTCCCAATGCTCTGTTGTACAACATACGGAATCATTTCTTCATAGAGCCGCATATTATCTTCGTGATCCGCATACGCCCAATAATATTCAATCATAGTAAATTCCGGATTGTGCTCCCGATCTACTCCTTCGTTTCGAAACGCCCGACCAATCTCATATGTTTTTTCAAAACCACCAATGAGAAGTCTCTTTTGCCAAAGTTCACCGATACAAATACGCAAATGAAGATCAAGATCATACGCGTTGATACGCGTATCAAACGATCGCGCGAGAGCGCCTGATGCCACCAATTCAAGCATGGGAGTCTCCACTTCAACGAATCCTTTGTCATCTAAAAATTTTCTCAAATATTTAAGAACAAGAGATCGAACAATGATTTTTTCTTTATTTTCTTCGTGAAATAAAAAATCAAGATACCGTTTGCGATATCGCAATTCTTCATCTTGGATTCCATGAAATTTATCCGGAAGTGGAAGAAGCGCTTTGGCAAGCACTGTCCAATGATGCGCGAGAATACTCTCCTCTCCCTTTTGGGTAAGGAATCGAATGCCATCAACCTGGATCAGATCACCAATATCAATGAGCGCGATGAATAAGTGATACGCCGTATCGCCAAGTTCATTTTGTTTGAACACAATCTGCATTTTTCCTGTCCCATCCTGAAGATGACAAAATGTGATCTTGCCCATGTCACGTTTGCTCATTATCCTTCCTGTGACAGAAAGACCGGTGTCTTTCGGTGTATGAAGAGCCTGCGCAATCGTATGCGTTCGAACACATCGTGATGGATAGGGCGACATTCCGGATGAGCGTAATTTTTCAATTTTTTCTATCCGAATGTTGCGTTCTCCTTCGAGGATAGAGGAGGACATATATAGAATAGTGTACCAGTAGATTGAAAGATAGTCCAGAATCCTATGTTGCGTTTTATTGGATCTCAATAATTTTATACAATTGTCTCCCTGCCGGCACCTCTACTTCGATGGAATCTCCTTTTTTTCGACCAAGAAACGCCTCACCGAGCGGTGATTCGTTCGATATTTTTCCATGAACAGGATCTGCTTCTTGACCGCCAACAATGGTAAATTCTTTCTTTTTGCCTTGAACCTCAACCATGATGATTGATCCGACTTGAACCATATCACTTTTTTCATTTGAGGCGATAAGAGAGGCATTCACTAAAATATATTGTAATTCTTTGACGCGGCTTTGCGCCCATGCCATTTCCTCTCGCGCGTTATGATATTCCGCGTTTTCTGACAGATCGCCCATTTGTCTCGCGTCATCAATACGACGCGCTAATTCTGGAATACGCTCATCTTTGAGATCACGAAGCTCGTGTTGCAACGCGTCAAGTTTTTGTTGACTCATGTATTGAATAGGATCATCGAATACCCCCATATAATCTATATAAAAGTAAAAAAGAAACCGCGTGTGGCGGATGGATCTATTATAGCAGTGGATCTCTTTGGGTCAATAGACATTATCCACAAGACGATACCTCGCCCACCACGAATAAAATGCTTTGGCAACCGGCGCCGCGACACGACTTCCTTCTTCTCCTTCCTCAACAAGGATGGTGAGCACTATTTCCGGGGCATCATAGGGGGCAAATGAAGTAAACCACGCATGGTTTGGTTTTTGCGCGCTCCATTGCGCTGTCCCTGTTTTTCCCGCGACCGCGATTGGGAGAGAGGACAGACTCTGGCATGAGCCACTTGTCACACAGGCACGCATCCCTTCACGAATAATCTGGATAGAGTCGGGGTTTACGACTTCTGTATGAATTTTTTGAGGCGATTGTATTTCTTCCTCCTGTGTTTCCCCATCAATAATTTTCTCAACTACCTGTGGACGATACAACGTCCCGCCATTTGCAATCACTGCTGTCATGGATGCGATCTGCAGAGGGGTGACCAATATGTCTCCTTGTCCAATAGAGACATTATAGGTGTCTCCAATATACCATTGCTCTTCTTTTATCGCGAGCTTCCATTCTTTCGACGGAAGAAATCCTGGTTCTTCTCCTGGAAGATCAATTCCAAGCAATGATCCAAAACCGAATCGTTGCAAATACAGTGAAAGTTTTTCGATTCCCAATCCCACAAAATTGCCATATCCGCCGCCAATATAGTAGAAGAATGTATTCACAGAATTTGCTATCGCGGATCGAACATTGGTTGGCCCATGTCCACCGGCACGCCAATCCGGAAAAAACCACGGGCCAACCTGAATGCCTCCTGTACTTAAAATAGACGTATCCGCATTGATCGTGCCTTCTGCAAGCGCTGCTGCCGCAATTGCGGGCTTCAAGGTAGAACCAGACGGATACATACCACCAATCGCACGATCAAACAATGGACGATCTGGATCGTTGATATACGCCTCGTACGTATTGACGGTAATGCCTCCAGAAAAATCATTATTATAAAAGGCGGGTAGACTGACGAGTGCGCGAACAGCGCCTGTGCGAGGGTCGAGCGCCACTGCCACGGCCCGGCGTTTTTCGAATTTCTCCAGTGTTTTTTTTAATAATGATTCCAAGGTGTGCTGGATTTCACTATCAATGTGCAAGACAATATGCGACCCAGGCTCTGGTGGTATTTCGCTCAAAACACTTCTTTCTCTCCCGAACGCGTTGACTTCTATTGTCTTTTTTCCATATGTACCTCGCATCACTCGCTCATATGTCTTTTCGATGCCATTCCTGCCAAGCCAATCAGAGGGAAGGTAACCATCTGTATGAAGCGCATCCAATTCAGCTGGATTGATTTTCCCTATGTATCCAAGCACATGAGAAAGAGAGGATTCCTCACCTTCTTCACTATACAATCGTTTGCTCCCACGCTGAATAAAAATACCGGGTAGTTCTGCGGCGGCAATCTGAAGCCGAAGCGCTGTTTCATAGTCAAGGTTTTCTTGGATCACAACTGATTCATAGCTATAGGCGAAAAATTCTTCTATTTTTTTACGGATATCCTCTTCAGGGATATTCGTAATTGTATGCAGTTGTTTTACAATTTCTGATCTCCCTTCTTTGTCTCGCGGCAGATCTTGTGGAATAAGAGCCAAAGAAAAATTGGGAACATTCATTGTGAGTCGCACGAGATTTCGATCATATATAAGTCCCCGCTCAGAAGGAATAGGGATGATACGCTCTCGGTTATTCTCTGCTAATTCACGATAAGTTCCTCCATGGAAAATTTGTAAATACACGGCACGTCCAGCAACCACAAGAAAGCCAAAAAGAATGAAAAAAAGGAGGACAACACCTGTTTCAATTCGAATACTATTTCCCACATATGTCTTCACCGCAGAGGAAAAATCGGAAGGTCTGCTCGATTCGACCCATTCATTTCCTTCTTGTCGTATCTTTAAAGATCGCTTTTTCCAAAGTGATTCTCTTGTAAGAGGATCAAATAACGGTATCTCTGACATAATCATGAGGAAGAATGCGGCCGGATAATGCGTGGATTCATCCGACGAGAAAAGAAAGTGACCACAGTATAGAGTATCACCGAAAGAATCGTCGTGAGAACTATTTCCCACATTATCATTCTTACCAAAGTCGTACTCAATACAAAAGAAAAAGTGTCATCGACGAGTGAAGAAAAAGAAACGATGGCAAATGAGAAGATGCGATATAATGATAGGCTAATTATTGTGAGAAAAATAGTGCTATATATCGAACGATTTGTAAAAAAGTTTTGATACAGCCAATACGTGATGAGGATGCTCATTGTACTCGAGATAAGAATGACGCCAAACGGAAACACAGAAAACAATTCAAGGCAAAAATGGAGCGCGCAGGTAAGCCAGACGACCCCGCCCGAATTAGACCACAAAAGAATGAGAATAATAGAGGCAAAAATAAGGTTTACCATTGAAAATGGAAACGAAACAAAAAAAGAGAGAACAAGAGAGAGCGCGATAAGAAAAATTCCTCCAGCAATCCACAACATACCGCGTATGATTTTATTCATAGGATGAGATACACCGATTCCCCTTTTTTCTGTCGCCAACTTTCAGGACCGCAACGTTCACACCGCACGCAATCATGGATGGCTCGTAGGTTTTTCGATCTTTGCGCATGTGGTTTTTGGAATGAAGAAAAAGGGAATCGGATGGGGCTTGACACAGTGAATAGCATCATAGGAAATTCGCTGTCAGGTGGCTCTATAAGTCCGATAGGGTGGATGGGAAAAACAAAACAGAGACAAGAGACACTTTTTGCACGTTGACTGCAGGACTGAGAACCGCACGCTGAAACGGCTCGTATACTTCCTTTTCAATCGATTCCACTCTTCCAATTACGAGGCCGCGCGGGATGCCTGGCTCCAAACCTGAACTTACGACAATATCATCGACAGCAACGATTTCGTGTTGAGGAACAAAATTCATCCGAACACTGATCCCATACCCCCCCTCTACCACGCCAATACTTCGATCATTATTGAGGACGGTGGCAGCAATTTTGCTTTGATTGTCATAAAGAAGTCGAACAATAGAAAACATCTCTTCTGCACGTACGATCTTTCCTATAAGAATTCCTTTTCCCACAATAACCGGATTTCCGAGTCGAACCCCCTGTTTTGCTCCCGCATTAATAATCATGGTGTTGGTAATCGGATCGAGGCTTTTGCCAATGACAGCGGCGCTTATCGATGGAGAGGTGCTCACACCAATATATTGAACAAGATCACGCAGTTCTCCTGTTTCTTGTTGGAGAGTGAGATAGGCTGCTCGATCGAACAGAAGATCACGAGCATTTTCTTCAAGTTCTCGGATTTTCTTTTGGCATTCTGTAACTGTTTCACAACCATCCTGAAATATCGTTTTTTCAGAAAAGGAAAAAATTGAAATCGAAACAGCCGTGATTATGCGTGTCGTGACACCCTCAAGAAAACGGAGCGCTCCTTGATAATGAAGGAAGATAATCAAAAAAAGAACAGCAGAAATGTGCAAAAATGTCTTTAGCCTGCGTTGCATAGAGATGATTATGCCGCTGATTCTCGTGCGGAGGGAAGACACACTTCTCGAAGCAATTCCTCATCATCGAGAAGAATTCCTGTTCCTCGCACCACGGCAGTCAGAGGATCATCGGCAATGCGCACTGGAATGTTTGCTGCCTTTGCAATCACCCGATCAATACCTGAGAGAAGCGCGCTCCCACCAGAAAGAAGAATTCCTCGTTCATGAATATCTGCCGTAAGCTCGGGCGGAGTACTCTCAAGTGTTATCTTGATGATGTCGACAATTGTTCGTACCGATCGGTCAAGCGCTTGTCGGACATGCGTATCTGTGACCATCACTTCTTTTGGAAGTCCGGTCAAAACATCTCGACCTCTCATAGGAAATTCAATCGGCTCTCCTATTTCCATGGCTGAACCGACTTTCATCTTCATCTGTTCTGCGTGCGCTTCTCCAACGAGTAAATTAAATATTTCCCGCGCGTATTGTATAATGTTTCGATTCATCTCATCGCCCGCGATGGTCGTGGATTTCCATGTCACAACACCAGAAAGTGAGATAACAGCCGCCTCGGTTGTCCCTCCCCCAATATCCACAATCATATTTCCAATGGGATCACGAATAGGCATTCGAGATCCGATTGCTGCGGCCATTGGCTCTTGGACTAAATACACTTCTCGCGCGCCTGCCTCAAGTGTCGCGTCCTCGACCGCTTTCATCTCTACCTCTGTGACTTCGAGCGGCACAGAAATGACAACCAGTGGACGGGCAACAAATGAAAAACCACCTTCGTATACTTTATCAATAAAATATCGCAACATTTTTTCTGTGACCTCATAATCAGATACGATACCATTTGTGAGAGGGCGTGATACCGTGATATGGGGAGGCGTTTTCCCCAACATGTGTTTTGCTTCATGTCCGACAGCGAGGATCTGATTCGTTTTGGTATTAATCGCAACCACCGATGGCTCATTAATAACAATGCCCTTTTCTTTCACATAGACAAGTGTATTGGCTGTCCCCAAGTCAATGCCAATATCTTGTTGAAATCTTCCGAATAGTTTTTTGAAAAGCATATGGTTTAGGACGTATGGGTTTGCAAATTTGCCCACTGGTACACCGGCCAATTGGTTCACTACTGCCTCACACTGCCTCAACCGGTATTTTCTCGATTTGTCCGCTTTTCCTCACTTTCACTTCTACCATATTTTCTGCAATCGTCTTTGCGCTCACAACCACACGCTTCGGAATACCAATAAGATCTGAGTCTGTAAATTTTTCCCCAGCTCGTATTCCTTCTCGATCATCAAACAATACGGCGTGCCCTTTTTTCATAAGAATTTCGTATATGTCGTTTGCTGTTCGTTCCTCTTCAGAATTCGTTGCGAGAGAAATAAGATGGATATCATATGGCGCGACAGATTCATTCCAAATGATGCCGTTCTCATCATGGTTCGCCTCGACAATGGCGCCAAGAAGTCGAGACGGACCAATGCCATAGCAACCCATAATCACGAATTGACGCGCACCATTCTGATCGGTGATCGCAAAATCGAACGCTTTGGAAAAACGAGTATTCAGTTTGAAAATGTTTCCCACTTCAATCGCTTTTTTTTCTTGACGGATATTTCCACAATACGGGCATGGCGGATCATCCACGAGTTCATTATTTTGATGCCTATCACATGAATCACACACCCAAATCCGATCTTCTCCATATGCGGTGATCACTTGGAATTCATGAGAAAATTTACTAAATACTCCCCCACTTGCCTCGACGACAAGAGCGCTGAGATCGCAGCGACGAAATATACTGAGATATATCTCCTTCATGCGTTCGTAGTAGTTGTCGAGATCTTCTTCGGTTGCATGAAAACTATACAAATCGTTCATGCTAAATTCGCGGCCTCTGAGGAGGCCAGATTTTGCGCGTGCTTCATTGCGAAATTTGTCCTGAATTTGATACACGCCTCTTGGGAGATCTTTGTATGATTGGACAAATTTTTTGAGCAAAGGAGTAATAATCTCTTCATGCGTAGCGCCCAACGCATATTCTTTTTCTTCTCTGCCACGCAGTCTGAAAAGCACATCAAATTCATCCCATCGGCCTGTTTGTTCCCACACATCGCGTGGGGTAAGCGCTGGCATCAAGACCTCTTGCGCTCCAATTTCTGCCATGCCCTCCCGAATGATGTTCTGAATTTTTTGCAAAACCTTCAGACCAAGAGGAAGAAACGTGTAGACTCCTGCCGTGAGCTTGTCTATAAAACCAGCGCGAAGGAGCAATTGCGCATTGATGCTTGCCTCATCTTTTGGAATTTCTTTGAGCGTTTTTGTAAAAAGAAATGATTGGCGCATATGTGTTATGACGAACTATTTCGATGAGTTGCTTTGATAAATATCGCACAAAATAGAATGGCGAGAAGAAATACGAATAGGTTCCACAGAGTGAGCAAACGCTCTCCCTGAAGATAGAGAAGACAGATGAGAAGAAGGGCGCCGAAAATTCCATCACGGAAACTTTTTTTTACATATTGATACAAGGGAATGGTATTGTCGCCAAATCGATATTGTATGAGAACTTCGATAAGAGAAATCGTCCCAGAGAGCGCAAAAAATAAAGTCCCATAAAAGAAAAGAAATCCCATATTGCCTGTCTGAAATGGGTCAATATTGAAAAGAACAATACTCCAAGAAACCCAGCACAAAAGGGTCGCAAGAAGCATAATAGAGAGATACTCTCTGAGGTTCATAGCGCTTTCTATCGTACCTGCTTTTGGTGGAAAGGGCAAGTTTCGGTCACGGCAGGCGTATCTGACCTTCCCCTCGCACAATCCATTTGTAACTTACGAGCTCAGAGAGAGCTATAGGCCCGCGGACATGAAGTTTTTGGGTGCTGATGCCCACTTCTCCTCCCATACCAAACTGGGCGCCATCTGTGAACGCGGTGGATGTGTTGACGTAGACGACTGCGGCATCAACATCACGAAGAAACAGGCGGATTGTTTCTTGGTCTTGTGCCAAAATTGCCTCACTATGTTTGGAACTATGCGTCATGATGTGGACGATTGCTTCCTGCACATTTTTTACTGTTTTTATTGACAGCTTCAGTGAGAGAAATTCTGTGCCAAAATGTTCTTCTGTGGCGTGGTGCAATACTTCTTTTGGATATGTCTCTTTGATCACCTGGTAGGATTGAATATCAGCAAACATGTCAACACCGTACGATGCGAGTGGTGCGACAAGAGAAGGAAGCTGAGAGAGTATTTGTTCGTGAACAATAAGGGTATCAAGCGCATTACACACACTTGGCCGCCGAGTTTTTGCGTTTTCAATAATCTTTGGAGCGCTCGTCATGTCCGCGCTCTTGTCCACATATGTATGCACGATCCCTGCGCCTGTTTCAATAATCGGAACACGCGCATGTTCGCGCACATACTCTATCAAGCCGCGACCTCCCCGAGGAATAATCACATCAACCAGTGTTTGGGCAGACAACAGCGCATCAACGGCACTCCGGTCTTGTGGGAGAAGAAAAATCACTTGTGGATCTGTATCATGCATGATAAGAATCTTATGAATAATATCCACAAGTGTGCGATTGGAATGGTATGCTTCATTGCCGCCTTTCAGCACACAGGCATTTCCTGATTTGAAACAAAGGGAAAAAGCGTCAATGGTGACATTCGGCCGTGCCTCATAAATAATGCCAATCACACCGAGTGGCACTGTTACTTTGGATAAATGCAATCCACTCTCGACCGTGCGGTTTTTGATGGTTCGGTGAAGAGGAGACGGAAGCGAGGCAATTGTTTCAACATCTTGCGCAATTGATTGGAGACTCTCTTTGGAGAGAAGGAGTCTATCGTATGATGGATCATCCGGATCTATTTTTTCACAATCTTGTTTGCTTGCCTCAAGGATGCGATCTGATTCATGAAGGATTGTTTTTGAAAGATCGCGAAGAATTTGGTTGACCTTTTCTTCGGAAAGAGAAACCATGGATCGGCTTGCTTGTTTTACCAATCGAAGTTCGGTGGTGAAATTCATACAAGTTCATCTCCTCTTTTCCTGGCCGCATCAATTGCTCTATGAAAGATTTTTCCGAATTGATGGTCTTTCAAATACATGAATGCCTGTTCTGTGATTCCACCCTTCGAGGTAACGGCTTCGCGCCATTCTTTTGCTGTTTTTTTTTCATTTTTAAGAAGAGAAGCGGCCCCACAAAATGTCGTTTCAGCCAATAATCTTGCCTGTTCCTGAGTAAAACCCATGGCCAGCGCCTTTTCTTCAAGCAGTTCTGTAAGATAGAAAAAATATGCTGGCCCAGACCCGCTGACTGCGCCGAGGCTATTCATGAGAGACTCATCTTGGAGTTCTATGTGATTCCCCAGTGCCTCGAAAATGTTTCTCACAATCTCTTTATCCGCCTCTGTCATTGCCTCTGTCGCAACCCATCCTGTGAGACCTTTTCCAATTTTTGTCCCGAGATTGGGCATGGATCGCACAATTCTCTCTCCTTTTGTTTTCACGCGAAGGACATGAAGAGAAATTCCTGCCATTATGGAAATAATCAGCTTGTCAGACATATCCACACCGATTCTGCGTATACAGCTATCAAATGACTCTGGTTTCACGGCAAAAAAAACTACGACGACACGAGAAAGCATGTCGTTGTTATCAGTGAACGCCTGAGCCGGCGTGAATCGACTTAATTTTTCTGTATGCGTATCAGAAATGAAAAGAGACGCCGGATCCATGATAGCCAAAAGTCGGTCAAATATGGCACTGCCCATGTGGCCTCCACCAATGATGCCAATGGATTTATGCTGTCCCGAGATAGAGTTGGTCATAATGAATGAATGGTTTTTTTCCTTTTTTGCCAACATTATTTTTTACCACATCGCTTGAGTATTGCGCGAGACCGAACCCAATCGTCTTTCCTTTCTTATTTTCTATTTTTATCACATCTCCTTTTACAAATTTGCCTTTCATGGCCACAATTCCGATCGGGAGCAAACTCCGCGCCTGTGTTTCATCTCGGAGCGCGTCTTTCGCGCATTCATTGATGACCACGATCCCCTTTTCTCTTCCTTCAGCGCTTGCAATCCATTTTTTGATGCTCGATATTTTTCTCCGGGGGAGAAATGTCGTGCCAAGCGCTTCTCCGTTTACTACTCGGGTGATACTATTTGGAGTTTTTCCATTGAAAATATGGGTGGTAATGCCAAGCGAGCTCATTTTTTCTGCGATACGACATTTGGTGCGCATACCTCCGCGCCCGAAGCGCGATGTTTCCTCGCCAAGATATTCATGCCACGACGAGTCGCCGGGTGTGCATTTTTCGAGAACGCGTGAACGTTTTCCATCTTCTCCCTTTATCATTACCCCATCAACCGATGTGAGTAAAAGAAGCGTATCGACATTGTGCATGGTGGCAACGAGCCCTGCCAGCTCATCATTATCGGTAAACATAAGCTCATCAATCGATATCACATCATTTTCGTTCAAGATAGGAATAATATCACGACGAACCAATGCTTCAATACAATGTTTCATGTTTAGATAATGTTGTCGATCTCGAAAATCTTCTTTCGTTACGAGTACCTGCGCGCAGGTGATACCATGCGACCCAAACAATTGAACATATGTTTGCATGAGGAGTACTTGTCCGATCGAAGAAAGAACCTGGCGCTCTGTCACATCGTCCGGTGCAGACGAAAATTGGAAGACTCCTCGGCCTGCCCCGACTGCGCCAGAGGATATCAGTATGACGCGCCATCCCTTTTGCTGGATAGCCGCAATTTGTTTGACCAAATTTTTGCATTGAGCATGATCTAAAAGTCCACTCGAATGCGAGAGGACATTGGTGCCAACTTTGATGACGATAGTAGAAGATTTCTTGGTCATCTAAATCAGATATCGAATTCGATCTACTTCTTGTTTCCCAAACTTTTCATTCAATTGTCTGACGATCTCATTTTGCCGTAATCGAATTTCTTGTGCCACTACTGAACTGGTGCAGGAAACCGTGAGTGTGCGATTTTTGAGAAAAAGTGGATTGATATGAATCGCAAGCTCTTGAAACATTTCTTCAAACACACCCTTTGCAAGCTCCACCACTTGAGTGGCCTCAACTTGACGCTTGAGCGGCGTGTTCGATGACATTCTTTTACTCAATGCGTCTCCAAGGGGAATAAACGGCATATTCAATTCAGATAAACATACGCTTTTTTATCTTCTTTCACATACTCCCAATCCGGAAAGCGATACCCATATGATACCACACGACTTCCTGGTTTCATCTCTCTCACAACTTTCTCCTTCAGCATTCCCATTTTAGGGGGAATAAAGAAAACAGTCAATATATCAACTTCGGAAAGATCAACCTGCCAAAGGTTTTTTCTATAAATACGGACATTCTGAATCTGTCTCATTTTCATTGTTGCCATACTCCACCAATATAAAAGTGGATTGATTTCTATGCCAATGCATCGGATTCCAGGGATACGTGCCGCTCGAAAGAGAACACGGCCATCTCCGGAGCCCAAATCCATAAGGATCTGCCCTTCTCTCGGCGCCGCAAGACGAATGACTCTCTCGACCGTTTGTGTGCTCATAGGGACGAATGGCGCGGCAGAGTACATCGCGTAGACAGTGTAGAGAATAAAGATGCCAGTGAAGAGCATCAAGGTGAAGAGGGCGAGGATGAAGAGAAAAATAATCATATTGCTCACTGGTCAACCGACTACGTCCGAAACTCCGTTATCTGACAAAAATCGCAGCGGCCGCACGCTTCTGCTCTCGTGATAGAGGAAAAATCTGTTGTATGAATGGTTTCGATCGTTTTTCGTATTTTTTCTTGCAAACCACACAGTTCTTCATCGGTTCCGAGAAATGACGCCTGCGTATTGTTGTCCAAATAATAATAGGTGAGTTTACTGGGTGGGCCAATTGCCTTGTACTTCGGGAGCTGTGTGATAGCGAGCTGATACAGAAGCAATTGATCTTTGTCGTCTCCCTTGACATCTTCTTTGCTTTGTCCTGTTTTGTAATCAATGATATGCAATGTTTCCGTGTCGAGGCGATCCACACGATCAATTCGTCCGGTCACTGTATCGTCTCCTATTCTGATTCTGAAACCTCCTTCGATCAACACAGGAACAGTCCAACGTTCTTCTTGGGCGGTATAAAATGTTTCAAGCATTTTTTTGCCTTTTTTGTAATATGCCTCGCGCTGTCGTTTATCATGATACCAATCTGAAATCCATGATGTGTCATATATCATCAAGAATTCGTCAAGAGATGGCACACGAATGTTTGACTTTACCGCATCATCCAATGGGAGACCGAAGAGAGAATGTTGTTTCAAACTATTAATCTCTTGGATGCGTTGATAAAATTTTTGCAATGTAGAATGGATAGACGAGCCAAAACTAAATTGGGGCGATCCTTTCATGGGTACATTCAGGAGATAAACCATTTTGTATTGATACGGACAAACAAGAAAGCTTCGAATTTGTGAGAAAGAAAATGTTTTTGGAATAGCATATATGTGAGGAGAAGGCACTCTGGATGTTTTTTTCGCAACCTTTCTTTCAGCCGAAGGGAGAACTGCCATTTTTTCAATTCCGATTTCTTGAATGAACCGACTTATTTTCTTTTTTTGTGGAGAACCATAATAATCAGCGCTGGTAAGAGAGAGCCCTTCTTTGGCGCGTGTCATCGCGACATAAAAGAGGCGTCGTTCTTCTTGATAATGATAATCCCCTTCGGGAAGTTCATCTTTCACGAGCGCAAGAGGAAATTCTATTCCTTCCCCACGCCGACGAGTAGGGAATCGTTGCTCGACACAATTCACGACAAAAACAAATCGAAATTCAAGACCTTTGGCCGCATGAACTGTCATCATATTGACCGAATCTTCTGTATCAGATGGTTGATACAGTTTTCCATCATCTCCGGAGGCGAGCAGTTGGTCGTAATACTCGACAAAAGAGGCAACATGCGCTCCCGGTGTTGTTTCTTGATATTTTTCGAGCAATTCAAAAAATTGTTCCAGATATCGCACAGAACGAACGGCTCGGGTGTCTCTTTCATCAATTTTTTTCATCAGATAGTCCAGGTATCCGCTCTCCTCTAAAAAAGCCAAAATGACTGCGGTTGGTTTCTCTTCACGAGCTCTTCGCATTCCTTCTTCAATGAGCGTTCGCACACGTTCGCATACCTTCATGCCATCCTCGGTCATACGAAATTCGCGTCCACGTTGTAATGCCTCGTAATAGGAGATGGATTTTTTCTTGGCTTCTGAAGTAAATTTCTGCATGTCGTCATCACGAAATCCATATGAAGGAAGTCGGAGCAGCCGATAGATGCAAGGAGATTCATGATAGTTGTCAATGACTTTGAAAAAGCTAAAACAATCAATAACGATGGATTGACGATGAAGCCCGCCCGATGTCAGGAATTCATATGGGATCCCGTGCGCTTCAAGCGCTTGGAAAAATGGCTCCGCGTGATTGTTGGCTCGGACCAAAATTGCGATGTCATCGCATGCGATGGCTTTTTTTTCTTTGAGATTGATGATGGCCTCAACGACCGTTTTCACCTCGTCTTCGAGAGTTGATGTATGTATATGCACGAGATGTGGTTCTTGATCCTTTGCGCTTGTCGTCATTGATAATAATTTTTTATCAATTCCAAGTTTGGGTTCTAATCGGTCGGGGTTATTTTCTTGGAGCAACCGATATGCCGCGTCAAGGATGTTCTGGTGTGAACGATAATTCTCTGTCAAAACGATTGCCCGCGCGTCCTTGAAATCTGTTTTGAAATGTAAAATATTTGACACACTGGCGCCGCGAAACGCGTAAATACTCTGGTCATCGTCTCCAACCACCGTGAGATGTCCTTTTTGGCTCAACAATTTGATCAGCTCATATTGCGCGTAATTTACATCCTGAAATTCGTCAACGAGAATGAATCGGAATCGTTCATGCATTTTTTTTAAAATGTGCGGCCGCTCGCGAAATAATTTCACGGTATAAAAAATAAGATCGCCAAAATCAATTGATTCATTGTCAAGAAGAAGTTGGTTATATATATGATAGGCCTCTGCGATTTCTTTGAGATTGTCTTTTGTTTTGATTTCCCCAACGGCATCACTGTTCAGATGTAATGCTTCGACATATTGGAGATAGTCTTTTGCGGACACAAGCTCATCTTTACATTTTCCAAAATGTTTGATGAGCTCATGAATGAATCGATTTGGATTCCCGAGGGGACGATAATAATCGAGCGCAAAATCATAGATATGAGAGCGTATGAGGAGCCATGCGTCGGTCGGGGTCACAATGTTGAAACGATTCGGAAGACCAACATCCAATCCGTATGTTTCAAGCACACGCTGACAAAAGCCATGAAAAGTGGAAATTTGAAGATCCACGTATGGGATATTGATCATGGCATCAACTCGGGTCTGCATCTCAAGCGCTGCTTTTTCTGTAAATGTCACCGCGAGAATCTGCTCTGGCGTTGCCAATTTTTCCCGTACGAGATGTGCGATTTTGTGGGTGATCACGCGTGTTTTTCCTGTGCCAGCGCCGGCAACAATAAGCAAAGGACCATCCGTATATTCGACGGCCTCTTTTTGGGCTTTGTTGAGTGCGCCATCTGCCATATACTCAACCCAAAAGAATTCTATCAACAAATGTTCCGACTAACGCATTTGCGAGAGATGTATCTTCAATAGAAGCAATTAGTTTGTCTACCTCATCCGGGTGAAAATATCCTCTATCTTTATACCGCTTGAGACGAGCGATCATATCTCTCTGATCAATCTCTGGATGGAATTGAAAGGCATAAAATGGCTTTCCCTCGAGTCGAAACGCGTGAAATGGACACAGAGCAGAGTACGCGAGAGGGACGGCGCCAGGTGGGAGCGTCTTAACCCGTTTTTTGTGTCCTGAGACCGCGATAAATGGAGATGATGTATCGGCAAAGAGCACATCTTTTTTCGCGATGTCGGTCAAGAAGATAGGGTATGTCCCCACCTCCAAATTTTTTTTATCCACAATGACCTCTCCACCCAAAACTTGTGCTCCAATTTGAAACCCCATACAGGACGCAAATGTAGGGATAGTATGTTTTGCCGCATATTGGATTATTCGTTTGAGATCTGTAATATACGGATATTCCGCTGGATCAAGAAACACTATATCATCAGGATCATCACTCGACCCACCAATAAAAAACGCGTCATACGCGTCCAAAATTTCCGGTTCAAAATGAGGAGCGTCAAAAACATTTTGCACGGTAAATTGTGACGGTTCAAGCTTGGAGAATCGCACAAATTCCGAGAATTCATCATCGCGCGTTTCTTGGTCTTTCCGAATTTGGACATAAAAAATTTTGAGATCGCTTTTCTTTTTTGGCATAGGGAGGTGGAGAACAATATAAAAAATTATTGAAGCTGATTTTCCGCGATAGCTCGATCACTCTCCTCGACGATTCCCTTCACATTTGTAAGATATTTTTGTTTTTCAGATTCTGAGATTCGCGTGAAGGCATGAAACAGCGCGTACGCATCTGTATCGCTATTCCCTTTCACAATAACATCATTGTTCACAAAATCAATGTCACCAAGACATTTTGATAGAGCGAAATTCGGGTGATCATCGCTGAAAAGACTTGTCCCAATGAAGGAAGAGGGAGTCTTGTCTGTTGTCTTCGCTATCGCATGCAAAATGGTAGGGGCGATGTCAATATGGCTTCCAACGCGGTTCAGCTCTTTGCCTTGCATGCCAGGGAAGAAAATAAAAAATGGGATTTCATTATACCGATAAAAATTTTCTACAGTCGGTTCAGGAAAATTGTAGTATCGATGATCAGCAGTTACAACCACAATCGTGTTACGGTCAAGCCCGTATTCTTTCAGTTTTATAAAGAGTTCATTGAGCGTATCATCAATCGGGCGCAAAAACCCAAGATACATACGCATTCCGTATTCATCAAGCTCAGAATTTTTGAGTGTTTCCTCGTCGAGAGCGCCATCATACGGTGTGATCACGAGATTATGCTCATCTTTTTGCCTCTTTATTTCTGCCGCATTGTGTGGAGCATGGGACGTATACCCAATGACGTAGCTTAACATCGGCGTACTTGATTCTCTCATTCGAGAGAGGGCATAATCGATCACAATAGTATCCTGAGTCTTCGCGCCAAACGGAGGAATAAAAAACGACTCATCAAATCCCCATGCAGGGCCTAATATATCTCGGCTCCAGAATCGTATATCATTCGCATGAAAGAGTTCGCTCGTATACCCATAATCATTCCCAAGAATACGGGGAAGACAACGAAAAGCATTTTCTGCCCCTTTGTCACTTATGGGATTTTTCGCATCCGCATACTGGCTACAGAGAATCGAAAATTCCGCGTTGATCGTATGGCAACTATTGGCAAAAAATTTTTTCGTGCTCAGAGACTCTGATCGATATGTTTTAAAATACGGCATGGGATTCGGTGTATTCGCGAACGCCCACGCGTCCACTGATTCTAATTGATAGATGAGAATATTCGGTTTTTCCGGGAGACTCGGAAGAGAAGGGGTTGGTTTTTCTGAATCAGTCTTGAGATTAGCCTGATACATGTGTGCCAAATCCAATGGATGGATCGTTTCCTCTACCACATTCTCTTTGCGGTTCTCCGCATCTTCTGCGTATACCGTAATATCATCAATGATGGGTTGTATGGTTTGCCGATAGGCAATTTCGTACGTGTGTCCGACCACTCCTTTTGACGCCGCGTACGCGCTGGTATTCCACCAGGCGGCGCTAGGGTTTTTAAGAAAAAAATACATGCCCACCAATCCAATAACGTGCATAAGCAAAAATCCAATCGCCTTTGCGGCCATTCTCTGTTTTACATATGAAGGCGAGACGACAATATTTTGAAAAATTATCTCATGATTCTTTTTGCGCGCGTGTATCCACAGTAAAAAAATTGTTATCGCAACATATGCGCCTGTCGCGACATAGAGAAATGGCGGAACAAGAAACGTAAAATCCCACAGTTGATTCATCGATATCGCCGCGGGCGCCATTTCTCCAAAACTCGGATTCATGAATGTTCGATACACTTTGAAATGGCCAAAGTTGATAAGTCCGTATATTAAAAAAAGAGCAAACACCAAAACCGATATTCCTCGAAAGATACGCGAAGTAAAAAGAGAAAAGAGAAAAAGAAAACTGATGAGAAATGTAAGTGTGAAGAGAATCGACGTCCACGTGAACCGAATGTGGAGCTCTCTATAATAGAAGAAATAATATCCTAAACCTATAAGAAGAAAAAAAGCTGTACGGAAAACAAAATGCACTTTTTTGGAGTGAATGAACATGTGAAAAAAATCCATATTGATTCGAATGAACTCCGCGATAAGATTTGTCATAAGGTCTCCCTCTCATGCGAGATGGTCAATATTCATTTATTCTTCAAGCGTATCTTCTGAAGAACGGGAAGGAAGAAAAGGCCGGATTTTTCGATATTTTCTGCCCACATGAAGCCGTGCAACCTCCTTTTCAATCTTGGCTTGAATCCGAGCAAATGCAACATTATCCGCAAACTGTTTTTGTTGCAATAATTCTTCCGCTCTCTTTTTAGCTCTGTTGGCTCGCTCGATGTCAATCTGTTCTGCTCTTTCCGCAGTATCGGCGAGAATAAATATTTCATTATTCGGGCGAACCTCAAGAATACCCCGAGAGACCGCAAGTGGCGTGTCTGTGCCATCCCTTCGAATAACCAGCTCTCCGGCCTGGAGTACAGAGACAAGTGGGATGTGGTGTGACAACACCGTAATTTGTCCGGTCGTCGTTGGGATAGTTACCTGTTCAATCGTTTCATCATATGCAACACCATTGGGAGTCACGACGGTCAGTTTCATAAAATAGTATGAATAATTTCTAGCGCGTTTCCGTGATGGAATGGCGCGAGAGGAAAAAACTCACTATGCGAACTCTTTATACTACTTCCTCAATCGTTCCTTTCATATAAAATGATTGTTCTCCTTTTGTATCGTGTTTTCCGTCTAGAATTTCCTTGAAACCTCGAATCGTTTCTGCCACAGGCACGTATGCGCCTTGCATGCCAGTGAATTGTTCGGCAACAAAGAATGGCTGACTTAAAAATCTTTGGAGTTTGCGCGCACGGGCAACAATAATCTTGTCTTCTTCTGACAATTCTTCCATACCAAGAATAGCAATAATGTCTTGCAAGTCTTTGTATCGTTGCAATACACGCTGGACTTCACGAGCAATCCGGTAATGCTCTGCGCCGACGATATTTGGATCAAGAATCGTTGAAGTAGAATCAAGCGGATCTACTGCCGGATAAATGCCAAGCTCAGAAAGGGCGCGTGAAAGCACTACCGTGGAATCAAGATGCGCGAACGTCGTTGCCGGAGCAGGATCAGTGAGATCATCCGCAGGCACATACACGGCCTGCACAGAGGTAATGGAGCCCTTCTCTGTCGAGGTAATACGCTCTTGGAGCGCACCCATTTCTGTCGCAAGGGTCGGCTGATATCCCACGGCGGATGGCATACGCCCAAGTAGCGCAGACATCTCAGACCCAGCCTGAGTGAAACGAAAAATATTATCAATGAAAAGCAGAAGATCTTTCCCTTCTTCATCACGAAAATACTCAGCCATGGCAAGGGCTGTGAGCGCAACACGAGCGCGCGCTCCTGGAGGTTCATTCATCTGGCCAAATACAAGCGCTGTTTTCGGAAGCACGCCGGACTCGGTCATTTCTCGATACAAATCATTTCCTTCACGCGTGCGCTCCCCGACTCCTGCGAACATCGAATATCCCCCATGTTCTTGGGCGATATTGCGAATGAGTTCTTGAATGATGACCGTTTTCCCCACTCCGGCGCCTCCAAACAATCCTACTTTTCCCCCTTTCAAAAAGGGACACAAAAGATCAATCACTTTGATCCCTGTTTCAAATACTTCTATTTTTTTGGATTGTGATTTAAAATCCGGAGCGGATCTATGAATTGGATAGACTTTTTGTTTGTTGATGACGCCTTTTCCATCAATCGGTTCTCCGACCACATTGCACATCCGCCCAAGAGTCGCTTGGCCTACGGCCACAGAAATAGGAGCGCCCGTATTCATCACTTCTGCCCCACGCGCAATTCCATCTGTGGAGCCCATCGCGACAGTACGCACAACCCCTCCGCCCAGATGTTGCTCTACTTCGAGAATCAAAGGCGATCCATTCGAACCTGTGGTTTCAAGCGCATGATAAATCTCTGGTACATCTTCTAAAAATTGCACATCGACAACAACGCCGATGATTTGACTGATAATTCCTTTGGCCATACTTATAAAAATAAGAATCAAGAATCAGACGCTATTCCTCACTGACCGACTGCCACCGCTCCTCCCGCAATCTCGGCAATTTCACGCGTAATCGCGGTTTGCCGCCCTTTATTATATTCCAAACTCAAATCCGCGATCATATCTCCTGCTGATTCACTCGCGTTCTTCATCGCAACCATCCGAGCGCTGTATTCACTCGCGGAGGATTCGAGAATTGCTTGGTATAATTGAATTTCCACAAGGCGAGGAAGGATGGATTCCATGATCAGCCGCTTTCCCGGTTCAAAGAGATACTCGTCCCGAACCCGACCCTTGGTATCCACTGCAAGCGGGGGGGTCACCCCGAGAGAATGTATCATTTTTTCTAAATCTATCGCGGAGATAGGCAGTAATTGCCGTACTTTTGGGATCTGTTGCATGCTTGATTTGAAATCGGTATACACCACGACAACCTTGTCATAGTATTTCTTTATGAATGCATCCATAGCCATCGTGATAATCGGCAAAACTTCTTCAAATGTTGGTTTTTCTTTGAGTCCATCAAAAACGCCAATCAATTTATACCCATATCGTCTGGCAAAGAGGGCGCTCTTTTTGCCAATCCCCAACATATCAATAGTGATAGTTTCTGATGAAGAAACATCTCTATGCTCGATACGATGTCTCGCAAGATTTTTTTGATCACTCAGGACCAAGAGGGCTTGTTTGAATACATTACTATTGAAACTGCCACATAGTCCACGGTTGGATGTCACCAGAATCATGAGAATGCGACTGACAGAACGTTTCTCGAGAAGAGGGATGGAGACACCAGGGACCTCTGCCAAATGTTCCATCATATCTCTTGCCACGACCGCATACATGCGACTCGCGAGCGTTGCCTCCACGGCTTTGCGCATTTTTGTAGCCGCGACCATCTCCATGGCTTTGGTGATTTTTTTTGTATTTTTGACCGATGTGATACGAGCTTTGATTGCTTTGGTGTTCGTTGACATAGTGTTATTTTTTTTTCACATCTTCATACGCTGTTTTCAAACTTGATTCAATCTCTTCATTCCACTCGCCACGCTCTATTTTTTCGAGCAGCACTTTCTGTTTTTTACGCACATGATCAAGGAGCGTTGTCTCCGCTTCTTGAATTTTTTCTACCACAACATCATCAAAATATCCGTTGTTGACCGCGTAGATCACAATGACCTGTTCTTCCACAGGATAGGGATGATATTGTGGTTGTTTGAGAAGTTCTGTGATTCGACGACCTCTCTCTATCTGTTTTTTCGTTTCCGCGTCAAGGTCACTCGCGAATTGTGCGAATGCTTCGAGTTCTCGAAACTGCGCAAGTGTCAATTTGAGACTGCCTGCCACCTTTTTCATTGGCTTGATCTGTGCAGAGCCACCGACACGAGAAACAGAGAGCCCCACATTCACGGCTGGGCGAATCCCCCGATAAAAAAGATCCGTCTCCAAGAAAATCTGTCCATCAGTAATCGAAATGACGTTGGTCGGAATATACGCGCTGATATCTCCTGCCTGTGTTTCAATAATCGGAAGCGCTGTAATCGAACCACCGCCATGATCTTTGTTCAGATTACACGCGCGTTCGAGAAGTCGAGAATGAAGATAAAACACATCTCCGGGATACGCTTCACGTCCTGGCGGTCGGCGCAGGAGCAAGGACATCTCTCGATACGCCCATGCCTGTTTGGTGAGATCATCATAAATCACCAGCACGTCTTTGCCCTGGTCGGCAAAATATTCGGCAATGGTCACGCCTGCGTATGGCGCAAGATACGAAAGCGGAGCAGAGGCCGATGCGCCAGAAACAACCACGATGGTATACTCCATCGCTCCTCCTTCTTCCAGTTTGGTGACCAATTTGGCAACTTTCGATTCCTTTTGTCCGATGGCGACATAGATGCAAATGAGATCTTTGCCTTTTTGATTCAAGATGGTATCAATCGCGAGCGCGGTTTTTCCTGTTTGACGATCCCCAATAATAAGTTCACGCTGTCCACGCCCAATCGGAATAAGCGCGTCAATCGCTTTGACTCCTGTTTGGAGCGGCCGATTCACTGGCTCTCTTGTAATAACGCCTGGAGCAACACGCTCAACCGGATAGACTTTTTTTGTCTTTATATGTCCTTTGCCATCAATCTCTTCGGCAAGTGGATTCACGACACGACCAATGAGCGCATCGCCAACTGGGATAGACATCACGCGGCCGGTGCGTTTTACCGTGTCTCCTTCTTTGATATGACGATATTCTCCTAAAATCACCACACCGACTGTTTCCTCTTCCAAGTTCAGGGCAATCCCATACCTGCCCCCCGGAAACTCAATCATTTCTTGCGACTGGCATTTTTCAAGACCTGTGATTCGCGCAATGCCATCTTTCACTTCAATCACTCTTCCGACTTCTTCGGTGTGGATCTCTTTTTTAAAAGATGCTATATTTTTTTTGAGATAACTCACGATCTGATCAACGTTTGACATACAAATGAATCATGAAGACTAAGTATTAATAACAGAGAATTTCTTGCAGTCGTCGAAGCTGTGTCCGAATACTTCCGTCCAAAATGACATTCTCACGATGGATGATAATACCTCCGATAAGATCGGCATCTTCCATTGTTGTATATTCCATCTTTTCACCGATCGTTTTCTGAATTTTTTCTTTCACTTCCGGGCTCAGAGGATACGCAGACCGCAACGTCACTGCCGCAACACCCGCCTCTTTTTTTGACAATACTTCAAATGCTTGCAGGATCGAATCACCAAGAGAGAGCGCTTGCTCTTTCTGAAGTAATCTCACAAACGCGTCCAGTGCTTCAGAAAGTTTTTCACCTTGAAGATCTTTGGTCAGTTCATTGAGAATCCGAGCGTATTGTTGGGGAAGACGACGAGACATAATGAACTATGATTTTAAATCTGAGAGAATCTCTTGAATATACGCGATATCTCCTTTCTTATCGAGTCGCTCGGAAATAATTTTTTTCACTGCCAATACAACAAGATCCGCGGTTTCTTTTCGGAGATCCTGTCTCATTTCTTCTCGATCAATCTCAATGTTTCGTTTTGCTTGAGCCACAAGAAGCTCGATTTCTTCCTTTGCTTTCATCTTAAGGGTGTCGCCAATCCGTGTCGCTTCTTGATGGGATTTTTCAATAATTTTATTCGCGCCACTCTTTGCTTCATCAATTTTTTCTTGGTATTTTTGTTGACTCATTTCAAACGCCGCGTCCACCTTACGAGCTTTTTCAATGCTCTCATCAATCATCCGACGTCGTTCGTCAAGCTTCTTGGTCAATGGCTTCAAAATAAGGAACCAGACAATCACAATGACCAGCAAAAAATTGACGAGTTGACCAACAAAAATCTGTCCATCAAGACCAAGTGTCTGGAGAACGCCATCCGATGTTTCTTTTCCTGCATCTCCATGCTCTGTTTCAAGTGTCCGTGCCATAGGAATAACAGAAATAATGATATCTCGTCCCGATGAGTCGGGACGTCCATCTCATTACTTCAAAGTAAAAACAACCACAAGAGAATAAATCGCGATGGACTCCGCAAGCGCGGCGCCAATAAGCATTGGCACAAACAATTTTCCGGTTGCTTCAGGATTACGACCAATTGATTCCATCGCTTTTCCAACCAGTATCCCGATCGCAAGGGCTGGCATCATTCCTCCAACTCCCATTGTGAACGCTTTTGCGATCACAACCCATGATTCGTGTTCCATATGAATGGTACGTTAACGATACCAAAACCGTTCGAGAGGAAAAAATGGCTTTTACCTCAAGGTCAGTATCGAATTAGTTGTGAATTATGGAAAAAGAATGATGAATTATGGTAGCGGTATTCATCATTCTTTTTCCATCATTCACTATGATGTGGCTCTGCGCTTGCGACTGTCAAATACACAAGGGTTAGCATACTAAAAACTGCCGCTTGAATCAACCCCACCAATAATTCAAGAAGCATGAATGGGGATGGTACAATAAATGCAAGAAGAGCAGAAATCACAGAAATCAATACTTCCCCGGCAAAGATATTACCAAAAAGCCGCAATGACAAGGACAACACCTTGGCGATTTCTGTGATAATCTCGATCATACCAACCAAAAATTCAACAAACGCAGTAAAAATCGCAACCGGACCTTTGGTAAGACTTTTGAAAATTCCTTTTATCTGGATAAATTTATTCAGATGAGCAAAAAAGCCGACTGTGATGAATCCAAATATATGCGATACAACAACGGATACAAGCGCCATCGCGACTGTCGTATTCAGATCTGTATTCGCAGGACGAAACAGTGGCGCCTGACCCAATGTAATACTCCCTGTTCCAGGCAGAAGCCCGAGCCAATTTGAGATAAGAATAAAGAAAAATACAGACCCAACGAGTGGAAGAAAACGGCGTGTTTTTTCTGCATTCCCGGTGACCTGATCAAAATATCCAAGAAGCGATTCCAGAAAATATTCTGCGGCATTTTGCACTCGTCCAGGTTTGAGACGCGCACGCGTGCGAATCCACAGGCCAATAATAAGAAGGATCAGCATCCCAACCCACACATTGATCATGGTATTGGTAATAGGAAAATCTCCAATGCGAAACAAGATATCCGGGGCAAGAGTGGGAATGTGGATTTCGGACATACGACTATGCGCTATTGGGGTTATGTCTTAATAATTTGGTTGGTGCTCAATAACATATTTCCGCTCAATTATG